>NZ_CP147247.1:1386666-1733333 GCF_002140975.2 Enterococcus sp. 9E7_DIV0242
AGGAAATGAGTAGAAATAACAGCTTGAAGATTAGGAATATAGAGAAAACGCTCGAATAATCTGGGTTGAGTGATATTGGAAAACAACAGTTTCAATATTAAAACTTTTTGAAAAAAGAAAGAACAAGAGTATTTTTACTCTTGTCCCGAGTTATTATTATTTATTACTATTCCAATACCAGTTGGCAAATTCTAATATTTCTTCATCCGAATAACCAATACTGTCCAAAACATCTGCTAGAGAATTAATATCGGTGTTCATATAAGAAGATTCTACAATTCGATTTTTATTTACATCATAATATAGTAAATCCTTCTTTTTACCATCGATATTACCTTTAAGTTCTAACTGAACCTCCATGACTTCATCAGCTTTTTCACTAAACATAAACCTCATTTGAAAACAGTCTGAATCAATACCTTTTTCTCGGGTGAAATATAAGTAACCATATGTGCTACTCAACATATAATCTATGCCCTTATCACTCAAATCCTTTTCCATTTTCGACATTTTCTCTTCTTCTTTAGTAGCTGAATCTTCTGTACTTTCTTTTGTACTTTGTTCATTTGTTGAAGCAGAACTTTTCTCTGTTTTGTTCCCATTTGATCCACAAGCTACCAAAGTCAGACATGCACCTATTGTTACCAAAGTTAATGCTACTTTTTTCATTTTATTTCCTCCTTTTTACACAACTATTCGTAGTTTAGCATAAAAAATTTACTTAGAGGAAATTAATTTTTAAGGAAATGAGTAGAAATAACAGCTTGAAGATTATGAACATAAAGAAAATACATGAATAATCTAGGTTGAGTGATACCAGAAAACAACAGTTTCATTGCCAAAATTTTTTTGAGAAAAGAAAGAACAAGAATGTTTTCATTCTTGTTCTAAACCATTACTCTTTATTATCATGGTACCATTGAACAAATTCTAATATTTCTTGATCTGAATAATCCAGCTCTTCAAGAATATCAGCAAGCTTATTGATATCAGTGTCCGAACCACTTTTCTCAACTATTCTTCCCTTACTTACACTAAAATACAAAGGATCCTTATCCTTTCCATCAATATTTCCTTTTAGTGTGAGCCTTATTTCAAAAATTTCGTTTGGATTACTTGTAAAGACAAACTTCAAATTGAAATAATCATAATCCATACTTTTTTCTCTGGTAAACCATACATAGCTATGATCACTACCAAATTCAACCTCTACACCTTTTTCACTCAGGTCTTCTTCCATTGCTTCCATCTTCTTATCTTCTTTTGAACTAGAATCTTCTGTACTTTCTACAGTTGAACTGGAAGCTGTTGATTTATTCTCGCTAGTGCCACAGGCTGTCAAAGCTAGACATGCACCTAATGTTACCAAAGTTAATACTACTTTTTTCATCTTATTTCCTCCTTTTTCACACAACTATTCGTAGTTTAGCATAAAAAATTTACTTAGAGGAAATTAATTTTTAAAGAAATGAGTAGAAATAACAGCTTGAAGATTATGAATATAGAGAAAACACATGAATAATCTAGGTTAAGTGATATCGGAAAACAACAATTTCATTGTCGAACTTTTTTTGGGAAAAGAAAGAACAAGAATCAGAAATAGATTCTTGTTCTAAGTAGTTACTATTTATTATTATCATAGTACCATTGAGCAAATTCTAATAGCTCTTGATCTGAATAATTCATGTCTTCTAAAACTTCTGCTATTGCATTAATATCAGTATTCTTATATGATTTTTCAACTATTCGATCGTTACTTACCCCATAGTACAAATAATCCTTCTTTTTACCATCAATATTCCCCATTAACTCAAGCCCTACCTCAAATATTTCATTTTTACTTGTATCAAATTTGAAAACCATTTTAAAATAGTCATAATCTATTCCTTTTTCTCTAGTTAAATATAAATATCCATCTAGATAACTTATTTTAATATTCTTTTCATCTAAACTTTTTTCCATCTGCTCCATCTTTTTTTCTTCTTTAGCAGAGCTATCTTCGGTACTTTCTTTAATACTCTGTTTAGTTGTTGAAACTGAAGTGTTCTCTGTTTTTCCCCCATTTGATCCACAAGCTGAAAGCCCTATTGTAAATACAGCTACAAATACTGCAAATATAATTTTCTTCATTTTATTTCCTCCCAATAGATAAATATTACTAGTTGTAGTTTAACATATATTACCTTTGGAGGAAATTCATTTTTCAAACGAAAATTCATATACCTCAAAAATTAGTCTAACATTCTTCCTGTTATCTCAAATAACGACTTACTCGTTTCATCAAATAATCAGCATTTCCACCAACCACATGTTGAGTAACTCTATTTGCATTGTTTGTTGTGTGATTGATATTATTGACAACTGTTGATACAGCTGGCATCATTCCCTGCATACCGAATCGATTCGTCAATGCTCTAAATGCACCTGGTACATCTAGATTATTTACGCGACTCATAAAATCAAGTCCAAATGATTGAACTGCCGCTTTTCGTTGAACAAACTCGCCTGGAGTTAGCATAGTCGGTATCGTATCGGTTCCCTTTTTCTTAAAAATACTTGCTAAGCCACCAGAAGCAAGATATTGTGGAACTAAACCACCCTTTGCTTGAAAGCCTACCTTAGCTATGTCAAAATCAGGAGTATTTGAACTACCTACTTTAACATATAGCCCTTCAACCGCTGCAGAAAATCCTGCAATTATAGCATTTCCAAGTTCAGCGCCAATATTTCTAAACTTAGTCATCATTGGAGAATCTTTTGTGTTTATTCCATCTACAACTTCCCCTAATTTATCTCCTATACTTGGAATTGCCGCTACTATTGTATCTACCAACCCCTCTTTATAGCCAGTCCCAATTTCTTGGAATTTTGTTATCAACGCTCTTAAATCTACTTCTAATTGCGTAAAATCTTCTTTTACCTTTTCAGCAGGCTTATCATTGTTGTATTGGGACATGATATTCGTTGCAAATCCTTGACCGAACTCTGTAAATTGAGGCAATAACAGTTTCAATTCTTCTGCTAATTTAGTAAATGCATCTGCACTACTAGTAATTGTTTTCGCATTGTTAATGTTTTCTTCATCCATAACAAATGAACTGATTTCAGCTAAACATTGCTTAACAGCCAATGTTTTTGCTTGGAATTCTTCAAGACTTAATAAAGGAACATTTTGAATTGACGTTATCAAACCATTTAGTTGAGTTACTTTTTGAGTAGCATTATCAACCTCAACTTCAAAATTATCTCCTGTTAAAGCTCCGCTATCACCTGAGTTGCCAAAATCTTCTCCAACTTCCTGATCCCCACCACGTTTTCTCACCGGAGTACCACTTGATGTACCATTTCCATAGTCTCCGAGCTTGAACGATGCAACCATTTGAACTGCTTGGCCAACTTTTCCTAGTGTATCAGAAAAATCAGTAGTTGCTTGATCATCAAACTTAAATCCAAGTGCAAGTTCTAATTGGGCTGCCATATCGTTCAATTTAGTCAATTTTTGTACAGCTACTGCAATTGGTGATGTCTTTTCATCCCAAATTCCAAAATCAAAGTCTTCTCCATCATCACCTTTTGGAGTAAAATCAGTCTTCAATACTCGACTGATTCCTTCTTGCATAAGTAGCATCGCTTGTTCAAATCGGTCAAAACTACCCATGTCAAAGCCATAATCTAATGCGATTCTTAATTGTTCGCCCATCCCATTTAGTTTCGTCAATTTATCAATGGCTTGTTGAATATCCTGTTCCATTGACCAAGTCCAATCAGGCATTTCTTTTCGATTACCATTTTCATCTTTGGGAGTAAAGTCTGTACTCATAACCTCTTCAATAGCATCTTTAATACTTTGAACAGTAACCTTGAATCTTCCAACAGCACCATCATCAAATTTGAAGTTCATAATCGTTTCTAAATGTCCAACCAATTGGCTTAGTAAATCAGATTTACTTACCGTATCAGTTAATATTTGACTATCTATTTCCATGCTAACATCAAAATTGTCAAAACTCTTAAGCACATCCTGAATAATCTGCAATTTTGATAAAACTGTTCCATAGTTCAAGGTTGTTTTTTCAATTTTTGCCAACTGGTCAGCAATTTTTACTAAATTAGTCACATAATCCGCAGCTTTTTTAGCAATATCTGTATCAATATCTCCACCATCAAAGAAATTCCCAATATCAGCCCATAAGCCTTTTGTTTTAGTGAAATGTTGGAAGGTATCCTGAAGCATTTTGATTTTTTTCTCAACTGCCTTCGGATCTTTCATATTGAATTTCTCTAGTTCTTGAATAGATTTTGCAACAGATGCCAAATTGCCAATTGCTTTGGCTGCATCTTCACCAATATTTGTATCTACTTTACCGCCAGTAAGAACCTGACCGAATTCTTTTAGGAAGCCAACGCCTTTTTGTAAATACTTAAATACGCCTTGGATTTCATTAATTTTTGTTTCAATATTATCAGGAATCGTAATATCTTCAAATTTTTGAAGTTCTTGCCCAACTTCAGCCAGCTTCATGATTCCTTCGGCTGCAACGGCAGTATTTAATACGCCTACTGCATTTTCAAATAAATCCATTACTCCGCCTAGGTTTGCTTCTGTAAAATAACCGATTGCGGCAGCAATATTTTCTATTTTTCCTTTAATGCCAGATAAATCATCCGGTACATTTTGGTCCATTTGATTGATTGCTTCAGAAACATGGATCAATTCTGCTGCTACTGCGTAAACAGTCGCTAAGCCTGCACCAGCTATCAATGCGCCAATACCAGTAGATACTAGCGCTCCCACCGCTGCTACAATAGCACTCATACCACCAATAGCGATCCCCATAGCTGCCAGCTTTTCAGCAACTTGTTCGATATTGCCCGGTACCTTCTCATCAATTTGTTTCATTGCTTCGGCCGTATCCGTCAACAGACTAACAATCTCACCTATGATCATTAATCCTGCCAGTGCTGCAAGTGGATTGCTTTCTGCAAACTTACCAACTACACCAACCAGTACGCCCATACCGGCTATCGCTATGCCCATACTCGCAAGCTTTTCAACCATCACTTCTAAGTTGGCCGGAACCTTGCTGTTGATTAACGCCATCGCTTCAGCAGCTGTCATCAATTGAGTCGTAATACCTGACATCATCTCTAATCCAGCTTTTGCTTCTTTTGGAAATTTCTTAGCCAATGCCCCAGCTATCGCTACTAAAGCACCCATGCCGACGATGGCAATCCCCATACTCGCTAGTTTAGAAGCCATCGCTCCTAGATCCGAAGGAATGCTTGAAGCAATCATTCCCATGGTTTCGGCTGTTTCCTGTAATAGGATATTGATATCTAGAATTCGGCTAAACCCTTCTTGAATATCATCTGGCAACTTGCTGGCAATAAATCCTAACGCACCCATACCAGCTATCGCTATACCCATACTTGCTAAGCGAGACGCCATTTCACCTAAGTTCGATGGGATTTTTTCTGCAACCATCCCCATCGTTTCGGCTGTTTCCTGTAACAAGATATTGATATCTAAAATTCGGCTAAACCCTTCTTGGATTCCTTCCGGTAGCTTAGTTGCTATTAATCCTAACGCGCCCATACCAGCTATTGCTATACCCATACTTGCCAAACGAGACGCCATTTCGCCTAAGTTTGATGGGATTTTCTCCGCGATCATTCCCATCGTTTCGGCTGTTTCTTGTAGTAGGATATTAATATCTAAAATTCGACTAAAGCCTTCTTGAATTCCTTCCGGTAGCTTAGTCGCTATTAATCCCAGTGCACCCATTCCGGCTATTGCTATACCCATACTTGCCAAACGAGACGCCATTTCACCTAAGTTTGATGGGATTTTCTCTGCGATCATTCCCATCGTTTCGGCTGTTTCTTGTAGTAGGATATTAATATCTAAAATTCGACTAAAGCCTTCTTGAATTCCTTCCGGTAGCTTAGTCGCTATTAATCCCAGTGCACCCATTCCAGCTATTGCTATACCCATACTTGCCAAACGAGACGCCATTTCGCCTAAATCCGCTGGAATTTTCTCTGCGACCATCCCCATGGTTTCGGCTGTTTCTTGTAATAAGATATTGATATCTAAAATCCTACTAAAGCCCTCTTGGATTCCTTCTGGCAGCTTAGATGCTATTAGACCCAAGGCACCCATACCGGCAATTGCTATGCCCATACTTGCCAAACGAGACGTCATTTCACCTAAGTTCGATGGAATTTTCTTTGCGATCATTCCCATCGTTTCAGCTGTTTCTTGTAATAAGATATTGATATCCAGAATTTTATTAAAGCCTTCTTGAATGCCATCAGGAAGCTTCATAGCAATCAAGCCAAGCGCACCCATTCCAACAATCGCTATACCCATACTCGCTAAACGAGACGCCATCTCACCTAGGTTAGATGGAATCTTCTCTGCGATCATTCCCATCGTTTCAGCTGTTTCTTGTAATAGGATATTAATGTCTAGGATTTTACTAAAGCCCTCTTCTGCTCCCTCCGGGATTTTTGAGGCAATGACCACTAAAGCACCCATCCCAACGATGGCAATGCCCATACTTCCTAGTTTAGAAACCATTGCACCAAGGTCAGTCGGTACTTTATCTCCCACGGATTGCAAAGGCTCGGCAGCTTCCTCTAATAGAACGCAAATGTCTCTAATTGCTTGAAACCCTGCTTTGGCTTCTTTTTCACGTCCTGAAGAGAGTGTGCCGGCAACGGCTACAAGAGCCCCCATACCTAGAATTCCTACGCCAATACTTCCTAGCTTGGCTACAATCGCTCCGACATCCGTTGGTACCTTATCACCTACTTCTTTTAGTGATACTGCGGCTTCTTCAAGTAAGCTACTGATTTCTTTGATTGCTGAGAAGCCTGCCGCTGCTGCTTCTGGATTAGAGGCTGAAAAACTTCCAGCTACACCAGCCAACACGCCCATCCCAGCTATGGCGATCCCCATGTTCGCTAATTTTGGCAGCATCGCACTCATGTCACCTGATACTTTTTCGTCAATGGTTTTTAGGGCAGCTGCTCCTATTTCTATGGATTTAGCGGTTTCTTCAATAAATTTTGTACTTTGCTCTCGAATCACATTACCAATATTTTCCAGATCCATTGCGACATTGCCTAAATCTACGGCTACATCTAAAGAAATATCTACACTCTCCATATGCTGTATTGTTTCATTGAGTTGAATCAACTGCATGTTGGTTTCAGTGATATTTTTAGCATCTGTATTAATAACAGCTTTTTTTGAACTGAGATTTTCCAACTGCGTATTCATCGTTTCGATTTCTACGCTAGTTTCTCGCATCGTTTTCATATCCATCTTTACATCAAGTTTTTCCTTATTCAATCGCTTGATTTGAGAAGATATTTGAGCCAGTTCTTTTTCCGTTGCTTTTAAACTTTTTCTATCTATTGCTATTTTTTCTATTGCCACTTTGCCGCCTCCTTTCAAATGTTTAACTATAATTCTTAATTGTAGTGAGTCCTAATTTGTCTATTTTAATTATAATTTTTATCGTTTAATCACTACCAAAGTAAAGATACCTTTAGAAATTTCAAATGTGATAAGCTGTATAAATTATTGATTGTTTATGTTACAATATTTTTGATTAAAAGTACCATTACATCAACAAGGAGTATTTTAAATGAAAAAAATATTTTTACTACTACTATCACTCAATTTACTTTCTGCATGCAGTAATACCAAAGAATCAACAAATTCACAAAAGGAGATATCTGAATCTCTAACGAGTGATGCTTCTAAACAAAATACAGCTAAAACTTTTACTGGTAGAATAACGATCGGTAATGATGGTGACTTACTTGCTGATACGTATGATTTAGTTGCTGTCGGAGCTGGGTATGGTCCTGTTAGTTTATATCTTAATGAAGATGAAGGTTCTTCCTTCCGTAGACACATGGCTTCCACAGAAGGAAAAGAAACTATTGTTTCTTCTGATTTGGAATCCGCTAAGCCAGAATACTATAGCGAAAAAGTACAAGGGCTTGTTCTGCGAGAAGGCTCTGTCATAACAATCCAAGATGTATCCATTGAATTTAGTAAAACCGTTCAATCCAATGATAAAAAAATTCTAACAGGAGACCTTGCAGTTGGAGAAGAAGGAGATTTACTCCCCGGAACTTATAATCTAGTTCCCATTGGAGATGGATACGGTCCAGTCAGTCAATATACATCTGAAGATGAAGGCTCTGTTTTTCGAAAATACATTGCTTCTGTTGAAGCAAAAAAAATCATCCAAAAACTAGAATCAGAAGCAGGCGACCCCAGTAGCTATAGTGAGGAGATTCTAGGACTTATTCTTCACGAGGGTGACACACTTTCTGTTCGTGATGTTTCTGTTGAATTTTCTAAAATAGATTGACATCCTCTTTCAAGAATTAAAACACCTCTAATCAAATCGTTTAGAGGTGTTTTATATTCTTCTATATCTATCTTCGGTCGTTAAAAAAATATCAGCAAAAGATATTGTGGAGTAGCTCATAATAGTAAAAGTTTAGCTAAAATAGGTTCTCAAAGTCAGCGAAATATTCGTTCTAATTTTGATTAATAAATAGATAGTTTTCTTGAAATTGCAAATTTTTGATATTATTTGAATACCAAGAAAATAAAATTAGCCAGATTAATTAAACATCTGACTAGTTTTATGCAAATTTGAATAAATTAAGTTTTAACATATTTATATTTTCATCTTCTTTGGAATTAGTAATTAAATACTATATATTAGTTTTTGATATTTCAAATCTATTCTTTAATCTAAATCTGCTAAATCCTCATTTGTATAAAACAACACAGCATATTCCTTCGGCTTTTTGACCTTTCGTTTGGTCTCATTGCTGAGGGATTTCCATTCCAGAAAATTCTTATAGCTTTCTTCATTGGCATATTGGCCATATGCTACTAATAATTCAGCAACGCCCCAATGATCTAAAATGACATTCGGACGTTGCTTCAAAACTTTTGCTACATAATGAGCCATGTAGGTATAGATGTTCAAGCTGGCAAAAAACGTTTCTGCCTCTACTTCTACAGAAGAGTCATTTTCGCAAGCTCGTCGATAGATCAACCGAAAAAAACATCAGCTTCATTAAAGACTTCTGGGTGTTTATCCATGATCTTATTCAGGTTTTCTATAACAGAAAATGGCAGCATATACTCACCCATCTGATCATCGATCCCTAAGAAGGTTGCAACTAAATTATAAATGGCTAGGTGGATTTCATCTCCCGCATTGACAAAAATGGATAGTAGCTCTTCTTTATTAAATTCTTCTACATCGCCATTCTCTTTCAATTTATTGAAAAACGGAGTGATTTTCATAATTGCATCAACAATTCTCAAATCAGAACGTGGTGTGATCATGATATCAGCAAAAGCAACGCTGAACACATAATATTTGCCAACTTCAACTGCGCCTTCCGGCTTTTGTTCAAAGTGAGACTGAGGAACACGAAATTTCACATTGTATTCGCCTGTTTTCACTTCCGTTTTGTTTGCATCACCTATGACTGATACCTCTTGATCTTTTACAACCGCAAAAGGAGTATCATCCTCACTTACTTTTTTCAATTTATTGCTGATCGTTAAAAAATCAGCAGCTTTCATGCCTTTTTCTTCCATCTCTGTATTCCTCCTGATTTTAAACTGAAGTCGGATCGAAAGTACGACCTTTCAAACCCGCTGTATTATTTTGTAGCAGTAAGACCGGAAATCGACTAATCTCCAGCCTTACAGCCTTCTTACCTTTGATTACTCAGCTACTCGATACATTTCGAAGAAGTTGCCGTTTTTGTCTCGTTGTACAGAAATTGTGAATTCGAAGGTTGTTTCTTCGCCATTCACTGTTCCTGGGAATGATGTGATCAATACATTGTTGTAGATGTAGTGTTGTTTCACACCATCTGTTTGTTCTTGAACGAATGACATACGTACACGACGTTCGTTCAATGATGATTCGCTAGCTACAAAATGTTCAACATCTACTTGTTTAGGGTAGCTGATCAACAATTTTTTCCCAACTAAAGATTGATGGAAAGCGATTTTTCCTGAATCAAGAACGATAAATTGTTTTTCATTGATGTCCATGATCACTGGTGAACTCACACGAGTCAACAATGAATCTGTCACATTACAGCTGTCAGCGATTGCTGCTGTTGTAAAGGCACACTCATCCATGAACATATCTGGTAATTGAATGTAACCATAGTCTTTACCAGGTTCTGCAACTACTTCTTTTTCAGCAGTTTGAACAACCCAGCCGCTTGTCATATGTCCTTTAGACATCAATGGGTTCAGCTTCCAGTAATTCGCTGTTACGCTCTTACCAGTCACTGTTCTTTCGATTGCAATACTTGATGCATCATAGCCAGCACCATAACAGCTTGCTTCAACAGGATCGACTGTTAATTCACCAGCAAACTCATCGATACAGCCGATTTTGATGACATCATTTACTTCAAAGTCTTCTAGGCTGTTGTAAACATAGATAGAAGAGAAGCCGATATCTGATTTGATTGTTGTTTCAGGTGTTACTTCCAGCTTGATGAAGATACCATCAGCTGATTCTTGCCATCCGCCATTTGTAGGGATTTGACCAGTTGGTTTCACTAAATCAACAACTACAGGTTGGAATCCGGCTTCTGTTACTGTGAATGATTGTTCGAAAACATCAGCTTCTGTTTGATTTTTGTTTTTGATATCTGAAATCGTTGTTTTCAGCTCATACGTTCCTGCTGCCGGGAAATGAACGTAATACGTGATGATTCCTGCCGCAAATTCAGTTGCGTCTGCACGCAGTTCAAAGGTTGCTTCAGAAGGAGCGCCCGCAGCGTTCATAACTGTCAAAGTACCGGTATTTTTACAGCCTTCTGCTAGACAATTGAATTTATCTTCCGGAGTGTTGTATACGTTGTATGCTGCTGCTCCATTTTGAGTATAGTAATTCTTTGTGTTGATTTTTACACAGCTGTCAATATCTGTCAGTACTGCAAAATCCACTTCCATTAGTTTGTTTAAGGATTTCATCCCAATTTTAGAAATCAATGTATCATTGCCGCATCTTGTTGTCATTTATTTTTCCTCCTATTTATTGGTTGTTTTGAACGACACGTGCTGCATCTCGTTCATATCTTCCACCATTTTTTTTGTTTAAGACCATTAATTTACGTTGAATAAACGCTTGCTTATCCATCGTTTCTTTTTTAGCAGTCTCTTTCTTTTCTTTTGCCATTGTTCATTCCTCCTGTGGGTTGCCGTTTATCGGCTAATATTTATGAGCAAATCTTTGTCTTTTGCCAAAGATCTGGACATACATTGTTCCTTGGATAGCGTTACACTCTCAGTTGACCAGCCGAGGGAGCTTTCTGTAACGACGATCCACTGGTAATAACACACCAGAATTTGCCGGGAATCATTCAGATTTCAAGCAAGGTTGGTGCTTTTCGACTACTTTCCAACATCCTTAAATAAGCTTGGAAAATTGCCACTTTTCATTAATTGCTTTCAGAATTGCAGATGTAAATTAATCAGCTTTCCTTAAACATTTTGACTGGACTCCCGTTTATACTATAGGTCTGTTCTAGTAGAAATCGTCCATCACTCTCCATAACCTCGTACATTTCACCAGCATAAAAGGTTTTAATCTGACCGCTAGGCAAAACCATTCGGGTTTCACGCTGAAATGTATGATTTGATACTCGTCTGCTTCCACAGGAAGAGCATCCGGATTTCGTTACTTGCTGTTTGATCCCCATAAATTGGATCTTCATATCGCAGCCCTCCAACTCATGTATCGCTTTACTCGTCAATGATTTCAATAACGCAATAGGATAACCTTGTTGTCTTACCTCCACATGATTTACAACGTGTTTCTGTATACACAACACCTGCTGCCTCCAACTGATCTACTAACTGTTTCGAGTAATGCCGTTCAGCCTTCGCTTGCTTCAGTGACCGAATAAACAGCGCATCGTCGCCTAAATCATATTTTGTTCCGGGGGTTAATCGTAAATGGCTGTAAACAGCCGTTCCACCCTCATTACGAACAACATTCAGTGTCATTGCCGTATCGATTCCATCAATTAATTTGAAATAGCTCTTCATTATCGACCTCCACTGCCTTTCACTTTTTTGCTTTGATTATCATCAGCGGGTGAAGCCTTTTTACTTGTTTCAGACTATTCAGAATGTCCGATAGTCCTTCTGCTGCATAAATACTTTTTTATCCAAGCCACCTCACTTTAACGATTTTTATAAATCTGGTAAAAGATTGCCATAGCAAATCTTGATCTATAAAAACGTAGATGAATCTTTTCAACCCTGTTTATTTATTTGAGCTGTTGTAAAAATTCATCTGCCGGAATTGTTTCTGACCTTCATCACAAACTACCATCAAAAAATGAAGCCTGTTGTTTCTCTCTATGAATCATACGAAATAGCTCACTAACCGAAGAGTGAATCCTACTTTTGCAAAGAATTTTACAGATATATAAATCTGTATCCTTGATAGGAAGCCTTTACTTGGTCGTTTCCTTCGTTGCATTCATTGAGAAACAATCTTTTGAAAAAAATGGATGATTTGATAGTCTGTTGTTTCCTTCTCAAGTTCCATTGCTCATGCACCTTCAACTGGAAGTGATTCTCTCATTCGTTTTGGGCTTCCATCAGCCAGTGCAAAAGCAATTATTTCTCGATGAACCTATCTTACAATGGAAACAGACGTTAAAAATCCGAACATCGTCCGTATTCCGTCAGGCTGTATTTCTAGCTGCAGACATTTACTATTGAGGACTCATTATCTGAATTCAATTTTTTATCAAGGAATCCTTGAATCAATCAATAACTTTTTCTTGTCTTACCGGAGACTGTATCGAACCTGTTTCTACGTTCGTCACTCTCTTGATTTGAACGATCTGTGTGCAGTACTCTTTTTCATTGATTGCATCAACAATTTCTTGATGGTACTATCTTATAATGAAAGTCAGCAGTAAAAATTCGGCTATCGTCCGTATTAATTATTAGTATTGATAGGCAGACAACACCGTTTCAACACGAGTAAATTCAACCAGAACGGATAAAGCCTACCCTCTCTTCCTGATAGAAAAGCACTGACTGATGAAATAATTCAGCTGTCCTTCGCTGCTCTTTTTCCAGTCAGTGCTGTACACATTTTCCTGATACTACCATTTTATAGCGGAAAGTGACGTCAAAAATCCGTGAATCGTTCACTTCTCAAATATTCAAATTCAAGTCTCTCGCTACTTCCATAAAAAAATGATCTCTCAGCTCAAATGCCTTTGTTCTTCCCACAAAAATCAAGCCATTCGTGATTAATCCTTGAATCGTATACTTTGGCATCCGACGTATATATAGCTCTTGAATAATAACTCGAGTATCCTCGCAGCAATCCTCCAACAAATTGGCAACAATCCGTCTGTTTCGCTCCAAAGCAGAAAGTCTCTGATCCTGTTCGATTGTTATCATCATATTGACCTGTACATCATAATCTGCTTTGCTTCCCTTGATTCCTGCATTCAAATCATTCTCGCGATAAGGATAACGAAGTTCCTCTTCTCTTTGCTTGATATATTCTTCTATTCTTGGATAGTCCGCTAAAATATCCTTGATATAGTTAAATGTCGATTTTCTCATACCTGTTCTCTCCCTTATCCTTGATACAGATCACATGGCATACCATTTATCTGATTCACTAACTACCTAATTCAAATTTTTGAAATGAAACTAATGACTGGGTTTTCTCATTTGTTTTGAACAACCTCTAAGTTACTTACATGATCGTCTCTGCCAACTCTTGCACCTTTTTGACGACCTCTTCATCCTCCATCCACTGATCCGATTGAATCAAATCATAAATCTGTGCCATTTTAGTCGGCACCCAAGGATCTTTCTTTATGTCCTCATCTATATCTGAAATATCTATTGGCAACGTAGTAAAAAAACTGATACCCAGCTTTTCTTGTATTCCCAAAACTACCGTCAACGAAGGATTCAATTTTTTCTCTGCAGCGAGTTTAGCGTTGGGACCAACTAAATCTTGCCAGTTCAACTCTCTTTCCTGTCTGAAGCTATCTACCGCTTCCCAGAAATCTTCAATAGTCTTTATCGTGTCCATAACCTTCTCCTCTCCATTCTTTTTTATAAAATTCACTGTTTCATTGATTTACAGCTTTGACCTCGTCTAGCTTTTCTTCTTGATTCAGCCGTTCTAAATATTGATAAGCTTCAATCAACGGTTTATGGACTCTGTACCATTCATCTGCTTGCAGCTTCGCTTTATGCAATGCTTCTTTTCTGTCCATTTACTTTTCTCCATTCTCTGTTAAATAATCAATTAGATTGATTAAACGGATAATGATACGGTTTTTAAAGCACTGCCACTTTTTTCGAATTTTTCTTTCCGGTATATTGATACATTCACCAATAATCCAACCAGTAACTAGTGGGTAAACGGTTAGAAAAAACAAATAAGAACTCTTATGAATAATCACAGACCCAACACTTGCTACAACGATTGATAGTGCCAAAGCGATTCTAGTTGTGTACTTCATGCTTTTCCTTCTTTCTAATTATCTATGATTTTTAAAAAATCAAGTTTTCTTGATTTTAAATTTAAAAAAATAACTGCCGATTTCATCACTCTTTATCGCTAAAAGTGAACAGACTTCCTTTATCTGGTACTGCTTAAAAAAGGATTCGCCACTCATGATATTTTGCCATTCTACTTTACTGATACCAACGAGCAAAAAGAATACTGACATTGAATCAACCACACCATCAATCTTCTTCTGCAACAAAGTATAATCAAATTCCACATTTTTCAAATCAAATTCCTCCATAGCTAAAATCAAGTTTTCTTGACAAAAATAGTGTAGCATCTCAAAAAATAATTGTCAAGAAAAACTGTATTTTTTCTTATTTTCTTGATTTCCAATCAAGAATTCTCTATAATTCATAGTAAGGGGGAAGATTTAAATGAAGAAAGTTTCATTTGCTGAACGCTTGCGACAAGCGCTAAATGCAAGAAATATGAAGCAGATCACATTATCTGAAAAAAGTGGTGTTTCACGTTCATTGATCAGTGCTTATCTAAAGGGCAATTATGAAGCCAAGCAGGATAACGTTTATTTTCTTGCTCAAGCTTTGGATGTAAATGAAGCCTGGCTGATGGGATTTGAAGACGTACCAATGGATCGTTCGCCAGAACAACAGATCGATGACTCACTCATTGATGCAGCAAGTGATTTTCTGTTAGATAACACAAACAAATACAATGATTTACTGAAGAAGCTAGTGCAATTAGACAATAAAGATCTTATTGTAGTAGAAAATTTGGTGGATTCCTTATTGAAAATAAAGGACTGAGACAGTATCTACCGATTACTTATGTATTAAGTAATCGGTAGAGGCATGTACAATCAGTTCTTTATTTTCTTTCTTTTTATAGTGAGTAACAATTGATATATTTTTTCCAACAACGTAATGTCTGATAACTCTTCGATGATTTGACAAATTTCTTTTTTATAATCCATAGCATCTATATCCCTTTCTTTTCTCCTTTTTTGGGTCTGATTAAAAGATAGGGTTGATCCAACAACAATACCCCCTTCTTCACAAAAATGTAATTGTCACTTGCGTAATTAGTAATTACGTTTTATAATATAGGTAGCAAATAAAAGGATTTAAGTAATTCTTAATTACATAATAAATTGTAACAGGTAACTAACAATTACGCAAGCCTTTTAAGGAAAAAAAATAAGGAGAAAACAATGAATATTCTAGCATTGAGAATTAAAGAATTGCGAAAAGCAAATAATATGTCTCAAAAAGAATTAGCTGATATCCTAGGAATGAAACGAGAAAATATTTCTAATTACGAACGTGGAGCTATCGTGAATGTTCCTAGTGAGGTACTTGAGAAATTGGCTGATCAGTTCAGTGTATCTATCGATTACCTAATGGGTAGGACGGATAAACCTAATGAAACAGCTGTCGAAGAGGAGTATGCTGATTTATTAATGATGTTTAGAAAAGGAGAAAAGGCTGTTGGTGAAGAAAAGAAAGAGCAGTATAAAAAACAGGTAAAAAACCTGATGAACTATATTGCCCAATCAATGAATGAAGAGGAGTAGGAGTTTAGAATAATGAACGATGCACTGGATATTCGATATTCGTTAACAAATTTGCTGATCAATCAATATATTCTAAAACGTAATCTCGAGCCAATCGACTATACCTTTGACATGTTTGTCAATAATTATTTAGAAAAAGAAAATATTGTCATTGACACAAATATTCCCGTTACTGAAGAAGATTTTTTTCTAGCTGTAACAGTAAAAAAAGGAAAAAAAATCAGAATCTTTATCAATCCCCAAATGTCTAAAAACAGATTTAATTTCAGCATTTGTCATGAAATAAGTCATTGCTATTATGATGTATCCAAAACTGAGGTCTCTCAAATGTTTTTCAATATGGATGAGAATCCTGCTTACTACACCGATGATGAGCTACTAACAGAAGAATTGGCCAACTTAGCAGCAAGTATCATCATGCTTCCTGATATCTCCTTACTGAAAAATCTATATACGACGAAATCATTTTACTCCATTGCTGAAGAGTATAAAATGAGCCGCTCTGCTCTTTGGAGACGACTCGTCAATTTTGGAAAGCTAAAATGTGGGATGCCGGAAGAAATGGCTCAATCTTCGGCTACTCGTCTACAGCAAACAGGTGATAGAGATATTTATCATAAATTCATGTCTACTTGGGGTTCTACTGTAGAAAAACAGATCATTCTAGATTTTGAAAACAGCATCCTTGAGATGGGCTAAAACAGCCTTCACATGATTTCATTCTATCTCTCTTTCTACTGGTCACTCCTGCTTCTCTCATACTTTAGTCTCATTCTTTCAATTGTCAACTTGTGCTATAGTTGAGACAAGAGGTGTTGTAGATGAGAACAGCCAGAAGAATGTTTGGATGGGCGATCGATGTATTGTCCGAGATACTCCTATCCCTATTTTTTAAAACTTCCTGAAAAGGAAGTTTTTTTGTTTCAATAGCCAACAAAAAATTAAATAAACCTCTTTTTGTAAAACACTATAGACAAAAAGATGTTATTATATTATTTTATAGTTACTTTAAGAAAAGGAGTTGTTACTTCATTATGTGTTGTCTTTTATTCTTGCAATATTTACTTAGCTTATTCTGCTGCTTCTAATCAAAAAGTGTTTTCTTCCTAAACCTTCTCCTTTGAGAAGGTTTTTTTATTGATAAGTGAGCTTTGCATATATTTTAAAGCTCACTTATCAATTGCTTCTTCGCAAACAATTGAAACACCCACTCCACTTTCTTCAATTACATAAAAGCTTCAAATTACCTATTTTTAGTAAGTAGGATTTTTTAGTCCCGAAGAAATCAGAGCATTTAAAATACAAAATAAAAAACCCTTATCTATCAAGGGTTTAAGCTATGCCAGCTATAGGGATCGAACCTACGACCTACGCGTTACGAGTGCGTTGCTCTACCAACTGAGCTAAGCTGGCCAGTAACTGAAATTATTATAAGACTCTTTCAAAAAAATGTAAAGTAATGTTTCTATCTTCTCTTCTTTGACGAAAAATGAATCCATTTCCTTTCATCAATATAAACAAACAGCCAGTACGAAGAGATCGTTCTCTTGATACTGGCTGCTCCTATTGCTTATTTTGTACCGAATAAACGGTCTCCGGCATCGCCCAAGCCTGGAACGATATAGCCGTCTTCATTTAGTTTTTCATCTAAAGCAGCTGTATAAATATCAATATCTGGATGTGCTTCTTGCAAAGCTTTTACCCCTTCAGGGGCTGCAACTAAACAAACAAATTTGATATTGCTGCCGCCGCGTTCCTTCAATGAATCAATAGCCATGATTGCTGATCCGCCTGTTGCAAGCATTGGATCGACAACAAATAATTGTCTTGCATCGATGTCTTCAGGCATCTTAACAAAATATTCTACAGGCTCTAGTGTTTCGTGGTCACGGTATAGTCCTACATGACCAACTTTGGCTGCTGGAATCAATTCCAAGATGCCGTCAACCATTCCGATTCCGGCTCTTAAAATAGGAACGATCGCTACTTTTTTCCCAGACAACGTTTTTTGAGTTGTTGGTCCCATAGGTGTTTCGATCACGACATCCTCTAAAGGCATATCTCTTGATACTTCATAAGCCATCAACATGGCGATTTCGTTTACTACCTCACGAAATACTTTAGTTCCGCAATCCTTATCTCTAATGATTGTCAGTTTGTGCTGGATCAATGGATGATCAATTACTTGAAATTTTCCCATGTTCAGTCTCCTTACTATTCATTTTCTGTTGCTGTATGAATTGCACGAAATAATCTATTGCATAAAAAGTACCTATTGCTTTCAGTTTAAAGCAATAGAACTTACTGCCAATAGCATTTATTTCGTCGTATAAATATATTGTAAAACAAAAAAGAGTGATTGACTAGTCAATCACTCAATAATTATTCCTCATATTCATCATCATCTAATTCAAGCAGCTCGATTGCTGCGACAGCATCTTTTCCAATCGGTAAAAGATAGGCAACAAGCTCATCAATATCTTCAATCGGTGAGAGTGCTGCTTCTATCACTAATGCTAAATTCAAGCCTGAAATCACTCGTATATTTTCTCGCGTGCCCATTTCCATCATAGCTGCATTACAAGGTGTACCACCTTTGAGATCCGCAAGTATCAGGACTTGTTCTTCTTCCGTTTTATCCAGAATCGCTTTCAGTTTTTGCTGCGTACCATCTAAGCCGTCATGCTCTTCCATTGATACGACCTCTGCTGCAGCCAGATCACCGGCAATCATTTTTGCAGATTGTAGTGTTTCATAGGCCATTTTTCCATGACTCATCAAAATTATTTTTGGTTTCATTGTTTTGCTCCCTACTTCTCTAAAAATAAGTTGAATAAAGTGCTGCTCTTTCTTTTATAAAGCCATGGTCCTCTCTCGTTGGATGAATCCGATTCGTCAATAAAACAAATCCTTTTTTTCGCTCCATATCCAGTCCAATCGAGGTCCCAGTAAAGCCTGTATGAAACAGGTAAGCGGACTCTAAACCTTGCTTTTGTTCCCAACCATAAGCTCTGCCTTGCACATTTGTACTCCTTACTTTATCAAAAAGTTCGTTGGTAAACAACCTAGCATCCTTTTCCAAATAAGCAGTCACAAATTTATTGATATCCGCCAAGGTAGAAAAAAGTCCAGCACTACTTGCCTCTATTTCTAGCTTATATGCCTTAGAATCGTGGACTTCGCCATGTATAAGACCTCTCTCAACTGTCTGTTCGGTAGGAATTGCTTTACTAGAATCAGACGGATAATAGCTTGTCTCTACCATTCCCAATGGGTGAAAAATATTTGTCTGGAAACTCTGTTCCAATGAACTCCCATCTATTGCCTTGATTATTTCTCCTAGCAAAAGAAAACCTATATCAGAATAAACCGTTTTATATGAGGAATCGTCTATACAGCAGCTCTTAAAGTAAGTATGGAGAAAAGCTTGAGTAAATGTTTCCTTCTCCCGCTTTGAAAAATCTGCTTGAAATCCGCCTTTATGCAACAATAAATCACCTATCGTTATTTTGATTGTTGCAAATTCAGGAATCACCTCATTAACTGGTGACGTAAAGTCTAATCGATCGTCATCAATCAGTTGCAGGATTCGGGTGGTTGTCCCTATTATTTTTGTCAGTGAAGCTATGTCATAGAGTGCTCCTTCTTTGACAAGCTTATCGGAAAATGGCGTACAGACACCCATCCTACCAGCATAATGATTCGCACATCCTTCTGTCGTGACGAACGACCAAGAGGCACCGGGAATAACTTTTTCAGAGACCAATCGATTGATTTTTTTTGAAATCACTTCTGTATACATCTAGTTCATCGCCTTAACCACATCTGAAATTCGGTCGTGTTTTTCGCGTAACGCCTGAATACTCTCATCCAGATTCTTTCCTGTCTCAATCATGACAATCGCTGCTGCTACATGATTTTCGGCGCGTTCCAGATAATTTTCAGCAGTTGCGGCATCCACACCTGTTGCTTCCTGAATAATTGAAATAGAACGCTGTACCAGTTTCAAGTTCGTTGGCTGAACATTGACCATCAAGTTCTGATACACTTTTCCACTTTTGACCATGACTCCCGTTGATAGCATGTTCAAGACCATTTTTTGTGCCGATCCCGACTTCATTCGAGTTGAGCCGGTAATGACTTCAGGGCCTACCAAAGGAGCAATCCCTATCTGTGCAATCTGATTCATCATGCCGCTGTCATTACAGGTAACAGAGATTGTCAGTGCACCGATCTCATTTCCATATTCGATTGCTGCGATTGCATAGGGTGTTCTACCACTAGCTGCAATCGCAATCACGACATCCTGCTTATTTAGTGCTACTTTTTTTAAATCTTCTATTGCTAATTCCTTTGAATCTTCTGCTCCTTCTATTGCGGAGAACATAGCTTCCTGACCACCAGCTAAGAGACCAAACGCTCTCTTTGGTGAGACACTGTATGTTGGGGTCAACTCGATTGCATCTAACGCCCCTAGTCTCCCTGAAGTGCCAGCACCGCAATAAATCAGCCGTCCGCCAGCTAAAAATCGCTCCGTCATTGCCTCAACTGCTGCAGCAATTTCAGGTAATACATTTTCAATAGCCTCAGCTACTTTTTTATCTTCATCATTGATGAGCGTCACCATGTCCAAGGTACTCAACTGATCGATATTCTGACTATGCGGATTTCTTCCTTCCGTTGTCAATTTTGTTATTTCCATCTGGTTACCCTTCTTTCAATCGATTCACTAATGTGTTCGTTTCGATCATTCTGGTCTGGATATCTTCTTCGATTCGATCTTGGATCGAGCCTAAATAAAGAATATCTCCAACAGCCATTGAAGAAGCAATAGAAGAAATTGCACCAATACGAACCAAATGTTCATTGTCCGGAACTATCAATAGCAAGTCACTGATTTGTCGAATTCTTTCCCCATCATTTCTAGTAATAAAAATAATGGGGGTTTGATTTTTCTGAGCAATCTCACAGGCCAGTAACACTTCTTTCGTATGTCCACTATAAGAAACAGCAATCACTACGTCTTCTGTTGTTGAGTAGTTCATAAATTCCAGATTCATATGTGGGTCAAAGTTGAACATTGCTTTTCTGCCTGCCCGATTGAACTTATGGTATAGATTATAAGCAGTCAGTGACGATGCGCCAATCCCTAAAAGATAAATGGTTTGTGCTCCTTTGATCGTATTGATTGCCTGCTCTACCTGTCCTTTGTCCAGAGAATACATCAGATCGTTGACTGTTGTTCCCAACAATAAAGCCACTTTTTCACATAGCTCTTCTATCGAGTCGTCTTTGGAGATGATCGGATCCAAATTCTTTTTATTTTTCTGGTCCCCTTGCTTAGAAGCTATTGAAAGCTTCAGCTCATCCAATCCATCAAAATTGATTGAGCGAGCAAATCGAGTAACCGAAGCCGGAGAGGTCTGACTCCTATCTGCAATCTCACTAGCTGTCATCTTCAACATCTCTGAAGGGTTCTTCAAAATGAAATCGGCTATTTTCTTATTGACCTTTGAAAATTTCTTATAGTTTTGTCGGATCAATGTTTCTGCATCCATTGTCAGACCTCTCTTTCTATCATTTAATGAAGTTTAAAATCGACTCATCTGATTCTGAAGGAACCATCTGTGCGGTAACAGCTGTTCCCCCATCAATGAGTTTTCTAAGAATGGTTATATCTTCGTCCGTCAGCGCAACTGATTTTTTAATTGGCTTGCTGTCGCTTTTTTGAGAAATATTCCCTACATTAAAAGCAGGTAATGGAACATCATTTTCAATCAAATATGCCATATCCGGAATATCTTTCGTAATCAGAAAGACTTTTTCCTCATCATAATTTCCAGCAAGAATCTTTTCGACTGCTTTTCTTTTTGATAGAATCGACAGCTTGACACCCGCAGGCTTAGCCATTTTCAGTGCTGCAATCTGCATTTGATCCTTTACTGCTAAATCATTTACGACCATGATTCTTTGTGCTCCTACTGTATTTGTCCAAACTGTGGCTACTTGTCCATGAATCAAACGTTCGTCCACTCGTGCATGAATAATTGGCATATTAAAACTTCCTTTCATTAGGTTGTATCTGAAACATTCAGTGGAAATAAAATTTTCAGCTACTTCCTAAGTTTATGATAATTATCGTTTGTCTCAAAAATCAACCAGAGGACTTATCCTCTGAATTTCTATGACGTAACTTACTTTTTTTGTATCACAGCTCACTTTTATGAATGCGCTGTTTTTTGTTAGCAGGTTGCTTCATCACCTGTTTTAGAATAGACCACCGATCCATCCAAAGATTCCTTGTAAATTGCCTAAAAGCATACCTAAAAGAATCAAAACGAAAATCAACCGTGTAGAATTCATTTTCTTTTTACCCAATAACCAGTAAGAAAGTCCTACGATCGATAAAGGGACAAGTGCCGGTAAAATCTTATCTAGCATCTCTTGAACGGATAACGTTACCTCACCCATTTTATACGTTATATCTAGTTTATAATTGATAACCGCAGGAATCAACCCACCAACGACTGTCAGACCTAAAATAGCGGCTGCATCTGTGAATATTTTCATTTTATCTGCAAATTCTGTGACCAGCTTTTTCCCCTGGATATACCCCATATACGTAAATTTATAACGGACCCAGATAACAGCCAGACCAGCTATCAAAGGGATGAGCAGTCCCAGTGCTTGTCCACCTTGAGCCATATATGCTGCAATAGAGAAGACGATTGCTCGATAGATAGCGATAAATACTGTATCCCCTACACCCGCAAAAGGCCCCATTAACCCAGTCTTTAATCCGGTAATTGCTGTATCATCATCCGAACCGATTTCTTCTTCAAGCGCCATATTTGCGCCAACAATTAAATTGGACATAGCAGGTGTTGTGTTGAAAAAACCAAGATGTGTTTGAAGTGCTTTCTTCATTTTTTCAGGATCGTTCTTATAAAAACGCTTTAGAGCCGGCATAATGACATAACAATAACCTAAACCCTGCATCTTCTCATAATTCCAGCCCCATTGCAGACTGAATAGATTACGGACAAACACTTTGTTAATATCTTTTTTTGTTAATTTCTCAGTCATCGATCTCTACCTCCTCATCATCTTCATATGCAACAGAAGCTGTTGCTACCGGACGATCGTTTTGGTTCATCACATATAAAGCAGCGAGTGCCAAACCAACCAAAGCTACGCCAAGCACTGAAAAGAACTCTGCAAAATAAGCCATCAATACAAAGCCGATAATAAAATACGGCCAATATTTTTTGATTGGCAGATATCTCATAAGAATCGCGATCCCCATTGCCGGAAGAATCGCACCGGCTGCCTTCAACCCATTCATGACCCAGACCGGAATCATTTCATTGATGATATTTACAACTTGTTCACCAAATGCCAAACCAATAAATACTGGAATTATTCTGGATAGCGTCCAAGGAAAAATCCCCAACACATTACACCGTTCAACGCCCTTATAATTTCCTTCTGCCGCATAACGATCTGCTTTGTGTTGGAAAAATGTATTTGTCATCCTTCCCAAAATATCCAGTTGCGTTAACAACAAACCAATCGGAACAGCAACCCCAATACCATATTCTGCTCCCTTTCCAGAAAGAATAGCATAGGCTGTCCCCATGATTGCCCCAGAAAGAAAATCTGGAACCGTAGCTCCTCCATACGTTGCTACCCCAAGCGTCATCAGCTGAAGAGTGGCACCAATCATTAAGCCCGTTTGCAAGTCACCCATGACCAGTCCCGTGATAGTTGCAGCAAACAATGGTGTGTATGGACCAATCTGAATAGATATCTGATCCAACACACCGACAGCAGTGTACAAACATAAAATTAGAATAATACCAAATGACATTTCCATCATTACTTCCTCCTTGAATACGTTTTCTATTTGGTATCTTCACTATAACACTCAAGAAATGAAATTTCAACAAATAAAACCAAAAACATTTTTATGAAATGATATTTCTTATCTTTATTTTCATGTTATAATAGATGCATAAGGTGAAACCAAAATGAACGTGCTAATAGATTGCTTTACATATCAGAAGTTTTTCTGCAGACACATTTAGTGATTTTTTTTTAGAATAAAGCAGTAAAATGGAAGATAGTATCCTTATAAATGCAAGAGGAGATGTATTATGAAAGTCATTATTATTTATTTTATTACCATATTTTTGTCAAACACTGTTGGTGCAATTTCCGGAATGGGCGGTGGTGTGATTATTAAGCCTGTTTTGGATTTTATTGGCTTGCATTCCTTAAGTGCAATTGCCTTTTACTCAAGTGTTGCTGTTTTTACAATGTCTCTTTCTTCTACTTATAAACAGATAAAAAGCGGTATACAAATCGATTTACAGCAAGCACTGAGTATTTCTCTAGGCTCAATGATCGGTGGTGTGATTGGAGACCAACTGTTGGCGCTGCTTCTGGAATATTTTGGTTCCGATGACCAAGTACAAATCATCCAAACAATCATCATGATCATCACTCTGATTCTCGTACTTCTCTACAATCAATGGGGGAAAAAGCAATATCAGCTTTCCGGTGTTGCCTTTTACTTTTTAACAGGGATTTCTTTAGGATTGCTTTCTACTTTTCTGGGAATCGGAGGCGGACCAATCAATGTCGCTGCGCTGACTCTTCTGTTTGGCATGGACATCAAGCAATCAACTGTTTATTCAATTATCACGATTTTCTTTTCTCAAATCGCGAAGCTGACAGCGATTGGCTTGACTACTGGTTTTCAGGTCTATGATTTATCGATCTTATGGGCCGTTATTCCAGCAGCTTTGTTAGGTGGCTATTGTGGTGGCTTGTTAAGCAGTAAAATGGAAGAGCAGCAGGTGAAGAAGATTTACAGTGCCATCGTCTTACTTGTGCTGTTTATTAATGGCTATAATTTATTTTCCGTACTATCCTAAAAATCACCCTCCTTGTTTGAACAAACTGCTCAAACAAGGAGGGTGATTTACTCGGTCTCCTCTTCCGGACCACGACTGATATCTGCATTGATATCGTAAGTCAGGCTAGATGAAAAATTATGATTACGGATTTCTTCTTTGGGATTACCATGAGTCAGAGTCTGAACCTCTTTACTAAGCTCAGAAGCATAAAACTCTTCGCCCAAATCCTTCAACAGATTGATATAATTGATGATTTTATAGTAATATTCCGGCTTCCCACTTACAATATATTCCAGCAAATTTGCTGTATAGTAAAGATGCAGCTTACTACTGTAATCATTGAACGCTTTTACCTGTTCCTCTGCCAATGCGATATACTTTCTTGCCTCCGCAAACTTTCCTTCATATATTCTTCCTGTAACCAAATTTAGTACCGTATTATGCGCAATCTGCTTTGTTTCAAAATCACGCAGCTCAGCATCCTCCACAGGAATTGCTTTCATGATCAGCGCATCTGCCTGCTCCTCTGAAAACTGGAAAATGAGGTTGCATAAAATAATATAGTCATAGAGGAAATAATACTCTTTTTTAATCAAAAAATCGTAAATCATCTGAATTTCTTCTTGCGTAATTGCCCCTACCTCATCCCAAATTTGGCAAAATCCATTTTTTATAGATATATAATTACTGATGTCTCTTAAGCTCTTCTCTTCCTTAGAAAGTGCTTCCCCATAATAACTCAGCAATTTTGCTTTTTTCTGTTCATCTTCCGGATGATTTCTACAATAATAATACGTATTTCTAAATTCCTGTTGATTGTAATCCTTGTTTAGATTTGCGTAACTAAAAAACTCTCCAGCTTGGATAGACAATTTATTCAAAATCTCTTGTAAATCATTCATTCGAATGGATCGTGTACCGTTTTCTATCCTTGAATAGGCCGACCGATCGATATACTCTGTTGTCATCTCTCGTTGCTTGTATCCTTTTTTTTGTCGTATAAATTTTAATGCTTCACCAACATTCATGTAAACCTCTCCTTTCGTGAAATTATAACACAAGAATTCAGCAAAACTCGTCAACTTTCGGATTTTCACTGAAAAATCCGAACATTCTTGTGTTAAATCAGCATCTCCCTTTTTTATTCTTTCCTGTTCATGCATTGTCTGATAACATTTTATATAAGATACAGTTCTTTTTTATTGATAAAGGATATTTTTGTAGCCCTCTTATCATGAAATAGCTTTTAATTGGTCCGTGATTCTATTATTAAGATAGAGTTGACTGATTCCGTTCAGACAAAAAAATGAGCGGATAAGATAAAAAGATATAACCTACACCCAATAAGAACATAGTAATAATAAATAACAGGAATCATATGATTTTTCCTCTCTATTTTATAGCAAATTTACACTAGGTTGTTTAGGTATAAACGAGTAAATCTGAATGAAAATAGCAATAAAAAAAGACTGTATCTGATGTTGTTGCTGGTTGTCTGGTCAAACAGACGAAAAAGGAAAAGGGAAATGAAAAGTAAACAGGGTTGATCGTTATTAAGGAAGAAGCTGACTGTATAAGTCAAAAAAGAAACGAATCTATGCCCCTCGGATTGCGCTAGGCTAGTTTCTAAAAAAGGAAAGTAGCGTTCATTGATGAAGCAGTGAAGAATCGATAGAGTCGCTGTGCTTTGCATTGAATCAGTAGGGACTGTAACGGGAGTAGCAGTTTTTGCTTGAACCTTGCAACCAGATATTCTTTGATTACACACAGAGTTTAAGCAATTTAGATGCTTTATTTTGTGTCCTTCAGATGAAACAGGAAACTGTATTTACTCAATGATTTCTACAAAAAAAGTGAGACGCTATTCCAATCGAATAGGGCCTCACTTTTTTATTATTTATACAATGGATGTTTTTGCGTAAGTTCTTTCACAGAGCTCTTGACGTCTGCTAAAACTGACTCATTATCATGATTCTTCAATGCTTTGACAATCAGCTTGGCGACTTCTACAGAATCCTCTTCTCTGAACCCTCGCGTAGTAATCGCTGGCGTACCAATACGAATACCACTTGTTTTGAACGGGCTCAACTGTTCAAATGGGATAGAGTTCTTATTAACAGTAATATTTACTGTATCCAAAAGCGCTTCTGCTTCTTTTCCGTTCAATCCAAAGCCAGTGACATCGATCAATAGCAAATGATTATCTGTTGCTCCACTAATCAAACGTGCTTCCGGTGCTTGATTGAACACTTTCGTCATTGCTTTCGCATTTTCTATGACCTGTTCACTGTAATCCTTGAAATCTTGATTTAATGCTTCTTTGAATGCAACTGCTTTACCAGCTATCACATGTTCCAACGGCCCGCCTTGAATTCCCGGGAAGATATTGCTGTTGATTTTTTTCGCCAGCTCTTCGTCATTTGTCAAAATCAAGCCGCCTCGTGGTCCACGTAGCGTTTTATGTGTTGTAGATGTCGTAATATCCGCGAATGGCACTGGATTTGGATGCAGACCAGCTGCCACCAAACCAGCAATATGAGCCATATCCACCATTAATTTTGCTCCGATTTCATCCGCAATTTCACGGAACTTTTCAAAATCAATCGTCCGTGAATAGGCACTTGCTCCGGCAACAATCAGTTTTGGTTGATGCTCTCTTGCTAGAATACGTACGACATTATAGTCGATTACTTCCGTTACAGGATCTACTCCGTAACTGACAAAATTGTAGGTCTTTCCACTAAAGTTTACTGGCGAACCGTGTGTCAGATGTCCCCCAGCAGATAAATCCATCCCCATGACTGTATCTCCCGGTTCGATTAAGGACAAGTATGCCGCTGTATTCGCCTGTGAGCCTGAATGCGGCTGAACATTGGCAAATGCTGCACCAAACAATTCCTTCGCACGATCGATTGCTAAATTCTCAACGATATCGACATATTCACAACCGCCATAATAACGTCGACCAGGATATCCTTCTGCGTATTTATTCGTCAAGATACTTCCCTGAGCAGCCATGACTCCTTCAGAGACAACATTTTCCGAAGCGATCAGCTCCAGATTATTTTCCTGACGCTCTTTTTCTTTTCCAATTGCTTCCCAAACCTCTGGATCAAATTCTTGATAATTCATAGTTGACAACACCTCATTTAATTTCTTGTTTCGATTGTATCATAATTCATACCGCTCTACTTGAAAAAGCGATCAGTTTTTGAAAATTTTTTGATTCGCCGCTTTTTTCAGACGATTCATATAAGCTTCTCCTAATCCGGTTTCGGGAAAAGCTGGCGCAAAAACGACATCTATATCCATTTTATCCAACGCTCGAAGACCTGAGAAAAGATATCTAGCTGCTTGCTCAACGGTATTCTTACCAAAAGAATAGCATTCGACCCGTTGCTCCTCTCCAAAAAGAGACACGATATCCTCTCCGGCAAACAAGCCAACTCTCTTCTTCTGACTTGTAGCCCATTCCACCGCATTATGCCACTCCTCCGGTTCATTCCGTACAATCCATACGGGAACATCGGGAGAATAATGCTTGTATTTCATTCCCGGAGCCTTAGGCGCTTCCTTTTCACTGAGTAAATGCTGATCGATCGCCACAGCCCCAATCACCTTAGTTAAGGCTTCTTTAGTGACCGCACCTGGACGTAGGATTGTCGGCCCAGCAAGTGAATCAGTCAAGTCAAGAACCGTCGATTCCACGCCAATCTCTGCTGCACCACCATCGAGAATCCCAGCAATTTTCCCCTGCAAATCATGATACACATGATCAGCAGTTGTTGGACTCGGTTTTCCCGATGTATTTGCACTGGGACCTACCAAAGGAACACCTGCTTCTTTAATCAGCTCCAAGGTCAATGGATTATTTGGCATTCGAAAGGCAACCGTAGTGAGGCCGCCTGTAACAGCCGACGAAAAAGTCCCCTTCTTCATTGGCACGATCAAGGTCAATGGTCCCGGCCAAAAATGCTGAATCAAACGATCCGCTGCTTCTGGGAGCTCTTCAACGTACTTCTGCATCATCTCTTTACTGCTCACATGAACGATCAATGGATTATCGCTCGGTCGCCCTTTTACTTCATAAACCTGTTTGACTGCTGCTTCTGAGAGGGCATTTGCTCCCAGTCCATAGACCGTTTCTGTAGGAAAAGAGACCAGCTGACCTTGCCTCAAACAAGCCGCTGCTTCTTTGATATCCTTCGCTGTAAATCGTTTTGTCTCCATCTTTCTTCCGCCCTTTCTCATTACTGCTAATCAGCGACGACCATGCGATCATTACCGAAAAGATCCTGCTCGATTCTTACTTTTTTCTCAGGGAAAGCTGCCTCGATCAACGTCTTCACTGCTGCTCCCTGCTGAAAACCAATTTCAAAATATATTTTCCCTTTGGGAGTTAGGCAACGCTTCGCTTCTTCGATTAGCTGTTCATAAATTGCCAACCCTTGCTTTTCAGCAAACAGCGCCATATACGGTTCATATTTTTTCACACTTTCATCCATCAATGCCCACTCATCAGCACTGATATACGGAGGATTAGAGATTAAGATATCAATCGATTGGTCCAGCACTGGAGATAGCCCATTTCCTAAAAAGAATGAAATTTCCGCATGTAAATTTTTTGCATTTTTCTCAGCAACTCGCAACGCACCTTCCGATAGCTCCACTGCCAATACTTGCCATTTCGGATTTGCTAGCTTCAAGCTGATCGCGATCGCACCGGTTCCCGTACCGACATCGACAACGGTCAATGTTTCCTGAGTATTTTCTGTTAGGCAATGCTCGACTAGCTCTTCAGTTTCCGGTCGAGGAATCAGTGTCTCTTGACTGACCATAAAGCGATGCCCGTAAAAATCACTATAGCCTAATAAATACTGAGGCGGTTTATCCTCCATCAGCTTCTCCAAATCAGCAGCTATCTGTTGCTGATCTTCCTGAGACGCTTCATCCTTCATATGCAAAAGCCAGTCTGTCTTAGACCAGTTTTTCCTTTCCAGAAAAAGATAGTGGATCGCATACCCTTCTTTTCCGTTTTCCTCTAAAAAAGAAGAAGCCCGTTTCAGGACTTCAAAATAATTTTTACCCATTCTGCATCTCTTCCAGCTTCGATGTTTGATCATAAAGAACCAAGGCATCAATGATTTCATCCAGCTTTCCAGCAAGAATCTGATCCAGCTTTTGAATCGTCAGACCGATACGATGATCTGTCACACGGTTTTGCGGGAAATTATAGGTACGGATACGCTCCGAACGATCACCTGTTCCTACCGCAGATTTACGATTGGCATCATATTCACTTTGCGCTTCCTGTTGAATGATGTCATACACTCTGGCACGCAGGACCTTCATTGCTTTGTCTCGGTTTTTCAGCTGTGAACGTTCATCCTGCATCGCAACTACAACACCTGTTGGAATGTGCGTTAGACGTACCGCAGAAGCTGTCTTATTGACGTGCTGTCCACCCGCTCCACTAGCATGGTAAATATCTGTACGGATATCCTTATCGGCAATATCGATCTCTACTTCTTCAGCTTCCGGCATCACAACAACAGTCGCTGTCGATGTATGGATTCTCCCCTGTGACTCAGTAGATGGGACACGCTGTACGCGATGCGCACCACTTTCATATTTTAATTTAGAAAAAACATTGTCCCCACTGATCATCATGATTACTTCTTTATATCCACCGATACCCGTGATATTTGCTTCCAATACCTCTGCTCGCCAGCCCTGTGCTTCTGCATACTTTTGATACATATTGAATAAATCTCCAGCAAATAATGCAGCCTCATCGCCACCGGCAGCTCCACGGATTTCCATAATGATATTCTTATCGTCATTTGGATCTTTCGGAAGCAGTAAAATTTTAATTTTTTCTTCCAATACTTCTTTTTCTTTTTTCAGTTCATATAATTCTTCTTTAGCCATTTCTGCCATGTCAGCATCAAGATTCTCTCCTAACATCTCCTCGGCCTCTTTGATGCCATCAATGACCTGTTTATAGCGACGATAAGTCTCTACCGTTTCTCTTGAATTGGCTTCTTCCTTTGATAGCTGCATGAAACGCTTCGTATCAGTGATCACTTCCGGATCGCTCAATAGCTCTCCTAATTCTTCATAGCGATCTTCGATTGATTGTAACTGATCGTACATAATTTCTAACTCCTCTTCTCTGTTGTGGAAACTGCCCAAGTTATTGTCCAGTTTCTCTATTTTAGTGGTCCGATGTCCAGTTCCCTAGTTTACTTGGTCAAAGAGAAATGGCGCTCCTCTTCTCTATTGTGGAAACTGTTCAAGTCATTGTCCAGTTTCTTTATTTTGGTGGTCCGATGTCCAGTTCCCTAGTTTACTTGGTTAAAGGGAAATGGCGCTCCTCTTCTCTGTTGTGGAAACTGCCCAAGTCATTGTCCAGTTTCTTTATTTTGGTGGTCCGATAGCTATTACTTCTAGAGGTTCCTACACTAGAGTAATAGTTCTCCTTTTCTTTGTTGTGGAAACTGCCCAAGTCATTGTCCAGTTTCTTCATTTTGGTGGTCCGATAGCTATTACTTCTAGAGGTTCCTACACTAGAGTAATAGTCCTCCTCTTCTCTATTGTGGAAACTGTTCAAATTATTGTTCAGTTTCTTTATTTTGGTGGTCCGATAGCTATTACTTCTAGAGGTTCCTACACTAGAGTAATAGTCCTCCTCTTCTCTGTTGTGGAAACTGTTCAAATTATTGTTCAGTTTCCATATCATTCCATTGAATGTCGTTTTTTTTCGTCGTTATTCTGAGCCCTCTGGATGGAAATAGTGTTTTCTGCACACTGGATAGTAGGCTTCATTTCCGCCAATTTGAACTTGATCGCCCTCGTAAACGGGTTGACCATCTATATAATGAAGGTTCATTATTGCTTTTTTATGACAGAACCAGCAGATTGTTTTCAACTCTTCGATTTTATCTGCATAAAGCAGTAGGTACTTAGAGCCTTCAAATAATTCATTTCGAAAATCATTTTTCAAACCAAAAGCCATAACTGGAATATTCAAGTCGTCTACGACCCTAGCAAACTCGATGACATGATGCTTACTCAAAAATTGCGATTCATCAACAAGTATACAGTAAGGCTGAACATCTAACGCTTTGACCAACTCATAGACATTTGTCTCTTCAAAAATGGGGGTGGCTTCCCGTTTCAATCCAATTCGACTGGATACCATTCCGATACCATCTCGTGTATCAAGACCACTAGTCATCAAAACAACAGGCTTATCCTGTTCTTCATAGTTATGTGCAACTTTCAAAATCTCAATTGTTTTTCCACTATTCATTGCGCCGTATTTAAAAAATAGTTGTGCCATCTCTCACTGTCACCTTTCATTTCGTTCCTTTCGTATTTTACTATATTTCCGAAGGTTTTTACAGTAGTAAATTCAATGCGCATGTATTCGTTGGATTCTTTTTAAGAAAATTTTCTATACTTATTCATTTTTCAAGAGAAAAAAGAGGAAACTTTCACCTATTCATCAGTGAAAATTTCTCCTCCCTCATCCTATATCTTTACTTTAGCCTTCATCCATTTCAAAATCAAACAATCCTTTGTTTTTCACACCCACAGAATACTCCAACGCGTAAACCGACCTTCCTTGTGACATTGCTTCGCTTATATTCTTTAGCTCTTTCTCTGCATCTGCTCTGTCTTTGTACCACCCTAATGCTACTGAACTGTCACCCCAAAAACTGTGCCCATCTATCCCCATCAGTAAAACCTCGGGATGATACGCTTTTTTCCCTACTACAGGAGACAAAGTAAACTTATAAAATGAAGACATCTTCCCGTCAATTTTACTAATGATCGTAATTTTCTCTTTTCCTTCATTCTTAGTCGACTCCGTTGTTGCTTTTTCTGTCCTGTTATCTAATAAATAATCTGTTGACACCTCAAAGTATTTTGATAATTGCACCAGCTTTTCAAAATCCGGTTGCGATGTGCCATTTTCATATCGAGAAATGGATTGTCTGGAAACATCCAATAGCTCTGATAATTCTTCTTGTGATATCCCTTTTTTTACTCGCAGCTCTTTTAACTTTTCACCAAACATTTTTTTCCTCCGTAGTTTCTTACTTCTAACTATTATAGTAGAGAATCTTTGTAACAGTTACAATGGCTGATTAGTTGCACCTGCGCACATCTTTGTTGCATATCCATAGAATAAGGTATTTCCACATATTTTTCTGTTTTTCTTTTGGTAATTATGTTGTTGTTTAAGAAACAGCATTCAGCTTGCATTACGGACATTCGCTTGAAAAAAATAGTGCGGTATCTCTTTTCTTGCCACCATTTTTATTTAAACGAAATAGCTTCCTCCTTTTTATTCTTCCGTCAACGCGTTTTTCTGCTATACTTGTTCTATTGATATTGTAGGAGGCTTACCATGTTTTTCAGTCGTTTTCTCTGGCGTTCTCAGAAAAAGATCCGCCAGTTCATTCAGGAGCATTTTTCTTCGATTCAGATTATTGTCAGTTACTATATTTTGATGACAATTCTGTCGCTGCTTCTGTTCTACCTACCTTTTTTCAGAGTTCCCGAATCAAAGGTATCCTTTTTAGATATGTTTTTTATGGCCGTCAGTACGGTTAGTGTGACCGGCCTGACGACCTTTGATATTCATACTGTGTTTAATGATCGAGGAATCGTCTTACTTGAAGTACTCTTTCAAGTAGGTGGGTTGGGAATCATGATGATTTCAACCGCTTTTATTATCCTGTCAAAACGCAGAATTACTTTAAAGCAACGCCAATTGATCATGACTGATATGAATCAGCCTAAATTAAGTGGAATCGTACGGCTAATACGAATAACCTTCTCCATCTTGTTATGGTTTCAAGTTATTTTCGGCGCCTTTTTCTCTATCTACTTCTACTTTTCCGGCTATTATGACACGTGGAGAGATGCCATTTTCTATGGTTTTTATCAGTCTATCTCGGCTGTTACCAACTCCGGATTTGACGTGACCGGTGATTCAATCATTCCGTTCGCTGATGATTATCTATTTTTGATCATTATGATGTTCTTGATTTTCATTGGAGGGATCGGCTTTCCTGTGTTGATGGAATTTCGTGAATGGCTATTCTTCAAAAAGAAAAAGCGAGGATTGCCTTTCCGATTTTCGCTCTTCAGCAAGATAGCGATGTTGGCTTTCGTTATTCTGTTCATAGGGGGCACTCTGCTGATCTATATGCTGGAACGTAATCATTTATTTGCGGATATGACAGAAGTCAATCGATGGATAACCTCCATGTTCTATTCCATGACCACTAGAAACGCCGGGCTGCAGATCAATCAGCTAAGTGACTTTCAAGTGACTACATTGATTATTTTTTCTATGCTTATGTTCATCGGCTGTAGCCCAAGCTCTGTTGGTGGTGGTGTGCGGACCACAACCATTGCCATTATTGGCTTGTATCTTTACTCCTTTATCAAAAGTGAGGACAACGTAAATATCTTTGGTCGGCGAATCGATGATGACGATGTTCGAAAATCAGTCGTGGTGTTTATGCTTTCTTTATTGATGTGCTTCTTTTCTGTTGTGTTCCTCTCAGCAACAGAGGATCATTCACTGATTGCCATTATCGTCGAGGTCGCGTCTGCCTTTGGAACGACCGGACTTTCTCTCGGAATCACTGATGATTTGAGCAATGTAGGAAAAATCATGATTTCCCTACTGATGTTCATCGGTCGAATCGGTATGCTTTATACCCTAATGCTGTTCATTCCAAAAGAGACACGAGATTTAGGCTACGAATACCCTTCAGAAAAAATTATTATTGGATAGGATCCGTTAAGAAATAGATATTAAAAAATTATAGTCCCGAGCTTGTATGCAACCACTATAAGCTCGGATTTTTTTATATTTTCCTCCCTCTTAATATATTCTTAAGCACCGATCATTCCTACAGCTTCTCTTGTGTCCTACCTGAGCGTTAGAACAGCCTTACTTTCTCCCATTTCTCCTTGAAAATCACACGCATTCGCTCTCGAGTATTCAAAGACAGCCTACTTTGTCACACTTCTTGAATTATGGTATTATAGGTTGAGTTTAGTCCAATCAACCGTTGATTGTTCACTCTAATGATGGAGGAGATATCATGGGCGTTAGAAGTCACCTTGCTATTCTGGCCGGAAAGACCTCACAATGGGTACTGCAAACTTTCTTCAAAGGCGGCAGCAGTTATCCCGGACAGTTGGCATTAAAAATAGACCCTAAAATTTTAGATACATTAGCAAAAGATTATGAGATTGTTGTCGTAACTGGAACAAATGGAAAAACATTGACAACAGCGTTGACAGTAAACATTCTGAAGCAGGAATTCGATCATGTATTAACAAACCCAACAGGTGCAAATATGGCCCAAGGAATTGTTTCTACTTTTCTTTCCGCTAAAGCAAAAAAAGGGCAGAAGAAATTTGCCGTACTTGAGATTGATGAAGCCAGTCTGAGTACAGTTACAAAATATGTAAAACCAAAGCTATTTCTATTTACCAATATTTTTCGAGATCAGATGGATCGCTATGGAGAGATTTACACTACCTATCGAATGATTGTTGAAGGCGCAGCAGCATCACCGGAGGCGCCAATCATCTGTAACGGAGATTCACCCATTTTTAATTCTGTTGAAACAGTAAACCCAAGAAAATATTACGGGTTTAATCATGAGTCAGATCATGAGCAGTTGGCACATTACAACACAGATGGTGTACTTTGTCCGAAATGTCACCATATTTTACACTATAAAATGATTACTTATGCCAATCTGGGTAAGTACTACTGCCCAAATTGTGATTTCAAACGTCCGGAGCTGGATGTTCAGCTGACTGAAATGACAGCTATGGATAATGTCTCTGCTGCATTCGTAATCGATGGTGGAGCATATGATATTGCGGTGGGTGGTATGTACAATGTTTATAATGCCCTTGCCGCGACAGCTGTTGCTGAACATTACGGCGTGTCGAAAGAAAAAATCAAGTCGGGCTTGAGCTACGATGAAAAAGTATTTGGCAGACAGGAAGTTATTCAAATTGGCGATAAACGCTGTACACTTGTACTGGTAAAAAATCCGGTCGGGATAAATCAGGTTATTGATATGATTGGTTTGTCTCCCTACCCGTTTTCTCTCGTTTCCTTACTGAATGCAAATTACGCAGACGGTATTGATGTTAGCTGGATCTGGGACGGAAATCACGAAGCCTTTGCAGATATGGACATCCCAGCAGTTATTGCCGGTGGTGATCGTCATAAAGATATGGCTCTACGCCTGAAGGTTGCTGGTATTTCTGAGGATAAACTGTCAGAAATCGAAAATCTTGAAGAGGTCATTACAGCAATCAAAAATCTGCCTACGGAACATGTCTACATTTTAGCTACATATACAGCTGTTCTACAGTTACGAAAAGCATTAACTACACAAGGCTATATTCAAGGAGGAATGAACGGTGTCTAAAGAATTACGTGTTTGCCACCTTTATGGAAATCTATTGAATACTTACGGTGATAATGGAAACCTGCTGATGCTGAAGTATCTAGCTGAGCAAAACGGGATTACTTTCCATTCTGAAATCGTCAGCATTTATGAGCCTTTTGATCCAACTAAATATGATTTGGTATTTTTCGGTGGCGGTCAGGATTTCGAGCAGCTGATTGTTTCTCAGGATATCCAATCAAAAAAAGAGGCGCTTACCCAGTTTATCGAAGATGATGGCGTTATTTTAGCCATTTGCGGTGGATTTCAGTTGCTAGGGCACTATTATATTGGTGCGGATGGGCAAAAAATCAAAGGGATCAGCGCATTGGATCACTACACACTTAGTCAGGAAAATAGCCGCTATATTGGCGATATTGTTATTCATAATGAAGAATTCAATGAAACCTACTACGGCTTTGAAAACCACAACGGCCGCACATTCCTTGGCGAAGGAGAACGACCACTTGGTAAAGTTCTCGAAGGAAAAGGGAATAACGCTGAAGACGGCTCTGAAGGAGTCATCTATAAAAATGTTTTCGGCTCTTATTTCCACGGACCGATCCTATCCAGAAACGAAAACCTTGGCATGCGCCTGATCAACACCGCATTAGAAAGAAAATACGGAGAAAAAATGCAGACCGAATGCGTTTAACTAGATATTTTTTCTCCTAAAAAAAGCATCTGCCTTATATATTTCTAAGGCAGATGCTTTTGTATTTCTGTAATATCTCGTAACAGATATATCTATGACTAGCAGCAAAACACTGCGTGTGCAAATTCAAAAGCCTACAGCTTAAAACTATGAAATATTGTAAATCTACTATTAATAGAGGCAACTATTATCATTATTCTTTTAGTCGTTCTCTGAATCATTGTCATAAAACGAAAATCGACTAAATAAAAAACAACATTTGATCCCCAGAAACTAAAGGTTCAAATGTTATTTTTGATTACTCAATTATGCTTTTTCACCAGGTTCTGACGCAATAATTGTCATATCCCCTTCCACACGCCATTTTTCGATATCCGTTGGAAGAATGAAGCTATCGCCCTTCTTCAACTCATAGCTATCGTTTTGTGTTGGATTTTCCTTCTCGATCACCAGACTTCCGGCACCTTCAATAACCGTTGCCAGAGTGTATGGTGCACCCTTTTTCAATTTCAATGATCCTTTTACCAACCATTCGTAAACATTGAAAAATTCTGTTTTCAAGTAAGTCACTACTGTAGACTGCCCTTGATTCTGCTGTTGGATCTCCAGAACAGGCGCCTTGGCAGGAACCGTGGTTACATCAATTGATTGCTGTAAATGCAGCTCTCTTGGATTTCCATTATCATCTTTACGGTCATAGTCATACACTCTATAAGTCGTATCGCTGCTTTGTTGCGTTTCTAAAATCATGATTCCCTTACCGATCGCATGGATCGTCCCACTTGGAACATAGAAAAAGTCGCCTTTTTTAACAGGAACTTTAGTTAATAAATCGTCCCATTTTCCTTCATGGATCATTTCAGCCAGCTCTTCACGTGTTTTTGCGTGATGCCCATAAATGATTGATGCACCTGGTTCAGCATCGATAATGTACCAACATTCTGTTTTTCCAAGCTCTCCCTCATGCGCCAGTCCATACGTATCATCCGGATGGACCTGAACAGACAGATCATCCTCAGCATCAAGAATTTTTATTAGTAATGGGAAAACATCCCCCGTTGCATGACCAAATAACTCCCGATGCTCCGTCCAAAGCTCATCGAGCTTCTTACCGGCAAATTCACCATTGATGACAGTCCCTACACCATGAGGATGCGCACTTATCGCCCAATCTTCACCAATCTTATCACTTGGCAAATCGAACCCAAAAACAGAGTGCAGACGGTTTCCTCCCCAAATTTTTTCTTGGAAAACAGGTTTTAAAAACAGTGGTTGATTCATAGTAATTTTTACTCCTCCCGAAACTTGTATTCATTTGACCACTTTCTATGCTTGGCAGCAGCTTCTATCTTTTCCTCAAGATAAAGCTGTATGAGCTGGTCTCTCTTCTCTATATATTCTGCCCGTCTATCTACAGGATGCACCCGGTTAGATAGAAAAATAAATGCTTCTTGTGACAAAATATCCATCAGAATAAACGTTCCGGTATAGCCCGTATGAAACAAATATACAGCTCCATTAACGTCCGTTTTCAAATCCCAGCCAAGAGAGCGGGCATGATTCTTTGCGAAAGAATGATCCTCCAACAGTGAGAGAATTGTTGCCTCCTGCAGAAAACGGTTATCCTTATAAACACCTTTGTTCAAGTACATAGTTACAAATTTCTCAAGATCTGTCAAGTTGGTAAATAATCCGGCATTTCCTGCATGCTCAGCCAATACAAAGGCTTTTGGATCGTGTGTCTGCCCCCTGATCAGCCCTCTACGCGGATGCAGCTCTGTCGGAACAGTCTGTAATGGATCATCCGGCAGAAAACAGCTATTTGTCATTTCAAGAGGCTGTAATACACGCTCTTCAAATAGCTCAACAGCTGTCTTCTGTAATACTTTTTCCAACATCAAACCTAATAGAATCGTTCCAGTATCCGTGTATTTTGATTCGAACCCCAGCTTATTACCTGCCTCTACTTGGTGATATGCATGGATCAATTCTTTCTGAGACAGGGCATCTCTATTCTCAATATAGGTACTGATGTCTCCTGTATGTGTCAATAAATGACGGATTGTGATCGTCGCGTCTTGAAATGCGGGATAATACTCTTTAAGCGGAGTATCTAATTGTAGTTGTCCCTCTTCCACCAACTGAAGAACAACCGTCGTTGTACAGATCACCTTCGTTAATGAAGCAACATCAAACATGTGCTTTTCTGTCAATGGCTCATTTTGAGGAACAACTTGTGCAAATCCTTTTAGTTGAGTCTCATGCTTCCCTTTTTTTATAAAAGAGAAGGAAACGCTTGGAAAAACACCTTCGGCTAAGTACTGCTCAATCCGTTTTTTTGTTTTTTCATACATATCATTCGTCCTCAAACTCTGTTTTTTGTAAACCACCATTCGATGCCGTTGATATCGAAAACAGTTAAGATAGATCGCTTATTATCAATGAAAAAATCCTGTTTCTTTTGTTCCAAATGGTACATCAGCTTCTCGATTTCTTCGGTTCCATCTAAGTCAACGACAAAAAAGTTCCAACCGAGATCAGCTCGTTGGCCCAAATGTTCTTTTTCCAATAATTGAAAAACAACATCCTGGTCTCCTAATCTCAACGTGGTATCATCCATGCTCGCTAAGCCTAAAACTTTTTCATAAAATTCCTTGCTTGATTGCACATCCAACGTGTTCAGGCTAATTCGAAAAACATTTCCATCATCTTTTTGAAGTGCTTCTGCTTCCTGAAGGTCATCGACAACCGCCTTCTCCGGACTATCCAGCTGATTTTCTTGATAATAGAATTCAATCTCGTTTTCTTCTGGGTCTACAACAATTATTTTTTCCGTACCCTCTTCAGTTTTTTTCCTTTGAATTGGATAGCCATGCTCATTGAAACGTCTAACAAGATCCAACCATTCCACTTCAGAAGGCAAGCAGACAGAAAAGTGAACTGCTGCATGACTGAATGTCTCTCCTTCTTCCAAAATCAACGCCTGAGTCTTCTCTTTATTCGCACTAAAAATGGACAACCCGTTCTCTTCGCTTTTTAGTGTTAAACCAACCATATTTTTATAAAAATCAACCATTTTATCATTATCCTTGATTCTAAATGAAATAGTCTTCAAAGAAGCGTTGTCTGCCAATTTAAACCCCAACATACGCCCTCCTCCTTTCACTCTGATATTCTATTCTATTGTATCACTTGTACCAAAATCAGCAACTAATATAGTCCAACCGAGTATGCTTTTCTTCAACTAGACCAATTGAGTCCATCACCAAAAATGACATACGCTTCTCTCATCAAATAAATCAACTATAGTGACTTTCTCATTGTATTTGCATAACAAAGAAGACAAAACAGAACCCAATTCCCTCTGTTTCGTCCTCGTTTAATAGAATGAGCAGCTCATTCATCCAGCTTTACTTGGCCGTTCCTGTACAGAATAAGCTTAACGACCAACTAAGAAAGCTGCTTTAATCGCTTCACATCAACCTCTCGAAAATCATGGATGATTTCATCAGCCGCTGTCAAATCCTGCGCAGGATAGACTGGGTTTTCAAAACCAATGCAATACATTTCAGCTGCCTTGGCGGCACGACTGCCATTCTTTGTATCCTCAAATACCAATGCATCTTCGGGTGATACCTTCAGAAGCTCAGCTGCCTTTAGAAAAACATCTGGTGCCGGCTTGGAATGAGCGACTTCCTCCCCACTGACAAGAATATCAAAATATTTTTTTATCCCTAAGGCACTCATCGCCCGTTCAATCTCTGCCTTTGGAGAAGACGAGGCTACAGCTAGTTTAAATCCTGCCTCTGATAGTTTTTTTACAACTTCTTTAACATGTGGAATTTCTTTTATCCCATCTCTTTCGATCATCTCTTCTCTTCGTGCATTCATCTCTTGAATGTACGCATCTACTGACAAAGGTAGTCCCAGTTCCTCTTTCATTTTCGTCCACATGAACTCAAAGGTTGTTCCCATAAATTGATATTGGTAGCTAATATCCTTTTCAAAACCAGCATCTTTCAAAAGCGCTGTTTTCGACTCTAAAAAAGTATACTCCGAATCGACTAATACACCGTCCATATCAAAAATCACTGCTTGCTTCATTCTCCCAATCCTTTCATTATTAACTCTTTCAGATTTTTCTCTCTCTCTTAAATTTTGACCTATTGATGACTAAAAGTAAATGGACGATGTGTAAAAATTATCATTTACTTTTCTTTCTCCATAACAAACACCAGTTTGTGAGGCCTATTGCTTCAGTACGTAAAGAGAAAAAGAAGTGAGCAACAGTCAGAACAACTGCTCACTTCTATTTTCATAATGGTCAATGATTGCTTTCAACTCTGTGACTGTTGCCTGTATTTCTCGGTCCCCATCAATAATATGGACATTGGAATATTTCTGAAGCTGTTGCTTGATTTCCATATCCTTTTCATAGATCGCACTTCGTTTCTGTATGGATTCCATAGATTCACTGCGCTTTTTTAAACGCTTCAAAATATTTTCCTTGGAGACATCTAAGAATATTGGAATAACCTGTTCTCCGAATTCCGCACGTATTGCTTCGAATCCCTTTAAGGTCAATACATTATATACACTATGTTTCGTCACTTTTTCCATGACCTCTGCTCGACCAACACCATAGTAGTTATCGTCATATAAGTCATATTCTATTAGCTTCTTCTCTTGAATTAGCTGTTCAAATTGTTCTCGACTGATAAAATAATAATCAACACCATTTTTTTCATTCCAACGTTTCTTTCTGGTTGTAAAAGAAACCAGCTTCTCCTCCCTCGGAAAGGCCAGCTCTGTAATCTTTGTCTTGCCTGAACCACTTGCCCCCATAATAATAAATATTGGATAAACACGCTCTGCCCCAGTCATCCTGTTCCCTCCTTAACACCTGATTCTCATATTACTAGTATGCTTAGCAAGAAGATTCGTTCTGATAAATTTTCTTAATCATAGCATTTTTTTCAGTTTCCTAACACTATTTTTATCGACAGAAATCCTCTATTTTATATGTCTATTTTATTATCAGGCAAATAAATTGATTCTCTTACTTTTTATTAGTAAAATAGTATTGTTTCACTCTACATTCTTGTAGAAAACCACTCAAAATCAAGCTTCCTCTGTCAGTTCTTGAATAGACTGTTAGAAGGAGGACTTCGAATTGGATAGGAAAAGGAGAATATACATGTCAAAATTATTAGTTGTTAAAGCACACCCACTTACAAAAGAGGAGTCACGTTCTGTACGCGCTCTGGATTCATTCTTGGAAGGATACAAAGAAACGCATGCAGATGATCAAATCGATATCCTTGATGTTTATACGGAATCAATTCCTGAAATCGACGAAGAATTACTTTCAGGCTGGAATGCGCTACGTGCCGGTGCAGAGTTCACAAGCCTAAATACTTCCCAACAAGAAAAAATCTCAAAATTCAATGATCTTACAGAACAGTTCTTAGGATCAGATAAAGTAGTTATCGCTAATGCACTGTGGAATTTGAATGTACCTACACGCCTTAAAGCTTGGATCGATACAATCAATGTGGCAGGTAAAACATTTAAGTACACAGAAGAAGGCCCTCAAGGTATGGCTGGCGATAAAACAGTTCTTCATATCCAATCCAACGGTGGCGTGTATGGCGGAAATGATTTTTCTTCTCAATACGTCAAAGGAATCTTTAACTTTATTGGCGTAAACGATGTTCAGCAATTATTCATTGAAGGAATCGACTACGCGCCAGAACGTGCCGATGAACTGATGGGTGAAGCACTAGAAAAAGCAGCAGCACTTGGTAAAAACTTTTAATTTTACAAAGAGGTTGGGCCAGAAGCGTCAAACTTCAAGCAATAAGATGGAATTCACGAAAATTGCTTCAACAAATTTTTGCTGAATTTCAGCTTATTGTCGAAGAGCCTTGAAACACAGTGGTTTACCACTGATGCATTCTCGCTTGTGGCTCGTCGCAGTTTAGGGCCTACGAGTGTTGAGCGGACATCGACGCAGCTCGCTGCTAGTAGTTGCTTCTGTCCCACCGTTTATTCGGGTTTAGATACAGAACAAGCGTGGGACTTGAGTTATGTCCCACGCTCTTTTTTTGCTCATGTTTCTATATCACTTTGTTCATCTTCCTCGTAATACAGGGTAGAAACCTCTTTGTACCATTCAAATACATTCTTTATTACAACTTTCACTGCTGCATACACTGGAATTCCAAGAATCACTCCCGTGATCCCAAACAGCTTCCCAGAAGTCAATAACACTAGTAAAATCGTGACAGGATGGACATCCAGCTGACTGCCTAAAACTAAAGGCGACACCACACGGCCTTCGATCGTTTGCTCAATAATGAAAACAATCAGTACCTGAATCAACAGGACAGGACCACCAACAATCCCAAGGAATACGGCTGGAACCATCGCAAGAAACGATCCAAGATAAGGAATTAGATTCAAAAATCCTGCAATAATTCCTAATGTAATCGAATATTCCAGACCAATCACTGAAAATCCAATGATAAACATGATAGCAACCGCAAAGGCTACAGTCAGCTGTCCTCGAATATAGGAAGAGACCTGTTCATTCATTTCAGACAGTACGCTCAGCGTTGGACGACGCATTTTATTTGGTAAAAATTTAATATAAAACGGTGCCAGCTTTTTCCCATCCTTCAACAAATAGAACAAGATAAACGGCATTGTAAAGATCGCTACCACAACAGATGCAACAGCACCGAAGAAGCTTCCAAGCCCCTGTACGGTTGATGTTGATACATTCTTGATGATTTCACCAAGAGAGTTAACTAGCTTTTCACCCATATCCTCAACAGGTTCTCTCAGCTGGCCAAACAATGGGTCACTCAGTATCTCCTGCATTTTGCTGTCGATCGTATCAACATACTTAGGAAAGTTATTCGCGAAGCTCAACACCTGACTGCGAATTTCGGGAACAATCACAACTACACCCCAAACGATTAGAGCAACGACTACTACAAACAATCCGATGATGCTCCACACTCTTGGCACCTTTTTCTTTTCCAAATAGTCAACAATTGGATTTAATAGATAATACAAAATTCCGGACATAATGATTGGCAGACCGACCACACCAACAAATTGCCAAACTGGCGTAAATAAATGAGAAACCTTTGTAAAAAGCAAAAGAATCAACAGAACCAGTAATACGATCAAAAGCGCGGTCACGACTTGATTGTTCAAAAACCAACGCCAGAACCACGAAAGTCTACTTTCCTTTTTCTCTTGTTGCTCTTGAGACATTCAACCACACTCCTTAACTTATATATTCAATAACAGAGCCCACCTTGACTACCGGTACAGTCGCTGGCGATAAATAAATGCCATTCACTACAGCATCTTCTTCAGGCACTTCTGAAAAGACCAATGTAACGTGAGAGATACTGTTTAAATTAGCATTGGCAAAAGATCCCACATGTTCTACTTGATAAACCCTATCATCGATCTTCAATTGATCCCCTGTTTTTATATTTAGTTCTCCTGATCCTTCAAATTTTTGAATGACCGAATACTCTTTCAGACTCTCCGTTGCCCGTTCACCAAAAAGAATAATCATCGGCTCTTTTCCATCAAGAGCGTGTTCGCCAATTTCAGTAACAGTTGCTTTCATCTACTACTTCCTCCTCTAACTAATATCACTCATTTTGCCCGCAGCAAGTATCTATCGATGCGGTATGATGCCATTTCTTAGGGGCTGTGTCTTTTCTGATCCCCATAATAGGCAATTTGTTCTCTTTCTCAAAATCAAAAAAATAGACTACTGAAAAATGCAAATTCTGCCATAATTGTCAGGTATGCTCTAACTAATTTCAGCTTATTCTACTCGGTTTTCATCATTTTTAGAAAGCGAACATTTTTCTTTCTATGGTACTTTTCATTATAACATACAAAGTATTTTCCAAAGAGTAAATCCATCCCAAAACTAGAAGAACTTGAAGTAAAATTAGAGAATCTCTATTTGTTCCAAGCTCTATGTTTCTATTCTTTTTTTCTACAAACAGGCTTTGCACGTAAAACCAAAATAGAAAAAGACTCCAGCATCTTCTAATCGAAAATACCGAAATCTTCTAAAATCTTAACCATTTGAGTGTCAAAAATCATCGTTTTCATCAGCTGAACATCCACGCAAAATCGGAAAGGTTACAAAGCAAGTTGTTTATGCTTGAAATTCATTACCAACAGCGGAAAACAGCATAACCTCTATCCTAGCCAAATCATCAATCAATGATCTCTATTACTTAAGAAAGTCGAGAATATGAGTCCATACGTCTTTATTAAAAACATCCATTGGATTCCCGCCGCCAACCATTCCGTACCCAATCATCGTACCGGTAACGAACAAAATAAGCACCAACGAAATAACTACTAAAATTTTCAACAATGTCACTATTATATAGCGTGTCGAACTCATGTCTAACTACTCCTATCTTAGTGAACTGCCGAAGCTTGCTTTTCTTCAACAGCACTGTCATTCACACGTTCCACATTTGCCCCTAGGGCTTGCAATTTCTTGTGGAACTCATAATAGCCACGATCCAGATACTCAAGGTGTGAAACACGTGTAACACCTTCAGCACGTAAACCAAGCAGAATCAATGCAGCCGCAGCTCTTAAATCTGTTGCATTAACAGCAGCGCCTTGTAAGCTCTTTCCACCATTAATAATTGCAACATTGCCATCGATTTGAACATCTGCATTCATATGCATCATTTCTTCCAAATGCTGGAAGCGATTTTCAAACACGGTTTCTGTGACAACGCTTGAGCCATTTGCCAAAACCTGCAGTGCAGTTACCTGCGCCTGCATATCTGTCGGAAAACCTGGATGAGGCAAGGTTTTGATATCGGTTGGTTTGATTTCTTTCGGACCAATCACACGAATCCCAGCTTCTTCTTCACGAACGATCGCACCCATCTCTGTTAATTTAGATACCAGTGGACGGTTGTGTTCAATAATTGCTTCTTCAATCAGAACATTTCCTTCTGTCATAGCTGCGGCAACCATGAATGTACCAGCTTCAATACGATCTTGAACAACAGAATGTTCAACCGCGTGCAGCTTATCAACACCTTCGATACGCATCATTTCAGTTCCTGCACCATAGACATGGGCACCCATCTTGTTCAGCACATTCGCCAAATCAACAATTTCAGGCTCTCTAGCCACATTCTCAATGATTGTCGTACCTTTCGCACGAACAGCTGCCATCATAATGTTCTGTGTTGCTCCAACACTAGGAAAATCAAGATAAATCTTGCTTCCCTTCAATTCTTTAGCAATCGCTTCAATATAACCATTCTTTTGAATGATTTCAGCACCTAGTGCCTGAAACCCTTTCAAATGAAGATCGATCGGACGCTTACCAATTGCACAACCACCTGGCATAGCAACCTTTGCATGACCGTTACGAGCCAACAAGGGCCCCATTACAACGATGGATGCTCTCATTTGGCTGACATATTCATAATTTGCTTCAATCCCTAGTGGTTTTGTTGCATCGATCACCACTGTATTGTCTTCTTGATTAAAATCAACATCTACATTTAAGTGTTTAATTACCTGATTCATTGTAAAAACATCCGAAAGAATCGGTACATTTTTTAAAACGGTTGTTCCTTCTTCTGCTAAAAGTGTCGCTGCTAAAATTGGTAACACAGCATTTTTGGCACCTTCAATTTTTACAGTTCCTTTTAATTGGTTACCGCCATGAACAATAATCTGTTCCATTTCGTTCCCTCCAAAAATAAGAATAGGTCTTTCCTACTCAAAATCTTTTCCATTATACCACTATTTTTTATAAATTTGTACAATTTCTTCTTGTTTTTACTCTTTAAGGAAAAATCGATAGAAAAATATTTCGGCATAAAGCAATAAATTCTAAAAAGAATGAGCTTGCAGTATACCCTATAACAATCGATAATAAGATCAATAAAACACGGACTTGTGATACATGGTGTGCTTTAAAGAACTGGTCGATCCTAACTGACTGAATCGCCCAAAAGCTCAAATAAATAAACAGCACATGAGCGATGATCCGAATAAAAGCATCTATTCCATAAAATTGCATAGCCTCTCCCCTTACTCTACTGAATTCAGTCGTTTCTCAACTAACTACAAACGGCTGATTCTTCTGCTTCACTACAGCACAGAAGTTGGAAGTTTTTCTTACTGCTCACTCTTTTGGCAAGCAAAAGTCAGAACTGAACATGCTTCTCATTTTTACAGCCGAATAAACAACGAATCAAGAATTGCAGCATGTATCAAAATAAATGACCATCTATAAATTATAGTGTTAGTGTATCACAAAGAAAAGAAAAATTATAAAAATCGTTCTCGCAGCATCTATATTCACCACAAAAACAGCGTTTTACAACTGACATAAAGATGGATATAAACAACTTTCGATACTTTTATTTTTCTGGACCTATGTAAATAAAAAAGCAATCAAGATACCGACAGAAACGGGCATCCTGATCGCTTCACATTGTGTTACAAACCAGTCAAATGAAAAACTTGACTGCTTTTCTTCAAAAATACATTTTTTTCTCTCATACTTAGATAAAAATCATGTATGCTTGGATACGTTAATGCGATTGATCGCTCTATGCAACGCAACATTCGCCCGTTTCAACGCATCGATATTCTCTTTTTCTTTTGCTTCCTGTATCATTTTTTCTGCCCGCAACTTCGCACGTTCCGCTCTGGAAACATCGATATCCCGTTCTCTCTCAGCACTATCTGCAATGATTGATACAATATTATCTCGGACCTCCATGATTCCGCCATTAACAGCGATCCAGTCCACATGTGTATCTGCATCCGTTCGTTTGACACGAACCTCATCAATTGCTAACGGAACAATGATCGGCGCATGCTTCGGCAAGATTCCGATTTCTCCATCTGTTGTTTTTGCCACAACAATTTTGGCATGGTGATCATAAACCAAACCATCAGGGGTCATTACATTCACAGTTAATATATCTTCCATTCTGCTACGCCTCCTAATAGTTCAGTGTTTTCGCTTTTTCTATAACATCTTCGATTTGGCCGACACTTCTGAACGCTTCTTCAGGCAGTTCGTCATGTTTCCCTTCAAGGATTTCTTTGAAGCCCTTGACTGTTTCTTCAACAGGGACATATGAACCTGGTTGACCTGTAAATTGTTCCGCTACATTGAAGTTTTGAGATAGGAAGAATTGAATACGACGGGCTCTACCTACCAGAACCTTCTCATTGTCAGATAGCTCATCCATCCCTAAAATTGCAATAATATCTTGTAATTCACGGTAACGCTGCAATACATGCTGCACCTCTGTTGCTACTTCATAATGCTCTTGTCCAACAATTTCTGGAGCTAAAGCACTTGAAGAAGACGCCAAAGGATCGACTGCGGGATAAATCCCTTGCTCAGTCAGACGACGTTCCAGATTCGTTGTTGCATCCAAATGGGCGAAGGCTGTCGCCGGAGCTGGATCGGTATAGTCATCGGCTGGTACATAGATGGCTTGAATCGATGTAATCGATCCTTTTTTCGTTGATGTGATCCGCTCTTGTAACTGACCCATTTCTGTCGCCAGCGTTGGCTGGTAACCAACAGCTGAAGGCATACGGCCCAACAAGGCTGATACTTCCGAACCTGCTTGTGTGAATCGGAATATGTTATCAATAAATAGCAATACATCCTGACCTTCAACATCCCTGAAATATTCCGCAATCGTCAAGCCTGTCAACGCCACACGCATACGTGCACCTGGCGGCTCGTTCATCTGACCGAACACCATAGCAGTTTTTTCAATAACGCCGGAATCCTTCATTTCATAGTAAAGATCGTTCCCTTCACGGGTCCGCTCTCCAACACCTGTAAACACGGAAATTCCTCCATGTTCTTGTGCTATGTTGTGGATCAGCTCTTGGATCAATACAGTTTTACCAACACCGGCACCACCGAACAAACCAACTTTACCACCCTTTAAATAAGGAGCCAGTAAATCGATAACTTTGATCCCTGTTTCAAGAATTTCATTACTTGTGCTCAATTCATCAAAAGTAGGGGCTTTTTTGTGGATACCGCTTCTTACTGCATCTTCCGGAAATGGTTCTTCCAAATCGATGGTATCACCCAATACGTTGAACACACGTCCAAGTGTTTCCTTCCCTACAGGAACAGAAATGGGTTTCCCTGTATCAATGACCTCCATACCTCTTTGCAGGCCATCTGTAGATTCCATTGAAATGGTACGGATGATTCCGTCTCCAAGCTCCAACGCTACTTCAAGGACTACTTTTTGTTTGTCTTTGCCGTTTTTGTATACAACTAATGCATTATTTATGTCAGGTAGTGGTTGATCTAAAGAAAACTCAACATCAACAACCGGTCCAATGACTTCAATGATTTTTCCTGAACTCATGTTTTTTCCTCCAGTCTTCCTAAAGTTGTGACAACATTTTTCCACGGAACGAATAACGATAAACGCAACACACTATGTTAGCGCCTCGGTATCTACAGTTCTTGTTCCCCTTTGATCCTCAATACATGAAGTATCTTTGGAATAAGTCTGTCACGACCCTTTCAAGCTACTTGGCGGCAAGAACAGTCCTTACTAACAAGCGTTTGCCAATAATCTGTTACGAATAATTGCAGCTACTTTTTAAGCAACTGTTCCTGTCATTACCATTTTATTCCAGTGCGGCTGCTCCCGCTACGATTTCGGTTATTTCCTGTGTGATCGCACCCTGACGAGCACGGTTGTAGGAAATTGTCAGATCACTGATGATCGTCTTTGCATTATCAGTCGCTGTCTTCATCGCCGTCATACCGGCCGCATGTTCGGCCGTTTTAGCATCAATAATTGCGCCGTAAATCAGACTTTCTGCATATTGCGGCAGCAAATGATCTAGGATTGCTTCTTTTGAAGGTTCCAGAATGTATTCCTGCTCAAAGCCAGTATCTTCATCAGGGTCCAAATCGGAAATTGGAAGCATTTTTTCAACACGAAACTGACTGGTCAATGAATTGATATGATGATTGTAACAAACATACAGCTCATCAAACACTTCACTGTCAAACATTGCTGTAGCAGCTGAAACAATCTTACGAACCTCGTCAAATGACGGTTGGTCAGTCAAGCCTCTCAGCTCATATGCAATGTTATATCCTCTTGTTTTGAAAAAATCTGCACCGACACTGCCGATTGCAATCAAGACATACTCTTCTTGGTTCTCATGATCGTCCTGAAGCATGGTCATTGTCTGCTTTAAAATCGAACTATTATAGCCGCCTACTAGACCTTTATCTGAAGTGATCACAATGTAACCCGTTTTTTTGATTGGTCTGTTCGTCAGCATCGCATGATACTCATTCAATTCAGGATAATTTGGATCATCCGTCAGCTCTTCGAGATCACTCAATTGAGAAGCAACAAGATGCGTCACGATTGAACGAATCTTCGCTGCATACTCTTGAAAATTCTTAGAAGCGACTTCTGATTTTGTGAGCTTCGCAGCAGAGACCATTTGCATCGCTTTCGTGATCTGGCTGGTCTTTTTCGTTGAAGCAATACGTTGTTTGATTTCATTCAATGAAGCGCCCATTTCCATTCACCTCTCTAAGCGTTGGACATCTTTTCTTTCAGCTCTTCAACCGCAGATTTTCCTGTATTGTTTGACGCATTGAAGACCTCTTTAAACTCATTGATTACTGTTTTTAATTTTTCTTCTTCGGGTAAATCCTTCGTTGTGCGAATCTCTTCAAATATCTCCGAATATTTTCCATCAATATAATCGAATAGATCTTCTTCAAAATCCAACACCTTGTCTACGCTGATACTATCAAGCATACCACGAGTCAAGGCAAACAGAATGACAACCTGTTTTTCCACAGCAAGTGGTGCATGCAGTTTTTGCTTCAGTATCTCTACTGTTCGACGACCACGGTTTAGCTTCGCTTGTGTTGCTGCGTCTAAGTCCGAACCGAATTGGGTGAAAGCTTCCAGTTCACGATAACTGGCAAGATCCAGACGCAAAGTACCTGCAACCTTCTTCATTGCCTTTATCTGAGCGGAACCCCCAACACGTGATACAGACAATCCGGCATCTACAGATGGTCGAATCCCTGAATAGAAGAGATCACTTTCCAAGAATATCTGACCGTCAGTGATCGAAATCACGTTCGTTGGGATGTAGGCAGAAATGTCTCCTGCCTGAGTTTCAACAAATGGTAAAGCAGTCATTGAACCGCCACCCAAATCATCACTCAGCTTCGCTGCCCGTTCAAGCAGACGTGAATGCAAGTAGAACACATCCCCAGGATAAGCTTCACGGCCTGGCGGTCTGCGTAATAGTAAAGAAAGTTCACGGTACGCTACAGCTTGTTTTGATAAATCATCAAAAATGATCAAGACATGTTTGCCATTGTACATAAATTCTTCACCCATCGCTGCTCCCGCATATGGCGCGATGAACAATACTGGTGCTGGTTGAGAAGCACTTGCTGTCACAACAATGGTATAATCCATTGCACCAAATTTACGCAATGTTTCCACTTGTGTACGAACAGTTGATTCTTTTTGTCCGATTGCTACATAGATACAAATTACATCTTGACCTTTTTGGTTGATGATCGTATCGATTGCAATAGAAGTCTTCCCAGTTTTACGGTCTCCGATGACTAACTCACGTTGGCCTCGTCCGATTGGAACCAGTGCGTCTATTGCTTTCAAACCAGTTTGCATCGGTTCATTTACAGATTTACGTTGCATAACACCCGGAGCTGCTGCTTCTACAGGTCGTGTTTTGTCTGTCTGGATTTCTCCCAAACCATCTACTGGTTGTCCCAGAGGATTGACAACACGGCCAATCAAAGCTTCTCCTACAGGAACTTCCATGATCTTACCTGTACGTTTGATTTTGTCCCCTTCACGAATCGACTCAAAATCACCTAAAATAATAATTCCGACATCATTGGCTTCCAAATTTTGCGCCATTCCATAGGCACCATTAGAAAACTCCAGCAACTCACCACTCATCGCATTTTCCAATCCATGGGCGCGGGCAATTCCATCCCCCACGTAGGTTACTGTTCCTACTTCCTCAACAGCCAATTCATGTTGGTAATGCTCAATTTGTTCTTTGATTAAAGCACTGATTTCTTCTGCTTTGATGGACATCTGCGTCACCTCTTTATTCTACTAAAGTCTAACTCAATAGTTGTTCTTCTATACTTTTCAGTTGTTTTCTGATACTGCCGTCGATCACTTTATGATTTACGCCAATAATCGCACCGCCTAAAATTTTAGGTTCTATTAGGTTGAGCAAGCTTGCTTTCTCATACCCAAGTAGTTTGGCAGCCTTACTTTCAATTTGCTGATGCTGTTCTTTATTCAACGGCACTGCAGTAACCACTGTGCCAAAAACGACACCTTTATGATCTTCATATCTTCGTTCATACTCATCGATCATCAATAGCATGTCATTCATCCGACTGTAACTATGTACGACGTGAAGAAAATTCTCTATCGTACCAGTGAAGCCTTTGAGCAATTGCTCCATAATTTCGTCTTTTTCATTGGGTTCCAATCGGGCATCACTTAAAATGTCACCGATTCCCGGAACAAGATGATAAACTTCCCTCAATTTCAACAACTGCTGATAAACTTCATCGGTCTCCTGTTTTTCCAGCGCCAGTTCAAACAGGGCTTTTCCGTAACGTCTACCAACCATGTATTTATCTAGTTTCATCAACTTTACCTAAATTGTCGATATAAGAATTGATCAATGCTTCATGTGCATCGGGTGTCAATTCCTTCGTCAATATTTTTTCTGCAATTTGAACAGATAATGCTGCAACATCGCCTTTGATTGCTGCCATTGTCTTATCGTGCTCTTGAGAAATTTCTGCTGTTGCCTTCTTTTTCAACCGAGAGACTTCTTCAGTTGTTTCCATCAATGCTTTTTTGCGGGTTTCATCGCCGCTTTCTTTCGCATTTTTAAGAATTTCAGCAGCTTCAGATTTAGAAGCCAACAGTTTTTCCTGGCGCTGTTTCTCCATTTTTGCAGCTGCGATACGCGACTGCTCTGCAGAATCTAAGTCATTTGCGATTTTATCTTCACGTTGTTTTAATATGTCAGTGATTGCACCCCATGCAAATTTTTTGATCAAAAGCATCAAAATCAAAAATGCACCGGTCACAACAATGATCGTTCCTAATGTTGTACTGGGTGTTGCTTCACCTAAAACAAGATTCGTAAGCATGAAGTTTCGCCGTCCTTTCCTCTGTACGTTCAACAAGATACTTTGGATTTTTTTCCTATTTCTGTCGATCGTTTAGTATTTTACATAAAATAGAAGAAAGCAGTGACGATAGTTTTCACCAAAAGCGTCCTGCCTTCCAAAGTAAATTATCTTAGCACCAATAATAATGCAATAACCACACCTAGAATAGGAACCGCTTCAATCAAGGCTACCCCGATAAACATCGTTGTTCTCAACTGACCAGACATTTCAGGTTGACGTGTCATTGATTCAATCGTTTTTGAAATAACTTTTCCGTTACCATATGCTGCTCCAATTGCTGCTCCAAATACTGCGATCGCTGCTGCGATATAATTTAATCCATCCATTTTCTATTCCTCCTGATTTGTATTGATACATTGTTTTATACTATTCCACTTGCTATTCTTCCACTTCAACTTTATGAGCCATGTATACCATAGATAAAGTCACAAAAATGAAAGCTTGTATCCCACCGATAAACAATGAGAAAGCCAACCAGATCATTTCCAACGGAATCGCCAGAGGAATGACCCAAAAACCAACGCCCGAAACAAGACCGGCAATCAATCCCAGCAACACTTCCCCTGCATAAATATTTCCATATAGACGCAAAGCTAATGTAAGCAGATTCGTAAACTCTTCCATAAATTTGATTGGCATAAGAAATCCGACCGGTTTAAGGAAGCTGTTTTTGAAATACCCAACAAATCCAAATCGACTAATACTGAACCAATGTGTCAGGACGATCATGATCAGTGCCAAAGTCAATGTAACCATAGGGTCTGCTGTGGGACTCTTCCAGTAGGAGTATTCCCCTACAGATACCTTGGTCACCAGTCCGATGACGTTTGCAACCAACACGAATAGAAAAAGAGTGAAGGATAATAAATGAAAATTCGTTACTTCTTTACTAGGCATGTTGTCAGTAATAATTCCACGAACAAAGTCAATAAGGTACTCAATCACATTCTGTTTGCCCTTCGGTTTCAATTGTAAATTCCTTGTACAAAAATAGACAACGGCAAAAACGATCACACAGGTCAGTAAAACCATTAGAACAATTGTTTTGTCAAACCAAATTGGACCGATATTGAAGAGGGGTGTCTTCTCTTCCATTTTTTTCACCTCTTTTCTGCTCAACTGCTTGATGTTTTCTTAAAGTTGTTTTCAACCACAACGTATAATACCACCATCGATCCCGAATTACAAAACATTTTCATGAAAATTTGACACTTTTTCCAATATGACAAAAATCTCATGTCATTTTTCTTTCATCCGGAAAATTGATTGGTTAAAAACGCAGCTGCGATCAATAGTTTTTAAAAACGATGAAGGCTCATCAGTTTCCATTCCACTCTAACAAATTTTTCAAGGAATAGGAAGCAAAGAAGCTAAATATGCGAAAAAGGATATATAACAAACCAAAAATGATTTTTGGCTTATTTTTTATATGAAAACCATAATGAAAAACTTTTGAAAAACACATCAAATCATTATCATTTATCAAATGATGCTTTGAGTAGCCTCTCACATGCCATCATCTTTCGAAATAAATGGCCACAATTCCAGTGCAGCTTGGACTCTCCTCCATTTCAACACATCATTTATCACTGATTCTTTGTCGAAAGTTAAAGCATCCAACTGTCACTCCTTCTCTAAAAAATGCTTTTCTCAGCATAAAATAAATCCCCTCAAAAATGTATGCACTTTCATTTTACCACTATAAGAGAAATGGAACTATTATTATGATTTTCTCTTTATTTGCTGATTACATCTTAAACAAGAGCACAAGACAAAACAGCAATGATTCCCTTTTTTAGGGAATCATTGCCAGTATATATTTGTATTCTGTTGACTCAATTCAAGAGAAAGATGGTACTCTTTTAGTTGCTACTAACTTTTTATTTTTTTATCAGTCTAATCTGAATGGCTTCCATCCTTCTCGCTTCCCCAGTCGTTCCTGCACTCTGCCCATTTCTTACCCATGGGAGCCAGCCCTTATCTTTCACATGTGCTCTGTACTCAATATGATGCGTATTTGCTATCGCACCTGTTAACTTAATTTGAATAGCTTCCATTCTTCGTTTTTGCCCAACAGTTCCTGAAATACCTGTATTGGAAGTCCAGCCGGTCCACCCTGTACTGGCTAAATGCGTTCGGTATTGGACCCCTCCTGAATAGCCATTCAAAGAAATTGTAATAGCCTCCATTTGAAGAGCTTTACCTGTTGAACCTGCCGTTTCTCCATTTGCTTTATTTTTTGTCCAGCCAAGATCTTGAGAATGTGCTTCATAATTAATACCAGTTTTCTTTGAAGCGTCTAACCCATATCTCCAGCAATAAGCCAAATAATATTTATTTCCAGATAAGCGCGGAGCAAAGTTATTCGAGCTATTCTCTCCGGCATTGACTGCAACGACTTGTCTTGAATTCGTATACATCGGGCTTCCACTTGATCCTGGTGTACTATCTAGCCTATGATAGAGGAATGTATCGGCAATGCTGCTAACTGTTCCACTTTGCGTATACATAACTCCATTTTTATCTCCATGGAACCCTGTCAAAGTAACATTCGTAGATGTTGTTACGCTGCTATTTAACCCTAGATATCCTGTTTTCTTTCCAATTTTCGTGTTCAGCTTGATACTACCGATATCATGCTCATTCGAGTATTTCCCATCCGAGTTTGCCCAACCAGAAGTTGTAGAAAATTTTGTTCCATAGGCCTTACCAAACGGAGCAGTACTTCCATTGTAACCTGGGATTACTTCAATAGATTTTGCCCAACCGCCGTACTTCTTGCTGTACACACAGTGACCTGCAGTCAAAACGACATCCTCTGCAATCATACTTCCACTCCCTTGGGTTCTTGCCCCATTTGGAAAGGTAATCGACAAATAAACGATTGTAGAATAAGGATATGACGTAGTATTTCCTACCTTTATTCGATTATCTGATCCGAAAATCGTTCGAGGCTCTGGTAGCTCTCCCGCTACAGCCGGAACTTCACTAGGAATTTGTTCTACATTGATATCATCAAAAGCGTAAATTTCCCCAGTATTAGTGACCACGTCAAATCCAATATTCTCTTCAGCCTGTGCGTTTTCTCCAATAGCGATTCCTCCAACCAATAAACAACAAACAATAAAACCTTTCCCCAAAAGCTTTTTCCACTTTTTCACTTTTACATCCCCTTTGCTCTATTTTTTTGCAATTCATCATTGCACAATCACTATAGCACAAAAACAATTGAATTTTAACTCAAAAAATAAAAAATAGTCGATAAAAAACAATATATTATTCATTTAATGACGTGTATATATTTTCATATAGTAAAAAAAGAAAAAACTGCTATTCTGCATAGATTTAGCAGAATAACAGCTTTCTGTTCTTTTAATGAAGCTTCGCATAGATATATTGAAAGATCGATCTAAAAACTACCTCCTAGATTCTTGAATCTATCGAGCTCTATTTTTCAGTGTACGACTGATTTGACGATCCACTTCTTTTCGTTTCAAGTCTTCACGTTTATCATACTGTCTTTTCCCTTTAGCCAGGCCGATCAAAACCTTCGCAAAGCCGTCCTTGATATAGACTTTTAATGGAACCAAGGTAACTCCAGTATTCTTTGTTTCACCGACCAAGCGACTGATCTGTCTTTTGTGTAATAACAGCTTTCTTGTGCGCAACGGGTCATGATTGAAAATGTTCCCTTGCTCATAAGGGCTGATATGCACATTGTATAGATACGCTTCGCCATTTCTGATTCGTGCAAAGCCATCTTTTAAGTTGATTCGTCCATTACGAATAGATTTGATCTCTGTTCCCTGTAAAACGATCCCAGCCTCTAACGTATCGATGATCGTATAATCATGCCGTGCCTTTCTATTTTGGGCAACTAACTGTCCTTCCCCTTTTGGCATCACAAATTCCTCCGATTACATTTTTTTCTTTTTCTTATTCTTTGTCTTTTTCTTTTTAGCAACTTCTTTGTAAAACGGCTTCTTCCCGCCTTTTTTACCAGTCGCTTTGCCGCCCTTTGCCGGAGAGGCTGGTTTCTTTTCCTGCTGTGCAGACTTTCCATGCCCCTTTTCTTTTCTTCTGCGGCTCTTGCGATTGTTACCGCGTTTTGGTCGTTGGATCTCTAAGCGTTCCAATTCCTCTGCTTCGATCAGCTCAAAATCAATTTCTCTTGTTTCTGGATCGGATTTTACTACTCGGATCAAGACCTTCTGCCCAATTTTCAGCGTTAATCCTGTCCGTTCACCAACCAATGCTAGATGATTTTCAACAAAATGGAAGTAATCCTGCTTCAAATTATTGATATGAACCAAGCCTTCGATCGTGTTCGGCAGTTCAACAAATATTCCGAACTTCGTGACAGAGCTAATGATTCCTTCATACTCTTCATCGATTTTATCAGCCATAAATTCAGCTTTCTTCATGCTATCCACTTCACGTTCCGTTTCGACTGCACGACGTTCCATTTTTGAACTATGGTCTGCAATATCCGGTAACAAGCTATTCCATTTTTCCTGGGTAGCTTCTGATCGATCATTTTCATAGCTGCGAATCAACCGATGAACGATCAAATCAGGATAGCGACGAATAGGAGAAGTAAAGTGTGTATAATATTCAGCAGCCAGTCCATAATGCCCATAGTTATCTTCTGAATAACGAGCCTGTTGCATACTACGTAACAGCATGGTATTAATGACCGCCTCTTCCGGTTTTCCGTCGATCTGATTCAACACACGCTGTAAGTCCTTTGGCGTGATATCCGCTTTTGTTCCTTTGACCAAAATCCCCAGCATGGCAGCGAAGTCAAAGAAACGCTGCATTTTTTCCTCTTTTGGCTGTTCATGGATTCGATAAATGAATGGCAGCTTCAAATCAGTGAAATGCTTGGCAACTGTTTCATTGGCAGCGAGCATAAAGGATTCGATCAATCGTTCACCTACACCGCGCGTACGCATCACGATATCCTGTGGGTGTCCCTCTTCATTCACCAATACTTTGGCTTCACGATCCTCAAAAGAAATCGCCCCTCGGCGTTCTCTCATCTTCTCTAGAATTTCATGGAGCTCAGCCATCTCCTGAAACATTGGAACCAGCTTATTATAACGTGCCATTGTTTCCGGATTCTGTTCTTCTATAATCTCGTTAACAGCTGTATACGTCATTCGTTCCGTTGTCTGAATCACACTCTGAAAAATTTCATGATTTAGGACGGTTCCTTCCGGCGAAATCTCCATTTCGCAGCTCATTGTCAAGCGTGGTACTTTGGGATTCAATGAACAGATACCATTTGATAATCGTTGCGGCAACATCGGAATCACACGGTCTGTTAGATACACACTTGTCCCACGTTCATACGCTTCCTGGTTCATCTGACTTTCTTCAGTGACATAGTATGAAACATCGGCAATATGAACGCCTAAAAAGTAATTACCATTTTTCAGCTTTTCCACAGTCACCGCATCATCAAGATCCTTGGCGTCTTCGCCATCAATTGTCACGATGATTGAATCTCGTAAATCTCTTCGCCCGTTCAGGTCACTATCAGAAATCGTATCCGGCACTTGATCCGCTTCCTCCATCACTTCTTCTGGAAATGCTGTTGGAATACCATGTGCCACGATAATCGACATGATATCCATACCCGGATCATTTTTATGACCGATTACTTTTTTGACCAACCCTTCCAAGCTTTTGGCATAGCCATGTTCAGGATAATGTGTGACCTCAGCAATCACGATACTTCCATCGACAGGACGAATACCTTCTGATGCGATAAAGACACTTAGACCATTAAGCTTCTTATCCTTTGGCAAAACATACCCATACAAATCTGTATTGGCAATTTCCTCTTCATTGTATGCGATGAATTCACCCACAACCTGCGTCACTGCCCGTTCCTTTACTTCTAAAATTTTCCCCTCAGCACCTCGATCAGAAAATGGATCACCTGGTTGAGTGATATCGATCAGCACCTTGTCACCATTCATTGCATAATTCGTGTTTTCCTTAGAAATATACACATCCGGCTCTTCTTCATCAATTGTTACAAAACCAAAGCCTCGCTCATTCCCACGAAACGTTCCTTCTAATGAAATACCAGTCTCAACTAACTTGATTTTTCCTTTTTTATTAAACTCAATGAGTCCTTCTCTTTCTAAAGCTGCTGCCGTCTGTACTAAAAGCTTGAAATCTGCACTCTTTTGCAAGTTCAACCCTTCTGCCAGCTGTTCCATAGAAAAGCTCTTCTTTTTTTGATCCTTCATATAGGAAAGAATCGTTTCCTTGATTGTTTGTTTTGTCATTATATCTCCTCATTCCAAAGCAGTGTATCTAGATAATTGGCAACATCTTGCTCCAGTTCCTTATGTTCTGGTCCAACAGTTAGTACATGGCCACTGTTCGGGTACCAGTTAAATGTAATTTTTGTTTTTGTCAACGCTTCGATCGTTCGAAAAACACCTGTTGCATCAATCATTTCATCCTTGCCTGCTTGTGCGACAAAGACAGGAACATCAATGACATGTAAATGTTCTGCAGTGTTTTCTGCGTATGCTTCAATTTGCTGCAACTGTTGGAATGACGATTCTTTGATCTTTTTCATTCGCTCTGTACGTTCCAATACATCAATTTCAGCTGTTTTCAATACTGCATCAGCATAAATGGAAAAATTTTCCAGTACATTATTTTTAACAGGGTAAATAGGAGAACAGAAGAAGCCGCCACCAACAATTTCTGGCTGTTTTCTTGTCAATAGATTCACTGCGAAAATACCGCCCATTGATAATCCCAAAACAGCAATTTTACGGTAGCCGCGACTTTTTAAAAATTCAACAGCCTGCAGAGCATCCTGCTCCCATTGAGTCACTGTTTCATTCAAAATATCTTCTGGCGAAAGCGTAGCATGCCCAGAAAAAATCGGAGTATAAACGGTATAATTTCTCTTTTCTAAAAAACGGCACAACATACGTACATCGTTGCTGCTGCCAGAATAAGCATGGAATAATATAACAGCTCTCTCTCCACCTTCAACAAACAACGGCTCCGGTAGTTTGATTTTTCTTTTCACAGTCTTCACCTCCGTTTTATTTTATCACACTCTCCCTATAATGCCTTGCGAAAGACAAAGGAAAACTACAAACAAAAAAAGTCTGAAACGATTCTGTAATGAATTCGTCCAGACTTAAAAATCAAAAACAGCCTCTATGAGCAATACCAATCATCTAAAAAAACTTGATGATCAGTAAATATCCTGTCATAGATTGTCTTCTGTACTTACTTCGATGATAAGATTGTTAAAACAAACAATAGAATCATCCAGACAGCACCAATAACTGTAGTTGCTCGTTGCATCACTGCTTCAAACCCACGAGCTTTTTGCTTACCAAAAAGCTTATCCGCACCACCAGTAAAAGCACTTGCTGCACTATTTTGTTTGCTTGGCTGCATTAAAATCGAAATGACCATAACTACTGAAAGAATGATTACAGTCGTTAAAATTAAGTTATACATCTATCCAGACTCCCTTATATACAAATTACATCTATTATACTTTAGCATATTATAACCCCAATTACTAGCCGTAATTTTTGAAAAGCATTCCATTATTTATGCTATTACACAAAAAGACACTGATGATTTTTTTTCCCAGTGTCTTTCTATCTTCCGTCTATTTTTCCTATAAAACTGTTACTTAGTTAATCCCTTCATAAACTACAACAGTTTTACTAATTGTAGACTCAATTGTAGAATATCCGCTCATATATGATGAATCATACGTATAATCAAAAGTTATATGATATTCCTTATAGCGATCAAAATTCAGCGTTCCATTTTCATTTAAAGCATCGTCCTCAGAAACCGCACTCAACACCCCATTTTGCTGATTAATAGCTTGATAAGTTATTTTTAAGTTAGAACTATCTACCTCGTTACCATCTATGCTTTTTACACTTTTTACAATATCTTTTGGTTTAAGTACAGATACCCATTTCCCATTTTCAAAACTTCTTTCATGAGAAACATCAGAATACAGTTCAATACATGCTTGATCAATCGTTTCATACGTCATCACACCGTTGTCACCAACAGTAAACCATTCAGTAGCATGAACAATCAATCCTCCTAAAACAATCGCTCCCATTAGAAGCATCCCACTCAACACAATCAACATTCTTTTTTTCATTTTCCTTCTCCTTTGCATTTTATTTTACCTTTTAAGTCTAACAAAAAAGGACTTTTTAGCAATTTTTTTTAGTTTTAAAAAATGGAAAAAAAACCATTTTTTACTGATAAAAACAACCAATTTTGGTAATGTGGTTTTTTCTGTTTATTCATCACTCATAAGTGTGCCTCTATGTCAGACCGCTAAAAAAGGAATGTACCCATTTAAATCCATAAAAATACCCGAAGCACGTGAAAATTCAACATGCTTCGGGTAGACTCTTTATTTTTAATAATACCAATTATTTTCTCAATACATCGCCATATTCAGGTTTTGTATCAAACTCTTTTTTTGCAAATGGACACAAGGGAATAATTTTTTTGTTTTCTTTACGCGCTTTTTCAACACCGCTCAATACTAACTTTTCAGCTAAGCCTTGACCTCTGTATTTTGGATCGACAAAAGTATGATCAATGATCATCATTTCTTCCCCCGCATTTGACCACGTCATTTCACCGATTTCATCATTACTATCATTAAAAAGCACAAAGCGCTCTTTCTCTTCTTTTATTTCCATCGTTAATTTCCGCCTTTTCTGATATATTTGAGTGCACCACTTGGACAGCTATTAATAACACGAATATCATCCTCAACTGTTCCATTATCTGCGATGATCCACGGACGTCGACCTACTTCAAACACATCCGGATTTCCTCGAACACAGTTTCCTATATGCGCACAGATATCCTTACTATAATAGATATCGATACCTTCACCCACATATTTTCTGTAGCCATTTTCTACTAGCATTTCTTCTGTCACTGCTTTTCCATCGATTTTGCTTCCATCCATCAAATCTACCTCCTTAACCTTCCATGGTAAAATGTCTCCATTTCAGCGCTACTATGTCTTGATTCTATCAAGTAACAGGCTATATTACAAATTATTATCCTTTTGGAACAAGCAGCAGAGCACAGAGAAGTCATTGCACGTGTCACTCTATTTCATTTGGCTCTGAACGTAAAAAGAGAAACGATCTTGGCTGTGAACCTGCCAAACCATTTCTCTCCTATTTTTATTCTGTTATTTCCAAAATTCGTCAAATACTGTAATTGGCAAATGGCGCTTATGCTGCGTTTTGTTATACCAACCTTCAAGCGTTTCCTGTGCCTGTGGAGAAATTTCTTTCCCTTCAAGATAATCGTCGATATCATCGTAGGTCACACCTAAAGCAACCTCATCAGCGATCAATGGTTTTCCATCTTCTAAATCAGCAGTAGGTACTTTCAGATAAAGGGCTTCATCTGCCCCTAAAGCTTTAAGAAGTGCTTTGCCTTGACGCTTATTCAAGCGGAAAAGCGGTAGAATATCAGCTCCGCCATCTCCGAATTTCGTAAAAAATCCCGTGATATTCTCAGCTGCATGATCGGTTCCAATCACAGCACCTGCATTTTCCCCAGCTACAGCATACTGAACGATCATTCGCTGCCGAGCTTTCATATTCCCTTTATTGAAATCACTGATTGATTCACCAGTCACTTCAATCGCTTGAACACACGCATCCACAGCTGGACGAATATCCACTCTTAAGGAGCGATCAGGCTGGATAAATGCCAAGGCCCTTTGTGCATCTTCTTCATCTACTTGAGTACCATAAGGTAGGCGAATGGCAATAAATTGATAAGAAGTATCTTTGGTTTCTGTTCGCATCTCTTCCATTGTCAATTGAGCCAGACGACCAGCAAGACTGGAATCCTGTCCCCCGCTGATTCCCAATACTAGCGTTTTTAAAAATGGATGCTTGTATAGATAAGCCTTCATAAAATCAATACTTTTTCGAATTTCTTCTTGCGGATCGATCGTCGGTTTCACACCTAATTCTTCAATAATCGCTTGCTGCATCGGCTTCATACAACATCCCTCCATTTATTCATTGTTTTCGCTGAACGCCTGAACATCTTTTCTCACTTTTTCCAGTAAACGCATTTTATGGTTCCAACAGTCTGTTGATAAATCGACTGGATATTTTTGCGGATTCAGATCACGCTTATATTCTTCCCAAAGAGAATCAAGATTTTCTTTGGCATAATGCTTGATTTCGTCAAGTGTTGGCAAATCATAGACACGCTTACCATCTACGAAAATTTCCTGTAAGACAGGTCGCGCATCGAAATTACGAACCGTTTTATTGATAAAGGTGTGTACTGGGTGGAACATGAAAATCTCTGCTTCTTTTCTAGGATCCTCGTCCCATAAAGTAACATAATCACCCTCAGATTTTTTATCTGATTTGCGTGTGATGCGCCACACCTGTTTTTTCCCAGGTGTCGTTACTTTCTCGGCATTGCTAGACAGCTTAATTGTATCTTGCATCACACCTTGTTCATCTTCAATAGATACCAGTTTGAAAACAGCACCTAACGCAGGTTGATTGTACGCTGTAATCAGCTTGGTGCCCACACCCCAAACGTCAATCTTCGCTTTTTGCATTTTCAGGTTAAGAATTGTATTTTCATCTAAGTCATTCGAAGCATAGATTTTAGCCTCAGTATAACCAGCTTCATCTAACTGTTCTCTGACACGTTTAGAAATGTACGCCATATCCCCACTGTCGATCCGAACCCCAAGGAAATTGATTTTATCACCCATTTCATTGGCTACACGAATCGCATTTGGCACTCCTGATTTTAAGGTGTCATACGTATCTACAAGAAAGACGCAATCCTTGTGTGTTTTTGCATAAGCAAGAAACGCTTCATAATCATTCCCATACGATTGAACAAGAGAATGTGCATGCGTACCGCTGACAGGAATACCAAAAATCTTACCTGCTCGAACATTACTGGTTGCGTCTGCTCCACCAATAAACGCAGCTCTTGTTCCCCAAATCGCTGCATCTAATTCTTGCGCACGACGTGTACCAAACTCCATCAATGGATCGTCACCAATCACTGACTTTATTTTGGCTGCCTTCGTTGCAATCAAGGTCTGAAAATTCACCATGTTCAGCAAAGCTGTTTCTACTAGCTGACATTGTGCCAAAGGTCCCTCTACTTGAATCAATGGTTCATTATTGAAAACCAAATCGCCTTCAAGCGCGGAACGAACAGTACAGGTAAACTTGAAATCCGCTAAATAGGTAAGAAACTCCTCTGGATAGTCCTCTGCTTCTCTAAGATAGTCAATATCTGAGTTCGAAAAGGTTAGGTTCTCCAAATAATGAACCAACCGCTCCAATCCGGCAAAAATCGCATACCCGTGTCCAAACGGCATTTCTCTGAAATAGCATTCAAACACTGAGTGCAAATCTGCACGACCTAACTCCCAGTATGTCTTCATCATATTGATTTGATAAAGATCCGTGTGTAACGTCAAACTGTCATCTTGATAATTTTTATCCATCTTGAACCCTCGATCCTTTATTTTTAGCACCGGCATTCTTTCATCATAGACTATCCAGCACTTTATTCCCAAAGATATCCCATTTTAACTAAAACACTGTTTAAACATACGGCTCAGGAGAAGTTTCTTCCGGCGTTGGCATTAGGTATCACTCGTATATAAAGTCCCGTGTCTATAGATACTTCAACATACACGCCTTCAACCTATTGTTATTTCAGAAAGAGTTCCTTCCATTTTCAACAATGCTTTCATTTCATTTTATCAAAAAAAGAACAGAAAACCCAATGATTTTGAATCATTCCATTGTTTTTCTGTTCTATACCTAGCGGAATCATCCAATTACATTACAGAATGGAAAGATATATAGGAAGCTTTTCTGATGCTTATTTTTCTAAAAACTTGAAAATATTTCTATTCGATCCTTATATTGTTTATTGAATTATAGAACTAAGTCAACTCTTTATAATAGAATATAGCTAGCTGTGTTCGATCCCTCAACTCAAGCTTTTCCAACAAAACACTGACATAATTGCGTACCGTTCCTTCACTCAAAAATAGCTCTTTTGCGATTTCTTTATTATTCAAACCTTCTGCGATCAAGGATAAGGTCGTTCGCTCTCTTTCTGTCAAATCGATCGCACACCCTTTTTCATTTTTTTCAGTCTGTAAAAGATTAGGAAGCTTGTCTATTACTGCATTTCCGAATACAGACTGACCATTTTTTACTGCTTTAATAGAAGGAACGATTGCGTCCATATTCTGTTTTAGCAGATAACCTTTCACTCCTAACTTCAATGCCTCTACAATGTATTCGTCATCAGAAAAGGTGGTCAGAAGTAGAATCGCTGCTTTTGGCTGCTCCGCTAAAATTGTTCTAGCTGCATCCAAGCCAGTGCTTTCTCCCATTCGAATATCCATCAATAAAATATCCGGTAGCTGTTCTTGGTACAACGCGACAGCTTCCTCTGCAGAATGCCCAATCCCGATTACCTCAATTTCCTGACTGGCTTCAACAATCGTTTTTAATGACGTCGTAACTAAAAAATCATCATCTACTACTACTAATCGAATCATATTGTCTCTCCTTCATACTTAGGGAATATTGCAATCAATGAAAAGCCTTGCTCTGTTTGATGATAATTCAGACGTCCACCAAGTCTTGAAAGACGCTCCTCCATACTAGTCAAACCAATGCCACGCTCTGTGATATCCGTCACTTTTCTTTTCGTACCGTTATCTGAGATTGTCAGCTTATAAAAACCAGGCTGCTGTTTGAAGCTGATCACAGCCTTCTTTGCATTACTATGCTTCATGATATTCGATAAGGCTTCCTTAACAATCATGATACACGCTAGCTTGCACTCTTTATCCAAATATTCAGGCAGCTCATCCGTCAACTCTACCGCACAAAATTGAAAATTTTCCAAAATCTTCTGCATCGCAATCGACAAACGCAAGGATTCATCATGTAAGTCATGGACACTGGAACGAATATTATCCATTCCCTCTGTAACGGTTTCTTTCAATTGATTCAGTGGCGCTTGAAGATTTTCCTGCTGATTGATTGTCTGAATAGCTCCAATTTGAAGTAAACTACTGGACAGCAGATGTCCTACATTGTCATGGATATCCCGAGCGATTCGATTCCGTTCATTTGAAACCTCTAATGAAAGCATCGTCTCCTGACGTTTTTGTCGCTCCTTCTCTTGCTGCTGCAACGAATAGTTTAACGACAACATTTCGTCCTCAAGCAATTGTCTTCGTTCATTCGACTGAATAGCTCCAATATGTCGATGGGCTAAATAGGAAGCAAGAAGGCACAGACCGATAATAAAAGATTTGTTGGTCAGACTAAGCTGGTCATCGGATACTAAGTAAACACTCATCAGACCGGCATTGACAACCGTCACACCATAGCTGGTATCATACATCCCATCATAGAAAAGAAAAGGGATGAAAAAGACATATTCCTTCCACCAATAGGACGCGAGCAAAAGAATGAAGATAGCCACTACAGATAGCTTTGGTTGTTGCAAAACCCAAATAATCATGCTAAATAACAAGGTCAGTAAAATGAAGACCACTCGTTCACTTTGATAAGAATCACTGATCAAAAGCAAGAAGCTAAAAAACAACAGCAGCCCCTTTTCTACAAAATTGCTTGTTCGAAATGTTTCCATTTATCGATTTACTCCTTTAATTTTCTACCAAAATTTTCAACATTGTGACAAATGTCACATTACTTTATGAGAATAGTCACTCATAAATCCACATCCATTCATGTATAGTTACATTATAAATGAAAAAAGAAGAACCTGCGGGATAACTTGGAATGTTTCTTCAAAAAATATATTGGATATGTTTCTTCAAAAATCTAAAGGAGGACTATTGCTCTTTTGCAGGAACCTCTAGAAGCAATAGATATCGAACCACCAAAATAGAGAAACTGGGCAGTTATCTGACTCGTTTCTTCAAAAACACAAAGGAGAACTATTGCTCTTTTGCAGGAATCTCTAGAAGCAATAGATATCGAACCACCAAAATAGAGAAACTGGGCAATTATCTGACTCGTTTCTTCAAAAACACAAAGGAGTTCAAAATCATGATCATCGAAATCAATGACTTAATCAAACGCTATGGAAAGCTTGTTGCCTTGAACCACTTCAATCTTCAAGTAAAAGAAGGAGAGATCCTGGGATTACTTGGACCAAACGGCAGTGGAAAATCAACGGCCATCAATTGTATGCTTTCACTTCTCTCTTACGATAAGGGGGAGATTAAAATATTTGGAAAGGACATGGCACCGGATCAGTATGATATCAAAAAAAGGATCGGTGTTGTTCCTCAGGAAGTAGCGGTTTTTGAAGAGCTGACTGTCATAGAAAATATCGACTATTACTGCGGTCTCTACATCACAGATAAAAAGGAACGAAAACAGCATGTAGAAGATGTGATCCAGCTTGTTGGTTTGGAAGATTTCAAAAAGTTCTTTCCAAAAAAACTGAGTGGCGGGTTAAAACGTCGTTTGAACATTGCTTGCGGTATCGCTCATAAGCCGGAATTGATTTTTCTTGATGAGCCAACTGTTGCGGTCGATCCTCAAAGCCGAAACAAGATTTTAGACAGCATCAAAGAGCTGAACCGACAGGGTGCAACCATTATCTACACGACCCATTATATGGAAGAAGTGGAACAGCTTTGCGATAACATCGTCATTATGGAAAAAGGACAGGTCATCGCTAAAGGAACCAAAGAAGAGCTAAAAGCCATGATTCATATGAATGAAAAGCTAATAATTGAAGTACCTGTTTTCCCTGAATCCGTTAAAGAAAAATTACTTTCCTTACCGGGAATTCTAGATATATCCTATGACAATGCCTACGTAACAATCAATACGGAGGAAACAAAGCGAGTTTTCACACACGTTCTCAAAATTTTGGAGGAAGAACAGCTCGCCTTTGGAAATTTCCAGACACAACAGCCGACACTAAATGATGTATTTCTTGAAATCACTGGTCGTGAGCTACGTGATCAATAGCAACAGATAGATTCGTTTCTTCAAAAATCGCAAAGATGGACGAAACGAACAATAGCAAAGGAGGATAATCATGTTTACACATTTATATATTTACCGGCTGAAGGTTCTATTAAAAAACAAACCTTTGATGTTCTGGACCTTTATGTTCCCAGTCTGTATGGGGATTTTCTTCACTGCTGCTTTCAGTAGTTTAGATGATCAAATCTATTTTGACCAAGTCCCTGTCGGCATCGTACAAGAGGGCGACAATACACAAACAACCATGTTTCTCGAAACAGTGAAGGCTCTTGAAAATGACGGAAAGAAAATGCTTAACCCTGTTTCACTGACAAAAAAACAAGCAGAAAAACAGCTTGAAGATGGCGATATCTATGGCTACTATGTCCTCGCTACTTCCGGTATCAGCTTAAATCTAAATCAACAAGGCATCCAACAAAGCTTGTTAAGTGTTTTTTTAGACCAATTTCAACAAGCACAAAAAACTGTGGCAACACTACAGCAAGAAGCACCTGAACTATTGGCGACTGAGCTGGCCCAATCAATTGGACAACAAGCAAATTTCATTCAAGTAGCGAATAAAACGGCTAGTAAAGGCAGCACAAAAAGCTTTTTCTTCTTCACTCTTGTGGGCATGAGTTGTATGTTTGGTTTCTTTTGGGGCTTATCCAATACAAACGATGAGCAGGCCAATCAGTCAGCGAATGGTATCCGCTTGAGTATGGCACCTCAAAACAAGATGAGCATTGTTTTAGCCAATCTTGCGGCGGCGTTCACGGTATTCATCGTAGAGCTTTACTTGATTCTAGCAATTTTTCATTTTGTTTATCAAGTCGATTTTGGGTCACGGTGGAACCTGATTCTGCTTACCTGTACAATTTCCGCAGTGACAGCAATCGCTATGGGTACGTGTATCGGTAATCTGTTAAAAGGGTCTTTAGATCAGAAAATTTCTTTAGGCGTAACCTTTCAAATTGTCTGCAGCTTCCTTGCCGGGATGATGGTTCCAGATATCAAGTACTTGATAAGTAAGCATATCCCGATTCTGGGACAGATTAATCCAGTCAACTTAGTCAGTGAAAGTCTTTATAAGCTCTATTACTACGAGAACATTGATAGCTTCTACATCAATCTTGTTTGTCTAGCCGTTTTGACGGTTATCTTTGTACTGTTGAGCTTCATGTATGAAAGGAGAGCCCAATATGTCAGTGTTTAAAACCTTCTATTATATTTTAAGAGAAAACAAAATAAGTATTCTTCTTGGTTTTGCGGTAAGTATCGGTATTTCCTTTATGTATGCCGGGAATTTAAACGCCAATGAAAGCTCTTTTTCAGCAACAGAATCAAAAATAGCCCTATTCAATAAGGATGATTCTCCTGAAGCTAGTGCCTTAACAAATTATTTGAAAGATACTATGGACTATGTTCCTTTCAAGGGAAATCAGGAAGCAATCGACGATGCTCTTTATTTCCAGGAACTAAACTATGTAGTAGAAATTCCAAAAGGATTCGGAGCGTCCTTGCAATCAGGAAGCTCTCCTATGAAGCTGGCTGTTCAGGTCAAAGCCGGCAGTTTTAATCAGGTATATGTCGACAATATCATCAATCACTATCTCTCGACTTATCAATTTTATACCGCTGCTTTTCCACAAAAAACAGCAGATGAAATCAGTCAACTGACCATTGAAAATATCACTGAAAAAGGGCAGATTCATTTCGATAAGAACTTTAACCGACTTGAAAAAAACCAAGGAACTGCTGGTGTTTTCAATGTCATTTCTTACGGTTTATTCATGACGATTTTCAGTGGGATCTCGATTGTAAACCTGGCCTTCAACCGTGATGAAATTCAGCGTCGGAATAGCTGTTCACCACTTTCCAAAAAGAGGTTCTCCCGACAATTGATGACCAGCAGTCTCTTATTTTCCGGTACAGTCTGGCTAGCATTTATTACCTATACCCTTGTCTATACTCGAATTGGATTCAACGGCTATACCCCATACTTTTTACTGAACTCACTTCTCTTTTTACTTGCGGTGATCGCCTTCAGTATCTTTATCACTGGGTTAATCAAAAGTCCTGAAATGGTTGGGGCAGTCAACAATACATTTATATTGGGCAGCTCTTTTATTGGAGGGGTTTTCGTCCCTTCTGAGATCCTACCTGATGTGGTAAACAAAGTAGCTTCTTTCACCCCAACCTACTGGTATGTCCGCAACAACGAATTGATTGGCGGCAGTCTAAACCTTGACAGTGCTTTTATGAAGGATTTTCAATTCAACTCGTTCATCTTATTGATATTCGCATTGATTTTCTTCTTGCTTGCCATGTTGACGAAAAAAGAACGTGGCGGGTTGAAGATTTCACTATTCAAAAAAGCAACTGCATAATCATAGAACGACAAAAAAGCAAGATAAGCCTGATATTTCTCTCGGCATTTCCTGCTTTTTTGCTGTTCCAACAGAAGCAAACTTGTTCCTTATTCTCTTCTAGAAATTAGTTTTCACTGCATGTTTCCCCTTTTTAGGAAGAAGTAATCGACGAATCCATACTCCAGTCAATGCAATCCCTGTCAACAGAGACAGCCACACAGAAACTCGCTGGATCATTGTCCCTACATAAGTAACTATAATCTCATGCTCTCCCGCCGGAACATCCATCGTCAAAAATCCGTCCTTTTCATAATAGGAAGTTGCTGTCCCATCAACTGAAGTAGCATAACCGATATAATAAAACTTTGGCAATTGGACAACAGAATCGTTCAACAGCTGGACATTGTACTCACTTGTTTTATAGCTATGCTTCTGCGTCGTATTGGTCAGATAAACAGTTTGATCGATTTTAGGAACAGGATTCATAAAATACGTAGACGTATCTGTATCTTTGACCAGATACTCTCGGCCATGCCCAATCTCACTTTGTTGAAATTCCTCAAAATTTTCATCGGTTATTATAAAGCTGTTTTTACTGCTTGAAATTTCCATCGTGTTCACATTAAAACTATAGGTCAGCAGAAAAATCAATAACGCAGAAAACAGAAAAATAGTTTTTTCCGGTTTATCAATATGTCGAAACAATACCCAAGTTGCAAGTACGCTGCCAAAAAGTGTCACAAAAATCAGCAAGCGCCATTCAAATTGAATAACGGATAAAAAGGTATCTTGAAAAGAAGCCCAAAAGAATAGATTCGTCGATGCGACAATCAAAAGAAGCGTGGTATTCGTCAAAGCTTTAGCAGAATCTGTCAGCTTTTTATAATGAAGCATCGCATAGATGAGGACTCCTAGAATAAAAATCCCAAAATTAGGTTTCAAAGCCTCTGAGGTCTTGCCAATATTTGATAGGCTATTTCCTAATAAATCACCCAATGTGAAATCCAGTCCAATCAACCACAGCTTAGCTTTCGTAAAATTAAAGGTTACCTGCATCGTTTGCTCTAAATAAGGTAGAAAAAACCAAGCAGAGAGAAATGCGCTTGATACCCCTGCCTTTAAAATGGAAATGACCTTTCTTCGATCAAGCAAATGAAAATGAAGAATCAAAAAAATCACGATAAAAATCGTCGCGTAAAAAGCTGTAATCAAATGACTGGCTATCAGCAGACTCATTCCAACAGTCAACAAAAGCCAATTGTCTTTTTCTTTATAAACGATAGCATACACTGCGTATAGAATCATAGGTAGGAAACAAAATGCCAGTGTTTCCCCCAAGGCCCCTCTTATGGACTGATCAATCAATCGATAGGTGGCAGTCGTATATAGAATAGAGAAAAACAATCCTTGATACTTTGAACCGGTCATTGCCTTCATCACTTTATACGCAATCGCCGCAGTCGTAAGGCTGATTAGAAACTGATAGAGAAAAAAGGAGTGGACAAAGCCCATCCCTACCAATCGAAACAACGCAAACGGCAGAGTCAATAACGACGGATAGAACAGGTCTGCTGCATAACCGTAATTGTTTCCCATAGTCGAAAAGAGCCTGGGAAAAAAATCTAGTTGTTTTACTGCTTCATAGTAGCTCTCCAAGCGTGTTCTATGAAAAAAAATATCATCCTGATGATAAATAAAATTATTTAGAAAATACGGAAATAGTGTCAGTAGACTGAAAACAATCAATACCGCAATCACTTTATAATCAACCTTTGCCGCAACCCGTTTCATAAACTTCTCCCTTATACATTTATTCCAACATTAGGTGGTAATACCACTTAAAACTATTTGTACAGAAAATCCTGATTTTTCGACAACTATATAATCTCTTGTCACTTTATCGCAAATCCATCGTATTTTATTCATCGTCAGATGTCAAACCAAACTCGCCATGTAACGTGCAAAAATCAATGTAGAAATTAGAAAAGTATAACTCATGTAGCCAGACAAAAAGAAAAGCAACACGCGTTCAGTCAGATTTCGAGCAACCGAATGAGGATTGCTTAGGATTGACACTATTGGATTTCTTTATCTAAAATTTTATAATTTTCACCGTCAAAAAAATCAAGCCTAAGGAGAAGCTTTCCTCAAGCTTGATTCAGAGATTTCCTAATCAACGACATCTTTTTGGATCAAAATAAGGTCTTTTGCTGAACGAGAAGGTTTGAACCCTTTCTTTTCCATCTTTGCTTTCATATCCAGATAGATAGTCACATCTTCTCTTGTTGCATCCAATAAACGTTTGATCACATAATCGATCTCTTGCTTCGAGATTTTCTTTTTGCTGTTGACCAGGACAATATTGATTTTGTCAAATACATCCATATAAATAACCTGTGTCCGATCCAAAGAATACAGCTTATAATATTTGATTGTTTTTTTCCCTGATAGGTAGCCTGTTACGTTTGGATAAAGTGTGCTTAAATCTAAATTGCTGTGAAGCGGTGTTTCTACTAGTTTCATACAATGCATCCCCTTTGTCATTCTGCTTCTTTCTTGTCATTTAATTCTACTCTTTTTTCGACTATTTTGGAAAAATTTTCTCAATCTTAATTTTTTTTACATATTTACTTGACCTTTACGTTACGTTAAGGTTTATGATAAGGATGTCAGGAGGGAAAACAATGGAGTACACAATCAAAAAACTGGCCCAACTATCTGGAATCAGTACACGAACGTTGCGTTACTATGATGAAATTGAATTATTAAAACCTGCGCGGGTGAATTCATCAGGGTATCGGATTTACGGGAAACAAGAGGTTGACCGTTTACAGCAGATTCTATTCTATCGTTCATTGGATATGAAATTGGATACCATCAAGGAGATATTAGAGCAACAAGAGTTCAATTTCGAGATTGCCTTGGAACAGCACTATCAAGAGTTGACCAAAAAAAGAAGGCAGATCGACCAGCTTCTTCTGACAATCGAAAAATCATTAAGCTATCACAGAGGAGAGATTCAGATGACTGATACAGAAAAATTTGCTGCATTCAAAAAAGAAAAACTAGCAGAAAATGAACAACAATATGGCAGTGAAATTCGAGAAAAATATGGTGAAAAAACCATTGAAGCATCTAACAAAAAATGGAGCAATATGAGTGAAGAAGACTTCCAGGCAATGACACAGACAGAGAATGAACTATTTGCTAACTTGAAAGAATTGGCAAAAACAAACGAGCTTGAGTCAGATACAGCAAAAAAGGTTTATGAAACCCATAAAAAATGGTTGAGCTACACATGGTCAAGCTACTCAGTCGAAGCACATCGTGGATTGGCTGATATGTACACAGCAGATGAGCGCTTTGCTGCTTATTACAATGAACGCGGTGGCGAAAATACTGCCGAGTTGCTTTGTCAGGCAATAAAAAAATACGCAATTTAATACTTTTCCACTCAATTCAAAAAGCATTGCAGATATCCGAAAATGATACCTGCAACGCTTTTTTGTTCCTCTGCGCTAAGCTTTGGTTGTTACTAAAACCGTCAGCTTATGCAGTGCCCGGGAACAACTGGTATAGATGGCATTACTTTTTTCTGTCAGCTGCTTCTCTGTGATATCTGAAAGAATGACTTCGTCAAACTCAAGGCCTTTTGCAAATTGTACCGTAGTGAGGATGATTCCCTCAGCCATTTTAGCGGTCTGTTCACCAAATTTGTTCAACGGATAATCGTTCAATTCCGCCTCAATTACCTCTACCTCTTTCCAGCTTTGACAGATGATGCCACAGGTTTTACGCTCACTGGACAGAAATGCTGCAATCGATTGCCGAATTTCATTTATTTTTTCTTCTGACCCATCAACTGTTTGAACTACGACCGGTTCGCCGTGACGCTTTATGGCTGTCAATTCCTGATTGGTCGTAAAGGCTTTAGCAAACGCAATGATCTCAAAGCTGGAACGATAGCTCATGTGAAATTCTGTTATGCTGCTTTTTGGAAGTAAATGGTTTAAGTCATTTAAAAAGGATGCATTCTCCTCTGTTAAATTTTGATTCACATCTCCGCAAATCGTCTTCTCATTTGGAAAAAGCTGATCCAAGACATAGAATTGCAGCAAGGAATAATCCTGCATTTCATCGATGACCAAATGTTTGATTGTTGACGTCGGTTCGATCCCTTCGATTTTCAGCTTGAATAAAAGATACGGAAACAGATCACAGTAATTCAGATATTCATTTTTGATTGGGCTATGATATATTTCTGGCAGTGTTTCGAGAAAGTCCTCGTATTCCTGTAAGCTATTTTTGAATGCTACACGTTTCTTCAATTGCTGCTCGATTACTTTATTTAATTGCTCTTTTTCCTGCTGCTTTTCCAAGTCTTTTCCTAAAATTTTCGCGATTGTTTTTATCAGTGGAAACAATGCTTGCTCTCGGCTTTGTTCAACAAGTGACTGAATAGCTTCGCGGTCTATCCTTATTCCTTCCGACAGCAGAATATCCTCCGCATACAGGCGAGCTTTCAACGTTTCCAAATGTGTCAGTGCCTTTTCAAAGAATGTTGCTGAGCGTTTGTAGCGGAAATTTTTACTTTTATCTGAGCTTGGATTTTCTAACAGCTCTGTTACTTCTCTTTGTCGACTTGATACACGAATCGACTCATCAATGAATCGTTTGCCCAACATGGTAATATCCACCTGCTGTAAATCTTCTTCCCCCAACTCAGGCAGTACGGTAGAAATGTAGTCGGCGAAAATTCGATTTGGCGATAGAATCAACACATGTTCAGAGGTCAGGGTTTCTCTTTGCCGATAAAGAAGATAGGCTAACCGGTGAAGGGCAATCGAGGTTTTTCCAGAGCCCGCAACACCTTGGATGATCAAATTTTTCGTTTTCAAATTTCGAATAACTTCATTTTGTTCTTTTTGAATCGTGTGGATGATCGTCTTCATTTCATTGGATGTATTCTTACCTAGCTCTTTCAGCAGAAACTCATCATTTAGAGATTCTTCTGTATCCACCATCCATTTTAATTCCTGCCCTTCTATTTCGTATTGTCTTTTTAGCTTGATCGTTCCGGGGAAAGTTTTCCCAAACGATTCATAGGCTGCGGCGCCAAGATTAAAATCATAGTACAAAGAGGAGATCGGTGCACGCCAATCATATATCAGCTGTTCGCCATACTTGTCCGCAAAGCCGAACCGGCCAATATAGAAATCCTCTTGCTCCTTTTCTCCATCGAATTGAAAACCGATTTTAGCAAAGTAAGGCGTCTCTTTCTGGTACTCCAGCTTTTTCAACACACCAGATTCCAATATATTTCTTTTATCAATGTAGTTCATATTTTGATGAAAATTATAGACCTCGTATTTGTCTAGTTCATTTTTATAATCAACTGTGTACTTTTGCATATTTTTGTAACTTTCTTCATTCGAATCAAGCGTCTGCTCCATTACTTTGATCCGTTCTTTAATTGCTACAACCGCATTATTTAGGTATTGCTGTTCTTTTGTGTTCTCCATATCAACTCTCCCCTTTCGTCATACCGATTATAGCAACCACCCGAACCTTGGTGGTATAGTGGAGGGTTCTAATCAACTATTTTTTTACATTGAGAAAGCATACCTGTTAACGCAACAGTTTGGTCAAAATTGAGTGGCTGAGAATCATTTTTTTTCATAATTTCTTTATATAGATTCATTTTCTTTTCGATCAATTTCTGTTGAATACAATAGATTTCTTGCTTGGAAGCAACTAGCACTTCTTCTATCTCCTTTAGTGAAAAGCCCAGCTCTCGAAAAATTGAAATATCCTTCAATCTCTGAATGTTTTTCTCGCTATAATACCGATAACCGGCTTCTGATATTTTATCTGGAACCAGCAGCCCTTCTTTATGGTAATGCCTGAGTGTCTTAATTGTTGTCTTTGTTCGTTTTTGAACCTCATACACTGTATACATCTTTTTCCTCCTTTATTGAAGCATCCTATTTTTCGATAGTATCTGGCTATTGCCATAATCATTTCATGACCGCTTTTTTAAATCAGGACAAGCCTTAAAGGAGCACTTGTCCTGAAGCGAGTGACTAAAGCATATCGTGCTCTGTCTTTATAACCATTCTATTCCCATCGGAAAAAGCGGATAGCAATGAAAAGCCCAATCAAAGAAATCGCTGATAATAGAAGAACAATGTAAGGGATATTTGCTGTTTCGTGAAACGTTATCGCTTTAAGAAGCTTGATTCCTTGAGTCAATGGCATAATATTTGCCGCTTTTTGAAGCCCCTCTGGCAACATTTCATAAGGAACTGTTGCACCGGATAAAAAGAACATGGGAAAGAAAATAGCTGAATTAATGGTTCCAGTCATTTTCTCACTTGGTGACAGACTTGCGACTATCAGACCAATTGCATGAATCGCCGTCATCACTAGCAAGTAGGCTGGGATAAATTGCAACCAAGAGCCCATGTAATGAAAATCAAAGAAAACAACCAGAATCACTAAAAGCAGTAGCATAGACACGATACTGATCGTAAAGCAAAACAGGAGATGAGCAAGCAACAGCTGTAGGGGGCTGATCGGTGTTACTTGATAGCGTTTCAATATCTTCCTCTCTCTATACGAGGATAGCGCCAACGGTAATCCCATCACACCAGCTGAACAGATTCCTACTGTTGAAACTGAAGCAAAATTAAGATTCAATGCTTCATTACTTGAATCCATAAGTGCCATCAACACAACGACCCCAATCGGTACAAAAATACCAAAAATGATTGAAGACATTTCTCTTACAGAAAGTTTAGCCTCCGATTTATATAACAGCCAGAATGTTTTCATTTTATAATTCCTCCCCAATCAAAGATAAAAAGGCTTCATCCATTGTCTCTTTTCCACTTTGACTAATGACTTCAGCAACTGTCCCACTAGCAAGAGCTCGTCCATTTTTGATAATCAAGATCTGATCACACAACTTCTCTACCTCATCCATATAATGGGAAGTCAGGAAAATCGTCACACCACGCTCCTTCAAGAGCAGTAAATACCGCCAAACCTCTCTCCTTGCACTCGGATCAAGTCCAGTCGTCAATTCATCTAGAAAAATGATTTCTGGATTTCCCATGATCGCCAAAATGATACATAGCTTTTGTTTTTCTCCACCTGAAAGAGTAGATAAAAACGCATTGAGCTTTTCTGAAAGACCAAATTCATCCAGCATGTTCTGCCAGTTAATGGGGGTTCGATAGAGCGAATGAGTGATTTCACAAATCTCTTTGACCTTCAATTGACTTTGAAAGGCCGACTCTTGAAACTGAACGCCGACAGATTGAAACAGTTCTTTTCTTTCCTTCAAAGGATTTTTTCCCAATAATCTGATTGTGGCATGGTCATAGCGTTGCGTACCGAGAATGCAATCAATCGTCGTAGATTTTCCCGCCCCATTATGACCTAACAGCCCAAAGATCGTTCCTTTTTTTACGGAAAAGCTTAACTGGTCAACCGCTACTTTTGTTCCAAATGTTTTGACTAAATCTTGTACTACGACCGCTTCATCGCTATCATAATTCTTCATTTTATCTCCTCCTTTTCTTTTCAGAAACAAAGTATAGCCAAAAATCAAAGCTTGGTGGTGTAGTGGAAGGTTTTAAAATCGTCATCAGCGGAGGAATCTGATAAAATGAATTGGCATGACTCATAACGCTTTATAGAGTCCACTCTACAAATACTTATTTGAAGCCTGTTGCTGTTAAGCACTATACAACATTGGAGGTATCTATTATCAAGACATACAAAACCGCAGAGGTCGCAAAAATTGTAGGCCTACATGCCAATACGATACGTCGCTATGAAGAATGGGGCTTGATTCCTACACCAGAACGAGCCGAAAATGGCTATCGGCTCTTTACGGAATACCATATTGAGGTGATTAAAATTGCACGTGTGGCTTTTCAAATTGAAGTCTTGCAATCTGGCTTAAGAAGACAAATGGTTGAGGTAATCAAAGCTCTGGCAACTTATTCGTTCAAGGAAGCGCAGATATTCGTTGATGACTATATTGCAATGGCTGATCAGGAAATCAAGCAAGCAACTGAAGCGATTGACATTGTTGAAAGTAGTCTGGCAGGGAAAAACGAGGCCCTACATGTTGAGCTGACAAGAAGTGAAGCGGCAGATTTTTTATGCATCACGACAGATGCTTTGCGGAATTGGGAGCTGAATGGGCTGCTTTCTGTTCGTCGAATGAGAAATGGTTATCGCGTCTATACAGAAGACGATCTACAACGATTGAAAATTATCCGTACGTTGCGTTCAGCAAAATACTCGCTTGAATCAATTCTGCGTCTGTTAAATGCACTCGACAACAGACAAGCAGCCAATATAAAAGCAATTCTTGATACACCCAACTCTTCTGAAGATATCATCAGCGTCTGCGACAAGCTGCTTACTTCCTTAGAGCAAGCGAAAGCCAATGCACGCAAAATAAAAAAAGAGATTGCTACTCTTGCACAAAACTATGCTGATTCATCCTCAGCTAAATAACTCGCCCCTTCCCGAAAAGTTTAGCGATAACTATTATCGCAAAATTTATGGCGTCATCAGTGTGACTCCTCATACTTCGATAGAACAAAAAAACCGTATACAGAATCCTATCTATAGTCGGCGATTAACCCGATTTTGATAGAAATTTCTGTACACAGTCATTTTTTAAGTTCTAATTATAAAGCTGTTTAAGTAGGCTGGATCAGGTGTTCAAAAATGAATTGTCCAACGCCACCCTCTAAGCAATGAGGCGCAATGATATGGGCCTGTTCTTTTACATTCTCTTGGGCATTTTCTACTGCAACTGCGACATCAACCGTCGCAAGCATGGCTAAATCATTCTCTCCGTCACCAATACCATAGCTTTTTCCATCTGGAAATTCGGCCATAAAATGATTGACTGCATGTCCCTTGCTACTGATTGGATTGACGATTTCCAGACATTGGAAATAGGAAGAGAACACATACGTATCTTCTCCGTTAAGCTCGGTTCTCAGGTAATCCAGCTCTTCATCACTGGCTTCCATAATTTCAATTTTCAGTGCTTTTAATTCAGGATGTTCTTCCAAATAGGCGATAGGATCAGCCACATGAAGACAATCATTCGCAAAAAAATTTTCTTTAAAGTCCATGATTTTCTTTCCCGTTTCCCCCATCACCATCATTTTTTCTCTTAATGCAGAAAAATTCTTTGTATATAGCTCATAGGGCTTCATAATGATGCCTTCATCTGTATGAATAAAATAGAAAACCTCGCGCTGTTCAAGAAAGGCGGCAGCCTCGCGGCATTTTTCCAAAGACAACCAAGCACGATAAATCGGCTCTTCACCCATAAGACGATAGCCGGCACCGTTACTGAAAATCACATCACAGTCACCCTTCAGCATTCCCAAAAGCTCATGAAGCTGCTCATAACCACGCCCGCTGATAAATACAAAATGATCTCCCTGCTTTTGCAACGCTTCTATTGCTTCAAAGTTGATTGCCGGAATATCTCCACCTATATCTTGAAATGTTCCATCAATATCACAAAAAACGACATTCATTTATTTTTCCCCTTTTCTTTCAATTCTCTCCAGTATACCATAATCTAAAAAGAGAATTTATTTTCTCCAAGCAACAAAATTGAACTATGGTAAAATAACAGTTGAGTTATTTTCTACACAAAAACAGTCGAAAGGGCTTCATCCACATACTGAAAAATAGGTATTTTTTCGAAAAAAGCAAAACAGGTAGCTTATGTGGAACGAGTCATTTTTCTAGTAAAAAAGGAGTCCTCTAATGGAAACAAAAAAATTCTTCTCTGGCAGTACCTTAAAATGGATTGCAATTATCACCATGTTCATGGATCATTCTGCAAAGCTGCTTTATGTACCACAGCACTTAATCGATGCCTTTCCTCCTGGAATGGCAGAATTCTATACCCATCTACTCAAGGTATTTGATGTGTTCCTTGTCCTTGGTAGACTAGCCTTTCCTCTATTTTGCTTTTTGCTGGTAGAAGGTTTTATTCATACATCGAATGTCAAAAAATATTTTTTCCGATTGCTACTTTTTGCATTGATCTCAGAAATCCCTTATGATCTGACATTCCAGCTTTCCTATTTTTCTATGGAGAAGCAAAATGTTTTCTTTACGTTATTAATTGGATTGATTGTTCTAATTGGACTGAAAAAATTTGAGGAGCGAACACCAGTAAATCTATTGATTTCGTTGGGAATTATTGGCGTAGGAATTTTTACGGCTGAGTTTCTTCATACAGATTACCGCGGCTGGATCGGTGTCTTAATGATTGCTACTCTGTATATCCTGCGAAAATATCCTCTGATCAAAAGCTTAGCAGGCTGTGCAATTATCTTGCAAAACAGCATTGCAGGCATGTTCTCCTTCATCTTTATCTATTTTTATAATGGCGAAAGAGGGCGACAGTGGAAATACTTATTTTATTGGTTCTACCCGCTTCACCTCTTGTTCCTTTGGTTTATTCAGCAACAGCTGTTATTGCCCTATATTCGTTCTGTTTTTTCAACGATTCCCTGAGCCGATAAACAAGTATCGATTTTCTACAGCTTGGCATAGGCAATCGGCAGCTATTTCCAGCCGTTTATCAAGTTTTATCCCATGTGTATGCTATACTTTTAATAATAAACACTTAAAAAGAGGAGGGAAGATATGAACGTTGCCGAAGCAATCAACACCTATTTCAACAATAAGGACTACACCCATGTCGTAGTGACTTACAAGCTGGGAGAAGGAGATTTTACTGATCAGGTGAAGATCGTCGAACCAGCTGAAATGGTTGGCACTCTTGTGGCTTTAACAGAAAAAAATAAATCTGTGCATTTGATTCCACAGGACAACCTAATCAGGATTTTAGCAACTGCCAGAAAAGGAATTTAAACTCGTTTTTTCATACTAAAATGCCCCTCGCCGAATCACATGGATTCGACGAGGGGCTCTGTTCATTTTCTCTATCTAGGTAAATACATTTATTCGTTCACACGATTTTGCACTGCTCCATTCAAAAAGCTCTGGAAGTTGCTCATTGCAATTTTCATCAGTCGTTCTCTGGTTTCAACCGGCGCCCAAGCAATATGAGGGGTTAAATAACAGTTTTTCGCCTGCAATAAGGGATTATCTGAAGTAATGGGTTCCTTTGAAACCACGTCCGCACCTAAAGCGGCAATTTTGCCACTATTCAATGCCTCTGAAACCTCAGCTTCATCAAGAAGTCCACCACGTGAAGTATTGATCAGAATCACACGATCCTTCATTTGGCTGATTGCTGCTGCATCGATCATTCGCTCTGTCTCCGGCATCTGTGGGATATGCAGGCTGATAATATCTGCCTGCTGATAGAGCTCTTCCAAAGAAACCTGTCGAATCCATCCTGCTTGTGGTTGTTTTGGGCGATGATTATAGTATATGACCTTCAGCTGAAACGCATGGGCAATCTCAGCAACTACATGAGCGATTGTGCCATACCCAACCAAACCTATCGTTTTTCCTGACAGCTCCATTAAGGGCGATTTCCAATACGTAAAATCCTTACTGTTTTGCCAGTCCCCTTGATGTACCGACTGATTATGAAGCCCTACTTGACTGACAATTTCCAAAAGCAACGCAAAAGTAAATTGTGCCACAGCATCCGTGCCGTAGCTTGGAACATTGGTCACCGGAATATTTCTTTTTTGGGCCGCTGCAATATCGACAACATTGTACCCTGTAGCCAAAACACCAATGTATGCAACCGTCGGACAAGCCGCCAATATTTCCTCTGTAATCGGTGTTTTGTTGGTAAAAATCGCCTGAGCTTCACCGATTCGTTCAATGATTTCATTTGTTTCAGTGTATGAGGTACGATCATAGATTACCGTATCTCCCATATTACGTAGCGCTTGCCAACTAATATCCCCGGGATTCAGCGCATAGCCATCTAATACGACAATTTTCATCCTACTCACTCTTTCCTTTCTGATAATAAAATACAGGAATGCCCAAGGCTGTAATTCCAATACCGACCAATGCCAACATCGGTGCAGTAACCATCGTCATGATCAATATGAATCCACCGCCCAACATGGCGATCAAAGGTATAATTGGATATAGCGGAACTTTATAAGGACGTGTCAAACTTGGTTCTCTTTTTCTCAGAAGAATTACACCAAAAAATAATAGCAGGCTAAAAAACCACATAACAAAGACCAACATATCCGTCAACAAATCGAAAGTACCAAAGAACATCATGACACACGCAATTGCCAATTGAACATAGGCAGCAACAAACGGCGCATTTGTTCGCTTCGTCATTCGTCTAAAGGCTTTACTGAATGGCAGCTCATTCTCTAATGCCATAGCATAGGGTACGCGAATTCCTGTCATCGTATACCCATTTAGCGCGCCATAAACAGAAATTAAGATACCAATCGTCACAAGCTTTCCTCCAAAATCACCAAAAATGGCCATAGCAGCTTCGGATGCACTATTCAGATTGCCCGCAATTGAATCAATCGGCAAGGTTTTCAATACAACAAAATTAATCAATACATACACGATCGTTACAAAACTCAATCCAAAGATAATGGCTCTAGGTAAATCCTTTTCAGGACGTTTCATCTCACCTGCGATATTTCCGACACCTAACCAACCATCGTAAGCAAAAAGAGTCGCCAATAATGCCGCACTCACTCCTGCTGCCAGTGATCCACCCGCACCAGAAGAAAAAGTAGTAAAGGAAACCGCAACTTTTCCCGGTGTCAACAACCCGACAATGATGATCAAAGCAATTGGAATCAGCTTGATCGATAAAGTAAATGATTGAACAGTTGTTGCTGCTTTTGTTCCAAGTAAGTTAATTCCCGTTATACTTATTGCTGTTACAATAGACAGTGGCAATAGGCTACCCTCTGCCAGATGAAATAAATTAATCAGCTGTGTAGCAAAAATAATACTCAGTGCAGCGATGTTCGCTGGAAAATAAATGATACTTTGCGCCCATCCTAATAAAAAGGACGGCAGTTTTCCATAAATTCTTTCTATGTAACGAATCGGTCCCCCGGTTTCCGGGATAGCTGTTGCCAGCTCAGCAACTGTCAACCCGCCGCAAATCGTCAAGAACCCTGCCAATAGCCAGACTAATACGGTCAGTCCAGCTGATTGCGTATGCGCTACTACTGCAGCCGCTTTAAAAAATACTCCGGCACCGATCACAGTTCCCATCACTGTTGAAAGAGCACCGAAAAAGGAAATTTCTTTTCTTAACTGGTTTTTCACATAAACACACTCCATTTTCATAATACTCAAAGTATACTGGATAACCAGATGGATTGCCAAGTATGACTTAAAACAAAAATTAATAGAAACGGGACTCTGGCATAAGCATGCCCTAGTCCCTTGAAATTGAATAAAATGTGTTCCCAAAACAGCTTATCGATTATAAGCCAAAAATTTATGAAATTCCGGATTTACTGTATTCTCGTCAATTAAAGAGGTTGGGCTTTTTTTACAACTCCGTTTCATACTATAGCGAATCATACCCTTCTCTATATGTATCGCGAAACTCTTTTGGAGTGATCCCATTCAGCTTTTTGAACATTTTTGAGAAATAATTTGTATTATTGTATCCGATCGCTTCTGAAATTTCATTGATTGTCTGTTGCGTGTGAAGCAACAAGTGTTGGGCTTTCTTGATTCGAACGAGATTCAAATACTGGTTAAAGCTCAACTCCGTTTCCTTTTTAAAGATTTGACCTAAATAGACCACACTTAGATGCAAGGACTCAGCTGCTGATTTCAATGAAATCTCTGCTGTATACTCATTATTGATGATATCAATGGCATGCTGCACTGTTTCCGAGTATCGTTTTTGGTTGTTCTGTTCCTTCGTCTTTTCCAAAATCGAGTCAAACAGACGTCGTAGCTCGACGATCGTATTCCCTTTCCGAATTTCTGCAATAACCGCTTCGTAATCCTCCGCAGATAGAGCAGGAGATTGACGATAAATGTCAGTAAAGAGCAAGAAAGAAATATATTTTACCTGCTCCGGATCAGCCTGTGCCGCCAAAAGCTGATCAAAAATTTTATCCAGCTCCTGACGAATCGTTTTGATATCCCCAATCATCAAAGCCTTATTAAACGAAAGGAATGGTAGCTCTCCTTCTTTATTGACTGTATCAACCTTGATGATTCGTTCACGTGGCAATAAATCCGGATAAAAAGCTTGTAGTGACTGAACCTGTTTAATTTTTTCATAGCTTTTATATAGATTTTCCCATTCTTCGATGGTTTCTCCTACAATAAGCTGCCAATGCTCCCCTGAAAAATGTTGCTCAAGTGCTCGAATCATCAATAGTAATGGTTGACGATCGCCACTGTATATGAGAATCAGTTGCTTCTCATTAAATCTCCCATACACAGCCATCTGCTGTCCCTTAGCCACAAAACGCTCTGCTATGGCTTCCAATATCTCCTTTTCCCCATTGAAAACAACAGGCGTATATGGTGGCAGTGTCCCCGTTGAAAATTGTTTCAACAACCCTTGAAACTCACCATCGTTCAACTCATCATTCAGCCATAGAATCAGCCCGGTTTCTCTATAAAATTCCTTTTGTTCCTTCTGCTGCTGACGCTTTTCCAGCTCAGTGTGTATCTCAAGAACACTTTTTTTCAGCTCTTCTTTATTGACTGGCTTGACTAAGTAATTCTTCACGCCTAACTGCATCCCTTTTTTCACAAAATCAAACTCCTGATAGCCAGACAAGATGATTGTAAAAAACTCCTGCTTTTCCAGCTGAGCCTGTTTTACCAACTCAATGCCACTCATTTCAGGCATGTTGATGTCCGTAATCAGCAAATCAATTTCATGATTTTCAAGATAGCTCAGCGCCTCCGTTGCATTTTTCGCTGTTTTGACTACATCAAAGCCCAACGCTGACCAATCAACAATCATTTTCAAGCCTTCTAAAATCATGTATTCATCGTCTACAAACATTACTTTGTATCGCATCAAGACTTCAACACCTCCTCATCCAATACGATGGTCACCTTGACTCCCTGCCACAGCGTAGAGTCGATTTGTATCTGATAGGCATCTCCGTAAAATCCACGTAATCGTTCATGTACATTTTTCAGCCCAATCGAATTTTGCAGCTCCACTTCTCGATCAGCCAGCTTTTCTTCAATTTCATGTAATTTTTTGGCATCCATCCCTTTTCCATTATCTGACACTTGAATGTGAATTTTGTTAGCAATCAGATAGGCCTTAATACTGATGGCATTGTCATTTCTTCCATAATCGATACCATGTACAAAATAATTTTCAACAAGAGGCTGTATAATAAATTTAGGAATAATCAGCTCTTTCAAACGCTCTTCGATCGTCACGATATAAGCAATTTTATCCGGATAACGCATCTGGTACAGATAAACATATTTTTCACAGAAATCCAATTCCTGCTGCAAGGTCGTCGTTTTTTCCTGTGTCGTATTATTCCGCAATAAAGCAGAAAAGGCGTACACCACATTCGCCAGCTCTTCCTGTTGACGACTCAATGCGTACATCCGAATGTACTCCAAGGTATTGTAAAGAAAATGAGGATTGATTTGTGATTGCAATGCACGCATGTGGGCATCTCGTTGTTTGATCTCCAAGGTATAGATATCCTCGATATAATCATTGATACTCACCGTCATCTGATTGATTGCCTCAGCAATTTCTTTCAGCTCTTGTTGCACATTAGTTGTATCGATCTGCTCCTTGAAATTCCCTTGACTGACTTGCTTTGTCGCCTCGACAATATTCCGTACCTGAGAAGAGTAACGTTTGAATGTTCGATGCAAAACCAGCAACAATAAAGTAATGACCAGAAACCCAAAAAAGAAGATCATTCCGGCAAATGAAAGAATCTCTTGCCAGATTATCTTTTTGCTAAGTAACACTAGAATCGTACGGTCCTCTCGAATTGTCACCTCTTTGACATAGTGATCCTTTTCTAAAAATCCTGGAACCGCTCTGCCCTGCTGCATCTTTTCATCAAGCTTCTTCAACTCTGATTTTGTCATTTGAGCACTATTGCTGTAAAGCCGCTGACCATTGCTGGAATAAATAAAGCTGTCGATCCCTTTTTGCAAATTATCTTGTCCTTGGCTGCCAAGTACCATTGAATCGTCAAATGCGACAAACAGCTGCCCAACAACCTGCGTCAAATTGCCCGGACTGTAAATCGAACGAATCAGATATAGGCTTTCATCCATACTAACGCTGTTGCCTTGTACGTCAACTCCTTGAGGCTGTTTCCTAGTTGCTTTTAGATAATGGTCACTTTCCTCCAGACGGATAGCAATCTCTTTAATTTCTCCATGAGCATTGAACAAGCGAGACAAGGTTGTGGGTACAAAAATATTTTCCCCCGTTGTTCGGTAAAGCTCGTTCGTATACTCAAAATATTCTGCCGGACTCAGATTCAGATAGTTTCTCAATGTCTCAAATTGCCTGTCAGAGTTTGTAAATTCACCTAAGATGTCGGTCATCAATCCGCTTTTTTCCTGTGTATAATTGTCCAACTGAACCCCAGTATTTTCTACCATTTGCCAACTGCTATGAAATCGTTCGATCCCCGTATACAAGCTCAACGCCAACATGATGAACACAGATACCAAAACTAGCAATAAACTGTATAGCTGCATCAGCTGATTGATCAAAAAATCTCTTTTAAAAAAAGCCGCTAGTCTAGCCCTCATAAGTCAGCTTTCCATCAATCAGTTCACGATTTTTTCGACTGGCAAAGGATGCCCAAAGAAGCATCAGGCTAAAGCTGCCAAATAAGAGCAAGCCTTTCATACTAAGGGTAAATAGGACAATACCCACCAATCCAATAATAATTTTAAGAAACACGCCAAAGTTCAGAAAAATACTGACAAAGGAAAGCTTCAGCAGATTAGACAGACTCAGCTCATAGGTCGATTCATTGATCAGCAAATATAAATAGTAAACAAATAGCAATAAACCAACAAAAACCAAAACAAAATCGATGACCAGCCAAAGCAAGCCTTGAATCCCTGTTGAAAGATACAGGTTGTAGCTGATAAGTGCAAGTGATGCTAAAAATAAATAAAAATGACCATTGCCTTTGATAAAGTTGACTTTCCAACGTTGCAAGCCTAATCTCCAGGTAGATTCTCGATAGTTCAATTCATTCTCCTGAATCAGATCACTTATGGTTTGAAGAGCAGGTCCAATCCCTAAAACTACCCCACCAAGAAGCGTAAATGCAATAAACATCAAATTAAGCTTTACAATAGCCCAAATCATTGAAAACCCCTTATCCAATCCAGAGCTGATCATATGTTTTTCCTCCTTCTTTTTTTATGTAAGCATGTCCTGATCAACACGCCTTAGCTGTTGCTATGCTTATTATAACGGTGATCACCATTTTGGCAATCTTTTTGGTTTATGTAGAAAGAGGTTGAGACAATTCATTCTTGATATTGCCTCGACCTCCTAAAAAGCGTTTTCGATATTTCTTTGTTTCAGACTACAACAGACTATTCGTTTGCTTCACGAAATTCATCAAACTGCTTCTGCATTTCATCGCCCACTTTATCCCAACCAGCTGTTTTCAAATCTTCCAACAGTTTAGGAATATTCACTTCAGGATCGATCGTTCCTGTTGCCAAACTAGATTTATAACGATTCATCACATTCGCAATATTTGTAATCTCAGTCTTCACACTATCCGTCTTAAAGTTGAAGCCTAAAATTGGAGAAGCTTTAGAAGCTGCAATGTTTTCATCACGTTCTTTGATCATTTCATCCGTGATCGTATCTTGTGTATAAAGAATCAGGTTGTTTCCTGTATTCCATGCAGCCATATGATTGTTTGGTTTGTAGCCATCCAATAACTTGATTTTTCCATCTTCACCGTCAATTTTCTCCCACGCTTCTCCTTCAACGCCATAGACCAACCCGTTCAGCAACTCTGGATCACTGTTCAGCAAACCAAGAAGCTCCATTGCTTTTTCTTTGTTTTTAGAAACATTTGAGATAACAAAATTGGCCATTTGTGCTTGCGCTGTTGATTTCAGTGGCGTAGTAATCGGGCGTGAAACGAGCTCCTGACCAGCAGCATTGGTTAAAATCGTATCGCCGTAATCCATAGGACCTTGTGTTTCTTCACGCATGAACCATGTGTTTCCTTCTAAAGGAAAACCAGTTGTATTCGTCGCTGCATCTGTCGGAATCAACCCTGCTGTATACCATTTATGCATCAGTTTAAATTTCGCCATTTGATCTTTGTCTGCGTATTGATTGACGATTTTAGTCGAGTCACCATCCAGCTTCACAGCAAATGGGTATTCTTTTCCGATAACGTAATCGAAATCTCCAGACATTTCAAAGGTCTGTCCAATGGCAAACGCCGGAATATTCGGTTCATTTTCATGGAAGGTCGTCAGTGCTTTTTCTGCATCTGCATAAGAATTGATCGAGCTGATATCGATATTGTATTTATCCAGATACTGCTTGTTGAAAGTCAGCATTTGTTGTGCATAGATGTTGCCATTCACAGGAAAACCGTAAAGCTTTCCGTCAATCGTATTTCCTTTGATATAAGCTTCATCTAATTGCTCATATGCTTCTTTCGCGTATTTCGGAGCCAGCTCTGTCAGATCAGCGTATGCTCCTTTTTGTGCATTCGCCACATAATCAGAAGCAAAGGATAAGTCATAATTTTCGCCGGAAGCAATGATCGTGCTCATCTTTTGATTCCAATCGCCCCAACTGATGTATTGCAAATCAATCTTCGCATTGATTTCTTCTTCGATTCGTTTATTGGCAATTTCCATCAGCTTGTCATAATTCTCAGGTTTGTCTCCTACTTGGTACATCAATAATGTTGTTACACCATCCGAATCAGAACCTGAACTACTTGTACTGCTGTCATTTGATCCACAAGCCGCAAGGCCAATCGTCAGTGCTGCTGCACCTGCAAAAGCTACTGTCTTTTTCCACGTTTTCATTCCTATTCCTCCTACTTCATAGTAATCCTGCTAAATAAATAAATGAATGATGCAGTGCTGTTCTTTCCTAATAGCTAGAACGATAAAGCATGTTTCATTAGCAGAAAAATTTGGACCATTTTATTCTTTGACGCCACCGATAGTCAATCCGCCAACAAAGTATCGTTGAAAGAATGGATAAGTGACTGCAATCGGAAGCGTTGAAACCACAACAATTGCCATACGAGCCGATTCACTTGGTAAAGCTGCCAATCCACCTTGAACCTGGGCTGCCATACCGGTACTTTTCGCTAGATAATCCAGATTGTTTTGAATCCTCATAAGCAGTGCCTGTAATGGAACCAGCGAATCCTTCTGAATATATAATAACGCATTGAACCAGTCATTCCAGTAGCCTAATGCCGCAAACAAACTAATCGTTGCGATCCCCGGCACAGCTAATGGTAAAACAATAGAGACAAAAATCCTCAGTTCGCTTGCTCCATCAATCCTTGCAGACTCGATGATGCTATCGGGTACAGTCTTCTTAAAGAAGGTCCGCATAACCAGAATGTTGAACGGTCCTAAAGCTAAAGGAAGGATCAATGCCCAAATCGTGTCTTTCAACTGTAAAAGATTGGTCATGACTAGATAGTTTGCAACCATCCCTGGAGCAAACAGCATCGTGATCAGTGCCACTAAGGTGAAAAAGCGACGAAAAGGGAAATTGGAGCGTGAGATAGCATATGCATAAAGAGATGTCATCGTAGCATTGATCAATGTTCCAAATACGGTGACAAACACAGTGACACCAAACGCTTGAAAAATCTTGCTGCTCATTTGTCCACTGAACAAATAGGTGTAGGCCGCAGTAGAAAATTCACCGGGCCAAAAACGATACCCATTCTCCGCTAAAGAAGTCTCACTAGTCAGTGAAATTACGATTACAAAGAAAAACGGCAAGATACAGGAAATCGCGAAAAGTGCAATTACCACATTAAAAATCAAGTTGACTGCCGGATTAAATGAACGGACTTCAACTTTTTTTACTTTTTTCTTTTTCATGTCAAAGCCCTCCTTAGAATAATGCTGAATCCGGTTCAAGTTTTCGAACAACAAAGTTTGCTGCTAAAAGCAGACAAGCACCAACTACAGACTGGTATAATCCAGCTGCTGCAGTCATACCTAAATCACCGGTAGCAGTCAAACCATTATAGATATACGTATCCAATACAGATGTCACTTGATATAATGCACCGGAATTTTTCGGCACTTGGAAGAACAAACCGAAATCGGCTCGGAAGATTCCTCCGATATTCATAATCAGAAGAACAGACATCATTGGGATCAGCTGCGGAATCGTTACATTTTTGATCTGCTGCCATTTACTGGCACCATCGACCATGGCTGCTTCGTAATAGGTAGGATCGATTCCCATGACTGACGCATAATAGATAATACTGTTATAGCCCAAACTTTTCCAGACATTCAAAACAACAAAAATCAATGGCCACCATTTCGGATCAGCGTACCAATTGATTCCTTCGCCTCCGGCATTCGTTATCCACTGATTCAAGATTCCTTTATCAGGACTCAAGAAGGCATAAACGAAATAAGAAATCACTACCCAAGAAAGAAAATAGGGTAACAAAGACATCGTATGATAGACCTTTACCGCTTTTTTATTTCGCAGTTCACTCATAACAATGGCAAATGCAATCGCAAAAAACAAATTGAATGCCAAGAAAACAATGTTGTAGAGCAATGTGTTTCTCGTGATCAGCCAAGCATCACTGGATGCAAATAGAAACTTGAAATTTTCAAATCCCACCCACGGACTATTACTCAGACTAGCCAGAAAGCCATCTGGAGAAATATGAAAATCCTTGAAGGCTACAACATTTGCCAGAACGGGTATGTAAAAGAAAAAGATAAACCAGATAAATCCCGGCAACGCCATTAGAATAAGTGCTTTAAACTGCCAGACCTTTTGCCAAAAGCCCTTTTTTTTATTCATTTTTTTCGCTCCTTTCGCTAGGTCATATCTGAAAAATCTAGTGTTTCACCTCTTCAGATACTTCCTGATATAAATCCCGTCAACGAAAAGAAAACGATTATCTCCTTTGAAGATACAGATCTTAAAGGACGCTTTTCTTACATAAAATCGCTCATCAGGATTTATATAAAGGATAACGCTTTCAACGAATGGATATAAGAAACAAATTATAGGTCTTTCGCAACAAATTAAAGATAATTGATATATCCAATCCTAAAAAGCTCATTTTCTACTTAAAACGAACCACACTCAATATAAGACTATATAAATATACGCTTTTTTCACGGTTATTATTTAAGCGATTGATTATTTTTCCCTTGTTACGTGTGAGTGCTCAAACAAAAAACGCTTAATGTCGATTCAGAAAAATCAAAATAGACTAGGATTTGTTAAGAAATGAAGGCACTTGATTCAAAAATGCTCTCTATCATTAAAGACAAGTTATCTTAGTATGGCTCCTACACTCCACAAAAAAACCGAAACACATGGAAATTGTTCACATCATTTCCATGTGTTTCGGCTTATTCCTCAGAATCAGTCTCTCTATCTTACTATTGGTCAACCTATGAGGTCAATAACCATTACTACCCTTCAAAACCATTTCTATCAGATACTTGCTTGAACCAGTATCCCGATTTTTTGATTGTACGTTTGCCATCCGCCACCAAATCAACAGAAATGAACCCATAGCGATTCTTATAGGCATTTAACCATGACCAGTTATCCATACATGTCCACATGTGATAGCCTAGGCAGTTTGCCCCTTCTTGCATCGCTTGATGCACATACTTCAAATGCTCTGTGACAAACTCGATGCGGTAATCGTCTTCAATCATTCCTTCTGAGTTCAAGAAACGTTGTTCATCTTCAACACCCATGCCATTTTCTGAAATATAACAAGGAATATTGCCATAGTTATCTCGTAAATTAATCAGAATGTCATAGATTCCTTTTTCATAGATTTCCCAGCCTCGATAAGGATTGATGCGTTTCTCCGGCCAGTCATAGTAGTCAAAATAATCCTCAGGCAATGGCCCATTACTATGATCCACCGCGGATTCTTTCGCCTTCACCCGACGCGGCTGATAGTAATTGACACCTAGAATGTCAACCGTGTTCGCCTTGATGATAGCCAAGTCTTCTTCTTGATAGACAGGTAAAATATCTAAATCTCGGCAAATATTCACTAGCTCAGTTGGAAATGTTCCTTTTACTGCGGGATCAAGAAACGAGCGATTGAAGAATGCATCCGCAATTACTGATGCGTTCACATCCGCCGGATTCGTCTCATCTCTTGGATAGCTTGGTGTCAGATTCAAAATAATCCCAATTTTCCCCTCCGCTTTCAACGAACGATACGCCTTAACAGCTAACGCATTCGATAGCGCTTCATGAAAACCCACCTGTACGGCATGAGCCAGATTGATTTCCGCCGGATAATGCTGCTGATAAAGATACCCCATTTCTACTGGAACGATTGGTTCATTATGAGTGAACCAATGCTTCACTCGGTCACCAAATAACTGAAAACAGGTTTTCGCATAATTCACATAGGCGTCGACTGTTTTACGATCTAGCCAGCCGCCATTTTCCTGCAAAGGCATCGGCATATCAAAATGATACAAATTGATAAACGGCTCGATCCCATTAGCAATCAATTCGTTGATATAGTCATTATAAAACGCAACAGCCTCTTGATTGACTTCCCCTGTCCCCTCCGGAAATAAACGGCTCCATTGAATGGACGTACGGAAGCTGTTGTGTCCAGTTTCTTTCATCAATTGGACATCTTCCTTGTATTTCGTATAAAGCTGAGAGGTTTTTTCGGGGCCAACGCCATTGAAAAATTTTTCCGGGGCAATCTCGTACCAGTAATCCCAAATGTTTTTTCCTCTGCCGTCTCCCGGAACTGTTCCCTCTGTCTGAAGTCCACTAGCTGCAGAGCCCCACCAGAAGTTTTCGGGAAATTGATAAGTTGTCATTGTGCTCCTCCTTATTTTGAAGCGGATCGTTCTTGCTTTTTTGATTCAGATTCATTTTAGCAGAACTTTTCCGTTCCTACACTAAATAACCGTTCAGGCAGTTGCTTCTTTTCCTAATAATAAGCTTCCAATGATCCCGCTTTTGTTTGGCAGGCCCCAACGAACGATGTATTCGCTGACCTCAGGTGATTCCATATACCCAGCCATTTGCTCGACGAATTGTTGACGAATCTTATCCAGTAAATGGTCCTGATTCATTACACCACCACCAAGGATGATCTTTTCCGGTGCCAATGTCAATGTGTAAGTCACCAACGCTTGAGCGATATAGTAGGCTTGCATTTCCCAGACTGGGGCATCTTGTGCCAGGTCCTGCCCTTTGATACCTGTTCGAGCTTCTAGCGATGGACCAGCAGCCAGCCCTTCCAGACAATCCTTGTGGTACGGACACGTTCCTTCATAATAGTCATCCGGATGTCGTTTTACTCGAATGTGCCCCATTTCCGGATGAGCACGACCTTGAAAAATGTTGCCGTCAAGTACAACACCTGCGCCAATCCCTGTGCCTACGGTCAAATAGATACAGCTTGATTTTCCCTCAGCAGCCCCCTGCTTCAGCTCACCGTATGCTGCCGCATTGACATCTGTCGTCCACGCAAATGGAATGGCGTAACGCTTTTTCAAGCTTCCTAAGAAATCAATGTTTGTCCACCCGACCTTCGGCGTCTCCAGAATATAGCCGTAATCATCTTTCTTTGGATCGATACCAATCGGCCCAAAGGACCCGACGCCCAGCGCTTTAAGTGAATAGTGATCAAAAAAACCAAACAGCCGAGCAAGTGTCTCCTCCGGTGTCGTTGTTGGAATTTCAGTCTGAGCAATAATACGCAATTGTTCATCCGCCACCGCACAAACCATCTTAGTCCCACCTGCTTCGATTGCACCAATATACATCAATTTTCCTCCTCAAAGCCAAGCGTACGAATTTCATAAGGCTGCAGTTGATCAGAAATCGACTGTTCCTGTTTTTCTTCAAGCAGGTTCAACAATTGAAGGGTGCAGCCATCCTTTACCACTTGTACATCTGTTGATTCAGCGGCCAGATTATAGCCTCGCAAGACAAGCTGGTTGTCTGCTTTGCGGCGTTTCAATGCTGTTACAGCAAAGGTTTTTCCTTCTGCTGTCAAAAAGTGATGTGTAGGCGCAAGTGTGCCATTTTGATGAGCCAACTGCTTTGCTACAAAGGGGACCTGCAAGCTTTGCGCATGCTTATAGGTCTCATAACGTGTTTCAGCCGCTCCGTGACATTCAATACTATAAGCAAATGTATGTTGACCGAGACACTGTGCCTCCGGTGTTGGGAACCAACCCCAATCACCCAACTCACCTGTACAGCGAATCAAAGTCAAGGCAATCGTATCATCGATGATTTCATATTCATTCAAGCCAAAGTTACCAACGGTTACACCGAAGGCTTCCTCATGAAGATTGACAAAGGCATGCTGATGCTGCGGATTTGTCGGATTTTCCCAATGAATCGACACCTGATTTGGTCGAGTCACCGCTTCATAAATACTGTCTGCCTCATGTGTATCCACTTGTATTCCGGTTGGGAATAGCGCTCGCAGTCGATGATCTTTCACCTGATTATTAATCGTTGTCTCAAAGCCAACATGCTTATTCACACGATCCAACGTAATGATTGTCTGAATTTCAAAGGGTACCAGTTTCTTTGAACGCTGCGCTTGACGGTAACGGAACTCGATAACTGCCTTTTGCTCTTCTTCCAATCGTTCATCTGCTGACTCAGGCACTTCCAATGTTTGAATCAAACAAACTTTTCCTATCACATCTGTATTTTCAACAATTTTCACAGTATGAGGGAAATCGGTTGAAAGAATTGGCTGATCTCCCTCCGGCTGTTTGAAAATATACTCATTGGCAATATCGCCCACATCTTCAAAAACCAATAGATTTTTCAGTGTTCGTCCTGTTTCTTTATCAGAAATAGTCAAGCTGCCGTTCTCTGTAATAGTGACCTTCACCGCTTCATTTTCCATAACCCTGCCATTTTCGGAGACCAGCTTGTTTGTCTCAACACGTGTAGCTCCCTCTACAAGTGCCAATGCTTCCCATGAGAATTCTGCCATATTCGAAATCTCAACGGTCACTGTGACAAAACGTTTCATGAATGGAATGCGGAATGCATCCTTAGGCAACTCATAATCAAAGAGTACTTCTTCTTTACTGATTACTGCATTTACAACATTTCCTGCTTGATCGACCACCTGATAGCTCATCGTCGGACGTTCCTTCAATTCCTGATAAAGCTCTGCTGGAATTCCTTCCTTAAAGGTCTTTCGTTCCAGTTCGATTTCTACCGTTACAGTGCCCGCTCGTTTTAACCCAGCGGTATTAAAAATAACGAAAGGCTTGCTTTGCTTAGGAAATGCAGACGTATCGATTGCAGTAGTCAATTGGCGCAACGCTTCATCCGCAACGAACTTTCCGACCTCATTTGCTTTTTCAAAGCGAGGCATCATTTCTCTATGCACCTCATCCAGTGAGCAGCCGCAAATACTATCATGGGGATGATTTTGCATCAATGTTTTCCAAGCATAATCCAGCATGTCATGGTCGTACTGTCCTGTCAGCTCATAAGCCATCGCTGCAAGCGGCTCGCTTATATTTTCCAGCTGTCTGGAAACCCTTGTATTCCACTGTTTCAAATAAACTCTGGAAGAGGACGTATTAGCCAATGTATACCAGCCGTCTGTCTCTTGACTGGTCAGCTCACCTGTAATTGTGCCAACATCCTTTGGTAAGTCCTGCTGCACTGCCTCCAAGTATTCTGTAAACCCAGCATGTATGAATTCATACTCAGGAAACAATCGATTGGCTGTACGGATAGCTTCTGTAACATCCTTTTGAACAGGCTGATGGTCCACACCGTTCATCATCAAATAATGATTCGTCGATCCATATTTCTCCACATCTGCCAGCTTTTGCTGCCAAAAATGCTTCGCTGCCTCCTCTTCAACAGGAATCTCATTTCCATTAGAGTACCAATTGGCAAATAGCAGCCCGAAAATCTCACTGCCATCCGGCCCTTCCCATAGCATCTCTGAATATTGAGAAGTAAAATGATCATCCGGTAAAACCTCATTGTCAAAGCCTATGGGTTTTACACCACGACCAAACGCAGCGCTTTTCAACCCAGCCTGCAGCATCATTTGCGGTGTCTGTCCCATATTTCCAAAGGTATCCGGGAAATAGCCCAGTGCAACAGGCGTTCCCCACTTCTTACTTTCTTCCATTCCAATCAGCATATTGCGTGTATTCGACTCTGCGCTAATCAGAAAATCATCCTGCAAAATATAGAAAGGGCCAATCTGCAGCTTCCCTTCATCGATTGCTTGTTGAACAGCCGCCCGCTTCTCAGGACGCACTTGTAAATAGTCATCTAAAATAATCGTCTGACCGTCTAAATGAAAGCTTTTGAAGGATGGATCTGTCTCAAATAATTCCAGTAAATCATCCATTAATTCAATCAGGCGCATATGATGCTGCTCATACGCCATATACCACTCACGATCCCAGTGACTATGAGATACGATATACACTTTTTTCTTCATATTTATGCCATTCCTCTCTTTATCCGCCTTCTTATTTTTCCACTCGAAAATCAAAATAATCCATGACTAGTTCACAAAACATCATATTCGCCCAAGAAAACCATTCTCTGGTGTATTGATTTGGATCATTCACATCAAATCCTTCATGCATCAAGTGCGTGCCAGCATCTGTTGCAGTAAGCAAATCTAAAATACGTTCCTTCTCCGCTTTGTCAGAAGTCGTCATTCCTTCCATAGCTAGCGCAATAGGCCAAACATAATTTTCCGGTGTATGTGAGCTGCCAATTCCTTTAGCAAACGTTCCTTCGTAAAAATAAGGGTTTTCCTTACTTAGCAATGTCTGACGAGTATTTTGATAGTATTCCTCTTCCTCTGAAATATAGCCAAGGTAAGGCGCAGCAATCAGGTTTGGCACATTGCTGTCATCCATAACAGTTGCATTTCCTTTTCCATCCACTTCATAAGCAAAGATTTTTTCTCCCTTTTGATTGGTGGTCATCCCATACTCAGAAATTCCTCGTTGAATTTCTGCTTTCAATTTTTGTGCCTGCTTAGCCAAAGCTTCGTCTGCAAGCACCGTAGTAAACAGCTCTTCCAAATAGCCTAAAATAACGACCGCAAACATGTTCGATGGTACTAAATAACCATATTTACAAGCATCGTCACTCGGTCTAAACCCTGACCAAGTCATCCCGGTCGGTACAACCTCTGCTCCTAGTCCATCATTGATCAAGGTATCTTCTGATCTTGTCGTGTCTCGAACAAAGCGATATGGCGAGGTTCTATGATCCTGTTCTGTACGAAATACTGTTAAGATCTTCTTGACACCTTCAACAAAAGCTTCATCGAATTGATCTGTACGCCCAGTGTTTTTATAAAGAAGATACGCCAATTGAACAGGGTAACAAAGTGAATCGATTTCATATTTGCGCTCCCAAATCCAGTCATTCATCTCCGTATGGTCCGATTGATGCCCTGCCCCATTCGCTTCTTCATTGAAAGCATTCGCATAAGGATCTATATTAATAAAATTAAATTGCTTCTTCACCAATCCACAGATCATATCAGCCAGCTCTTCATCTTCTTTGGCAACAACTAAATAAGGACGTACCTGTGCAGTCGAATCACGCAGCCACATCGCCGGAATATCTCCGGTTAACAGGAATGTCGTGCCGTCTGAATGTCGTTTAACAGTTGTTAATAGTGTATTTGCAAAGGCTGCATTGAAGTTTTCCGCCCAATCACTGTGCGCTTCTCCACATTTTTCTGTAATGACTGCCATAAAGTTTTCTACTGAATTAGGTATTTTTTTATATACCATGTTATCACCTATCCTCATAATTTGATATACCATTTTAGCACACTCAGTATACCTCGCTTTTTTATTCATGTCTAGTATTGATTTAAAAATTAAAAGGGTTTTCAAATTTTTAGGGATATGTTATCATCAAAATATGATATATCAACTTAAGAGGTGTAATCGATTATGAAACAACCTTTATACAAAAAGATTTATGGAGATCTCCAACAAATGATTGATTCCGGAACACTGGCCCCGGAAAGTAAACTACCTACAGAAATGGAACTATCTGAAAAATATCAGGTGAGTCGCATCACATCAAAACGAGCACTGACTGAGCTAGAAAGCGAAGGCTATATTTATAGAGAACAAGGGCGCGGCAGCTTTGTTAAAAAGCAACAGACGGAGCATGTCCAGACAGGCAAGATTCTTTTTGTCCTGCCTTTCGCTAATGACCTGTCACTCGGAAATTTTACAGAAGGCATTTATCCGATCATTCAAGAGCATTCCTATGAATTGCTTATGACGCCCTCTGATTATCTGGAACAACGATCTGCTCAGATGATCCTCCAAGAATTTGATGGCTTGATTTACTACGCCGTTACCTCAGAAGCTCAGCTGGATTTGCTATTTGAGTTGGCCGCACTAGATTTCCCTGTAGTGACATTGGATAAGAAACTCTATGATTTTTCTTTTCCGGCCGTCCTTTCCGATAACTTTCAAGGAGGCCAGCTGGCAATCAACCAACTGGTCCACGATGGACATCAGAAAATTGGCTATATTTTTGGAGCAACTCATCACCCTCAATCTGTTAGACAGCGATATCTGGGGTATATCGATGGGTTGAAAAAAAGTGATTTGGCATTTCGGACTAAGCTGGATGACCCAGCTGCGACCATCAAAACAGCTATCACTTATATCCAAGAAAACCAACTGACAGCAGCGATTTGTGAAAATGATCTCGTTGCAATTGAATTGATGAGACAACTGAAGCAAGCGAACTATCAACTTCCAAAAGACTTTTCTATCATTGGATTTGATGATATTCAAGCAGCTTCTTTGATTGATCCTCCATTGACGACCATTGCTCAGAACTTTGCTGAGCTCGGCAAACTTGCTGGCGAAAAAATCCTTGCTTTGATCAAGCAAACAGCGACCCCTGATGAAAAAGTTCCAGTCAAGCTTGTTTTACGACAATCTACTACCAATAAATAAGGAGCTCACTTCGTCATGAAAATTTCAACCATCGATACGCGCCATGGGACAGACAATCAATACAGTTTTTCTCACGGCAATTGTCTACCATATACCGGAGTACCATTTGGTATGAATTACTTTGCCCCACAAACTACCAATCAAAAAGGAAGCTGGTGGTTTCATCCAAACGATCATACTTTCCAAGGCTTTCGACTCACCCATCAGCCTAGTCCGTGGATGGGTGATTTCAGCCAGCTTGTCCTACTCCCTATCAGCGGTGAGCTAAGCGAAAATACCCTCTTCCATGCCCAAAGCTCGTACCGTCCAGAGGAAAGTACCTTTAATCCGGCATGTTTAGAGATTACTAGTTGTCGTTACCAAATCAACTCACAACTAATCCCCAGCATGTATGGTGGATTGCTCTCTCTTTCCGGAAATCAAAAAAATGGCGGATTGGCTTTATCTTTACCAGGCCGTTATGAGCTGAAACAGCTAGATGAGACAACTGTCCTAGGTCAGATCATCAATTACGCCGGCTGTGAAGATGAAGATTTCACTTTCTATTTTGTCCTTCATTTTGAAAGTGAGCTCACGCTCATTGAAGGAGAAACAATAGGCAAAGACGGGTTTGTCATCCTTCGTTTTGGAGATTTATCTGAACAGGAAATTCGTTTCGGCACTTCTTTTATCTCTGCCGATCAAGCACAGCTGAATCTTTCCAGAGAACTGAGCTGGTCAAAAGCTGACTATCTGAATCAGGCACAATCTTCTTGGGAAAAGTATTTGAGCAAAATCGACATTACTCATCACGACAAGCAACAGATAGCAACCTTCTACCATTGCCTGTATCGAACGTTTTTATTCCCGCAGACCTTTTATGAAATGAATGCTGAGAATAAGCCCGTTCATTACGATACCTTCAATAAATGTGTCCGCGAAGGAGTTTTCTATACAAATAATGGCTTTTGGGATACCTTCAGAACTGTTTACCCTCTATACTCGTTGATTGCTACGGATAAATATGGAGAAATGCTGGAAGGCTTTTTGAATAGCTTCAAGGAAACCGGCTTCCTGCCAAAATGGCTTTCTCCCGATGAACGTGGGATGATGCCTGGTACTTTGATCGATGCGGTGATTGCTGACGCGGCTGTAAAGGGGATTCGTTCTGATCTGATGCCTGAATTTCTACATGCAATGAAAAAGGCTGCGACCGACCAAAGCGATCATGCTAACTATGGTCGCCGAGGAACCTATGATTATTTAAAATATGGTTATGTTCCAAGCACCTATCATGAATCAGTCAACCATACCTTAGATTACTGCTACAGCGACTTTTGTATCTATCAGGTTGGATCGGCTCTAAATGATGATAGTGTAGCGGATTACAAAGAGCATGCCAAAAATTATGTCAATATCTTTGATAAAGAAACCGGTTTTATGCGAGCAAAGGATACAGAGGGGCACTTCCGTGAAGACTTTGACTCTCATCGTTGGGGAACAGATTACGCGGAGGGCAGCGCATGGCAAAGCAGCTACGCCGTGTATCACGACTTCGCTGGTTTAATCGACGCTCATGGCGGAAAAGATGCCTATGAGAAAAAATTGATTGAGCTATGCAATCAGAAACCACTTTATAACACAGGTGGCTATGGGTTTGAAATCCATGAAATGAGTGAGATGGCAGCGATTGAATTCGGGCAGGTTGCTTTATCAAATCAGCCTAGTTTCCACTTCCCATACTTATTCAACTATTTAGGTAAACCCGAAATGGCACAACCGATGATCAAGCAGCTAATGACACAATGCTTTAGCGCAACACCGCAAGGCTATCCCGGCGATGAAGATAACGGGAGTATGTCCGGTTGGTTCATTTTCAGCTCGCTAGGCTTCTATCCAGTGACTGCCGGAAGTGGAGAATATGTCATCGGCATTCCATTGTTTGATCAAGCAACACTTCATCTATCAAATGGAAAGACACTGACCATTTCTAGCTCACCAAACCATGTACAACAACAATTTGTTCATGAAATAACACGCAATGAAGACAGCTACACTTCCTTGTTCTTCACTCATGACAATCTCCTTCAAGGCGGCACAATACATTACCAACTTGGAATCGTCCCAAATCCAAGAGATTATGCTGAAAGAGAACTGCCCTTTAGTTTGAAATAAATGAATTAAAACCTCTGTCATGACAAATCTGACGGAGGTTTTTGTTGTGTAGTTGGAGATAAGACCTTGTTTGATGGAACTCAAATAAATTTACATACACCTTATTTAGATTAAAACTAGTTCCATCTATCAAAAGCGTTTAATTCAACATCAACTTGAAATAATCAGTAATTTTTATTTTTAATTCAGTAAATTTTGTTCGACTCAAAGATATTTTTTTTATAATGAGATTAAATAAAAAGAAAAGGAGTTTTGTTATGAAAAAAATTTTGTTCGGTTTCATTTTATTAGGCACTTTCATTGCACCAGTACATTCTCAAGCAGAAACTAAACCGTCGCACTATTCTTATACCCCTGAAATGAATAAAGTGGAGGTAAAAGAAACAGGAGAAATGGTAAGAATTGAAATCGATGAAAACTCATTTATTGAGCTAGATAGTGCTTATAAAGATGTTACTGTTATTTCTAGTAACGACGACCCAACTAATAATTTGAGAAGTGTAACTTACGGAAAAACTATAACATTGACTAGTTCTGTACCTAGCTTTAATAGCACAGCATATTATTCAGAATACAATAATACATTTAAACGTTGGTATGCTGGTACTTTACAGTTTAGAAGTTCTAAATATCAAGGTGGCAAGTACGTTGCTACTTACGGTGGTATACTCATAATGCAAAACTGGTAAAACACTAAAATGGCCCTGTCACTCAAATAAGAGTATGTAGGGCTTTTTCTTTAGCCTTCATTTCCTTTACATCTAGTAATGTGGTGGAAATGTAAGTCATAAAAAAAAGAACCCTGATTTCTCAGGATTCTCAAAGATCTATTACATCATGCCGCCCATACCCATTGATGGGTCCATCGCAGGTGCTGCTACCCCTGCTGGTTCTGGTTTGTCTGCAACAACTGCTTCAGTTGTCAGCAATAATGCTGCAACAGATGCTGCGTTTTGCAGTGCAGAACGTGTTACTTTTGTTGGGTCAACGATTCCGGCTTCTACCATGTTTACCCATTCGCCATTCGCTGCATTGAATCCTGTTCCCAAATCGATATTTTTCAGTTTATCAACAATCACAGAGCCTTCATATCCAGCATTTTCTGCGATTTGACGAATTGGTTCTTCCAATGCACGAATCACGATTTTCACACCTGTTGCTACATCGCCTTCAGCTTCTACTTCAGAAACTTTACCGATTACGTTTACCAGTGCAGTACCACCACCGGATACCATGCCTTCTTCAACAGCGGCACGTGTTGCATTCAACGCATCTTCAATACGTAATTTCAATTCTTTCAACTCAGTTTCTGTTGCAGCACCAACTTTAACTACTGCCACACCACCAGCTAACTTAGCTAGACGTTCTTGTAATTTTTCGCGGTCAAAATCAGATGTTGTATCTGCAATTTGATTTTTAATTAATTGAACACGCGCGTCGATTGCTGCTTTTTCACCAGCACCTTCAACGATTGTTGTGTTGTCTTTATCAACGACGACTTTACTTGCATTTCCAAGGTTTTCAATTGTTGTGTCTTTCAATTCAAGGCCTAAGTCTTCAGTAATCACTGTACCGCCAGTTAATGTAGCGATATCTTCAAGCATTGCTTTACGACGATCGCCGAAACCAGGTGCTTTTACTGCTACTACGTTGAATGTTCCACGGATTTTGTTCAATACTAAGGTTGGTAAGGCTTCTCCGTCTACGTCATCAGCGATAATCAACAATGGACGTGACTGTTGCAGGATTTGTTCCAATAATGGAAGGATGTCCTGAATGTTTGAGATTTTCTTATCGGTAATCAGGATATATGGATTTTCTAAAACAGCTTCCATTTTATCATTGTCTGTAACCATGTATTGAGAAAGATAGCCACGGTCAAACTGCATACCTTCAACCACATCTAGCTCTGTTTCGATCCCTTTAGATTCTTCAATAGTAATAACACCGTCGTTACCTACTTTTTCCATTGCATCAGCGATCAGCTGACCAACTTTTTCAGAACCGGAAGAAACTGCAGCAACCTGTGCAATCGCTTCTTTAGAGTCAACAACGATCGAAATGTTGTGTAGTTCTTCTACAGCTGTTTTTGTTGCCAGTTCAATCCCGCGACGAATGCCTAAAGGATTAGCTCCCGCAGTCACGTTTTTCAGTCCTTCACGAACAATTGCTTGCGTCAAAACAGTTGCTGTTGTTGTTCCGTCACCAGCAATATCATTTGTCTTAGAAGCTACTTCTGAAACAAGCTTTGCGCCCATATTTTCGAAATGATCTTCTAATTCGATTTCTTTTGCGATTGTTACACCATCATTTGTGATCAGTGGTGAACCGTATGATTTTTCTAAAACAACGTTACGTCCCTTTGGTCCTAATGTTACTTTGACTGTATCTGCTAAAATATCTACACCGCGAAGCATTGCTGCACGCGCATCTTCTGCAAATTTGATTTCTTTTGCCATGATTATTTTCCCACCTTATCGTTGATTTTAATTATTAAATACTATGAAATATCGAGTCTTACTCGACGATTGCAATGATATCTTTTCCGGAAACGATCAAATACTCTTTTCCGTCAAATTTAACTTCTGTTCCTGAATACTTTTCAAACATAACTGTATCGCCTTCTTTAACTTCTGCAGGAACTTTTGTACCGTTATCAAGAACACGGCCTTCTCCCACTGCGATGACCGTTCCGTTTTGCGGTTTTTCTTTTGCAGCTGAAGCAAGAACGATGCCTCCTACTGTTTTTTCTTCTTCTTGAGCGACTTCAAGAATCACACGATCGCCTAATGGTTTTAACACAATGAATCCCTCCATAATAAAAATAGTTTAGTTGATTTTAGCACTCTTGCATATAGAGTGCTAACTACACTATTTATAATACTCATTTCTCTTTTGTAATGCAAGTCTTTTGTATGTAAAATCCGTTTTTCTTTAACGGCTTTTAAAAATTATCGTTCTGCTACAACGATTTAACCGCTTCATGGTAGAATAAAACAAAAGACATTCACATAGAAATATCTTGTTCCGCTTATCATTGGACTTTCAGTTACTACTCCTCAGACTATATGCCACACATAAATCAAGCCTATCAAAACCAACGAAGGGAGGAAAAACCATGAAACAACGACTCGCTCAAACATTTATACTCACATTCCTATATTTAGTCGTAGCGAACATCGGAAATTTCTTTTTTGGCGTGGATAAAGCGTTCAACTGGACGACAACTTTATGGGAAGCATTATTCTTTGCCATCTTTATCTTCTTGCTTCTAGGCTATCGAAAAAAATGATTCTCCTTTTATAAAATACTAAGGTGTGTTTTTACTTTGGACATCATTATGGGCAGTGGACACTCTTTTTATGCGTAAAATATTTTACAGAATTTATATACAGAATTTGTTTTCTCTATGCTATAATTTTAGGTAATTGCAAAAATTGAAAGGAGGTTCTCCATGTCTGCAAAAAAGATAAGCATCTCGATGGTCTTGCTTTATCTAGCCGTATATTTATCGCCTATGCTGGTTGCTCCCTTTTCTCAAGATGCTATCATTACAGCATCTACGATCACATATATTTTAGGCGCAGGGCTAATGATTTTTCTTTACTTTAAAGACAAACAACCTACAATGATTGAACAGGAAGGCAAACTGTCTTCTCCTGTCTTTATTCTGCTACTGGGTGTCAGCGGCATTCTGATTGCGATATTTTTACAAGCAATTATCATGGGTATCCAAACAGCAATCACAAATACAGAACCAAGCTCTGAAAATACTGAAAGTATCATTTCCATTATCGTCGATAATAAGCTGTTTATTCTGGCAACTATCATCGGCGGACCAATCATGGAGGAATTTGTTTTCAGACGGTCTTTGACGGATTTATTTACTTTTGAAAAAACCGGTTTTTGGCCGGCAGCCCTTCTCAGCTCTGCACTCTTTTCAATCATCCACTTTGATGGAAACTTTTTTGTCTACTTTTTCCTTGGATTGTTCTTTGCAATCCTCTACAAAATGACTGGAAAAATCTGGACATCGATCATCAGTCATTGTGGAATGAATGCCTTAGTTGTTATCGTTCAATTGATCGTGCATTATGGTATTGTCGAAATACCGAAATAAAGATATTGTTTTTCTACAAGAATATAGACAGTAAAACGGCTGAAGCGAAACGCTTCAGCCGTTTTGATTATTTCTGTTCTTTTTCTTCAGCCACAACAAGATCGTCATTATGCAAGAAGTAAATCAAGGTCTGCAATTCGTTTGTTAGGTCCACATTCTGGATCAATACATCGGAAGGTGCTGCCAGGCGAGCAATCGTAAAGTTTAAAATCCCTTTGATTCCCGCTTCTGCCAATTGATTCACCACATCCTGTGCTTTTCTGGCCGGCAAGGTCAAAATCGCTACTTCGATTTGTTGAATCTTGATTTGCTCAAGCATGTCTTCGATTGGGTAAACGGGCACGCCGTCCACAATTCTACCAACGATATCCTCATTGATATCAAACGCACAGCTTACACGAATACTGTTGCTTTGATGGAATTTATACTTCAATAATGCGCTTCCGAGATTACCAACACCAATCAACGCAACATTCGTCAATTCATCATCATTCAATGTTTTTCCGAAAAAGTTCATCAAGTTCTCAACATCATAGCCGTAGCCACGTTTTCCTAACTCACCAAAGTAAGAAAAATCCCTACGGATCGTTGCACTATCTACTTGAACTGCTTCACTCAACTCTGTTGAAGAAACTTTACTTTTTCCTGCATCGTATAAAATACGTAAATACCTATAATATAAAGGAAGCCGCCGAGCAGTGGCTTTTGGTATCGTTTGTTCTTTCACATTCATACCTCCAACTATTCTATATCTCCACTGTTAATAATAGCAGTTTTGCCTGAGAAAAAGCAATGTTACTGCTCATAAAATCAGAAATATTTCCAAAATGAAACATATTTGCTAACTGTATCATTTTACAGACCTGAATTTTTCTATATTTTATGCTACACTGAGTAGGATTAAAACGAAACGAGGATATAATTATGATTTTATTACAGGCAAATCAAATTGCTCGATACTTTGGAGCTGAGACTTTGTTTGAAAACATACAAATGGAAATTGCGGACAACAGTAGGATTGCGCTTGTTGGCCGCAATGGTGCTGGGAAGTCCACACTGTTGAAAATCATTGCAGGGATCGACCCGGCGGATGCTGGAACTATCGCAAAAAGTAAAACAGCGACACTTGGCTACCTAGCTCAAGATACAGGGCTAGCCTCAGATAAGAATGTCTGGGATGAGATGTTGCAAGCATTTGCCTCAGTCATTGCAATGGAAAATCGAATGCGTGAACTGGAACAGCTGATCAGTCAGGTCGACCCTGAAACAACGGATTATCAAAATCTGATGAAGGAATACGATCGGCTACAACAAGATTTTGCTGACAACAATGGCTATGGAATGGAAAATGAAATTCGCTCTGTTCTACATGGCTTCGGCTTTGATGAAAGCTTTTATGAGCGACCGATCAATGCTTTGTCAGGTGGTCAAAAAACACGTCTAGCTCTAGCCCGTATGCTGTTGCAAAAACCGGATATTTTAATTTTGGATGAGCCGACCAACCACTTAGATATCGAGACGCTCTCGTGGCTTGAAGGCTATTTACCAAACTACTCCGGTGCCCTGCTGATTGTTTCACATGACCGGTACTTTTTGGATAAGGTCGTAACAGAAATTTATGAGCTAAGCAGAAGAAAAATGCATTATTACAAAGGCAATTATTCTAAATACTTGAAACTAAAAGCAGAACAGCTGACAAGCGAATGGAAGGCTTTTGAAAAACAACAAACAGAAATCCATAAGTTAGAGGACTTTGTTGCACGAAATCTGGTGCGTGCTTCTACAACCAAAAGAGCTCAAAGTCGCCGGAAAACATTGGAAAAGATGGAGCGTCTGGATCGACCACAAGGTGATGAAAAATCGGCAAACTTCCTTTTTGGTATCGAAAAAACCTCCGGAAATGTTGTCTTACAGCTAGAAGACGGTGCCATCGGCTATGATGAAACCATTCTCTCCGCTCCTATCAATATGGATGTCCGCCGGCAAGAAGCTATTGCTTTAGTTGGACCAAACGGGATTGGTAAATCCACCCTGTTAAAATCAATTATTGGCAAGCTACCGTTTATTGAAGGAGAGCTTTCACTTGGGACCAATGTATCGATTGGTTATTACGATCAGGAACAAGCAAATCTACATGGAAACAAAACTGTTTTAGCCGAGCTGTGGGACGAACATCCAACCACACCGGAAAAAGAGATTCGCAATGTTTTAGGCAGCTTCCTTTTTAGTGGAAATGATGTAGAAAAAACAATCCCTCTACTAAGTGGTGGGGAAAAGGCTCGGGTCGCACTAGCCAAGCTGTCAATGAACAGGGAAAATTTTCTCATCTTGGATGAACCGACCAATCACCTTGATATCGACAATAAAGAAGTCTTGGAAAATGCCCTGATCGATTATGAGGGAACATTACTTTTCGTTTCCCATGACCGTTACTTCATCAATCGGATTGCAACGAAGGTTATTGAGCTTTCTGAAAATGGTAGTAAGCTGTATTTAGGCGATTATGATTATTATTTGGAAAAGAAAAAAGAAGAAGAAGAACTAGCTGCCTTAGCTGCAGCAGATCAGAAGCAAGCAGAAGTAGTGAATACAACCAAAAATGACTTTTTCTTGAACAAGGAAGCCCAAAAGATCGTACGTAATTTGAAAAGAAAAATCACACAAATCGAAGAAACGCTAGCTGAACTGGACGAATGCATCGATACGCTGGAAGCTGAAATGAGTCGTCCAGAAATGGTGGAGGACCATGTCCAGTTGATGGCTTTGAACAAAGAATTGGAAGAAAAACGCGCAGAGCAAGAGCAACAATTAAATGAGTGGGAAGAGCTAAGCTTAGAGCTGGAAGAAATGGAAGGCTAGCTTCTCAGACATGATTCAACTAGACAATAAAAAAGAAGAAACAGGGACCCCTGACTCACTGCTTCTTCTTTTTTATTGATCACTGATTGCATTTTTTTGCATTATTAAAAATTAAAGTTGCAAAACATTGCACGACATGCTATTTTATTTCTATAGGGGGAATGATTATGCTGATAGAAGAACGGTTAGCGCAGATTCTGGCTATTATTGATAAGGAACAGCGAGCAACCATTGATGAGCTGGCAGAAACGATGCACGTATCGAAGGACACCATCCGAAGAGATTTAATTCGACTTGAACAGCAACAGCTTGTTCGCCGCATCCATGGTGGTGCCGTTTCAACAAAAAAAGAAGCGGTAATCTTTGACTACAATGAGCGTTCACATATGTCGAATGACGTAAAGCAATCAATCGGACGTCAAGTTGCTGAGCTGATTGAAGACGGCTCATCCATACTTTTTGACTCTTCAACAACAGTTGAGGCAGCAATCCTTCCGCTACAACAAAAAAAAATCACAGCTATCACAAATTCATTGACCCATGCGGCAAGGCTAGCTAAAAATGGACAAGCGTCAATTACTCTCCTACCCGGTAATCTACATAAGGAGCAGCTTTTCCTTTCTGGTGCGGAAACTGTATCAGCCATAAAGCAATACATCACAAATTATACATTGTTAGGGGTATTTGCTCTTTCTCCTGAGGGTGTATTTATCCATACACAGGAAGAAGGATTGGTCAAACGGGAAATGGTCAAGCACGGTCAGACGGTCATTGCTTTGGCAGACCATTCTAAAATGGACAAAATCGGTTTTTTCAACATTTGTCCCCTTTCCGACATTGATATCCTGATTACAGACACCATACCAGAAGGCGCATTACTCAAAGAATTAGAAGCAAATAATATAAAAATACTTACAACACTCAAAGGAGACAGAAAATCATGACAAATAAATCAATTCGACTCGGAAAAATCAAACGTCCAACTATATTTCCTGCCGTGGCACCGACTTTATTGACAGATGACACAATGAAAGAACGTCAAGAGAAATTGCTAAACGCGATGAGCAAAGAAAAATTTGATCTGTTAATCATCTATGCAGATAAAGAGCATGGTGGAAATTTCGAATACCTGACTGGTTTCATCCCACGCTTTGAGGAAGGTCTGCTATTAATTGATAACTCTGGAACTTGTACGCTTATTCTTGGGAATGAAAATTTGAAGATGGCTAACTATTCCAGAATCCCAGCTGAACTAAAGCATAGCCCTCTATTTTCATTACCTAATCAACCAATGGATAATGAACAGCCGTTGGAAGAGCTGCTCAAGGAGGCAGGTATCGAGAAGAAAAACAAGATTGGGTTAGTTGGCTGGAAAATGTTTACCACCAAAAACAGCGTATCTTCTCACTATTTTGATCTCCCTTATTTTATTGTCGAAGCAATTAAAAACGCAACAGCCGCTCAGGCAGAGATTAGCAACGGTACCCATCTGTTTGTTGATGGTGATGTCGGCATACGCAGTACGAACAACGCAAACGAAATCGCCCATTATGAATATGGGGCTAACCTTTCCTCTTCCTGTATCTTAGAAGCAATGGACGCTGTAGAAATAGGCGTAGCGGAAACAACCTTGGGAAATCATCTGACTGCTCAAGGTCAACCAAATACAGTCGTATCGATCGCAGCAGTTGGTCAACGATTTGAAAAGGCCAATCTTTATCCAACCAATAAGCAGGCAGCTCTTGGTGACTCACTATCCTTGACTACCGCATTCAAAGGTGGATTATCTAGTCGTACCGGCTTCGTCATCCAATCCGAAGAGCAACTGCCAGACAACCAAAAAGACTATTTGGAACGTCTAGTCAAGCCTTATTTCCGTACCGTTGCCTATTGGTTGGAACACATCAAGATAGGAGTATCTGGCGGTGACTTCTATACGCAGATCGAAGCGATCTTTCCAAAAAAAGACTATCATTGGCATTTGAACCCGGGTCACTTAGTGTCAGATGAGGAATGGATGTCTTCTCCAATTTATCCTGGTTCAACCGAAACATTGAAAAGCGGTATGATACTGCAAATCGATATCATACCATCGGTGAAGGGATATACTGGTGTCAGTGCAGAAGAATGTGTGGCACTAGCTGATCAAGATCTGCAGAACGCCATCCAACAACAATACCCCGAGCTATGGGCGCGTATCCTTGTAAGACGCACCTATCTGGAACAAGAGCTTGGTATCAAGCTAAGTAAGGACATCTTGCCCCTTTCGAATACAGTTGCGTATCTACGCCCCTTTTTCTTGGCTAAAGATACTGCACTGTACCTCGAAAAATAAACCAAAAAAGCGCAAAGGACAACTATCGTCCTTTGCACCTTATTCTATTGAACAACGACTCACGCCACTATTCTCTATCTGTTTGATTGAATAACTTCAGTAGATCCAACAGGTAGAATTCCAGCTGTTGGATCAGCAATTTACCTTCTTCTCGCTGCTCCTTTTTAGAAGAAATAGTGAGCACTATTCTATCTTCTAGTATTCCGTAATACAGCCCAAACCCCTCTTGATCTACCGGACAAAAGCTGAATGACTCCAATAAATCACTGGGAATACCTGTCGTGGAAAGAAAGTTTCTTGTTAATTTTTTGATTGCTTCTGACTGGAAAAAATAGGCTGCGTCAAGCGAATCGGGCACCATCTTCTGTAAGCCAAATAAATGACGTTCCACTCCTAGGCCTTTTTGACACTTGACCAGTCTCTTGCTGTGAGCAGCTATTCCATCCAGAAACAATTCAGTCAGCTCTGCTTTCTCGAACGCTTTTTCTTTATTTAAAAATGCTTCTGAAAAAATCTTCTTCTGCGTACTCAGGGAACGTGCACATTCCGTTCGACCACCATAAAATCCACGCATCGCCACCGGTTCATAAACTGATTTCAAACACCCAAAAACATCCTTTTGCGCTACTGCCAGCGCCATATGAAAATACGCATCCGGACTTATCTTGAGCTCTTTCAATACATTTTTCCCAATGCCATCAACTGTTCGATGATGAATAGAGTATGCTGCGGCCTCTTCTTCCACTGCTCTGCGGCACCGTACCAACATCTCAAGCAATTCCGGAGAAAACTGCCAGGACAATCGATTGATCAAGCTCGTCTCCTGCCTTTGACTGGTAACAAGGGTCTCCATTTTGATTGCATCGAATACCTTTGCCAATAGGTTCATTGTCGGAACGCCATCGACCGCTGTATGTTCAATGTTAAACCCGATTGAACCATTTTTAGTAATCAGTGCCTGGAGTGTCTTGGTAAAAATCTGATCCTGCCCGTTCAACAGCATGGTAGCTACACGTTCCTCGACTGTTTCATCCTTTCCGTCAGTGAAACTCAAAATAAATAATGCTGTTTCAATCAGCTGACAATTTTCTGCATTCTCTTTTTGTCTATTCAACTGTTGATAGGCCTGATAAGCATTGCTTCTGTCAACACCGAACAGATAGGCCAGATCCCTTTCACCGCTCAAAGCAGGTTGTTTTACAGCTAAAATGTAGTTGATATTTTCTAAAATACTTTTCAAAGAATGCAGGTTTCCAGATGAATCGATGACTTCAAGCTGATAATAATTCCCTTCATTCAAAATAAGGACATAATTATTGGCTTGTTCATTTTTGAAAAACAGATCCTTATCAATAGTTGGTGTTCTACAGCTTCCAAAAAAATTTTCATAATAAGACATATCCACATGCTGCTTGTTTTTTGCAAATTCTAGCGGATAACTTTCCTCAACGAAAGCAAGGTAAATCTTAGTTAACTGATAAATGAGCTGTGCCGCCTTTTCTGCACGTGACGAAACACACCGATGCGCCTCATCTTGAATCACTAGCCCAAAGTTTGTTTCACTCTGAACATATCCGCGCCCATTCAAATAGCTTTCTTGCCAAAAATCAGCTAACCAGCTCCCTTCTGTTTCTTGCCAATGTAATTCCAATCGTTCTTGAAGTTTCAGCCCCTCATTTGTGGAAAACTGCTTCACGATTTTTTCGAAGTCCCTTTGTTCTAAGTCTGTCAAAAACGGCGCAGCCCATTCAACAAGCTGGCTCATGGTATGTGTTAGTTCTGGTACAGGTAATTTCCCCAATAATGGCAATAGTTCTTCTTTATACTTTTTCATTAAGACCTCCAAAATTGTTAACGCTTACTCAATAATCCATTATACCTGATTCAGCACCCATTTACATAGAATACTTTTACACTACAGTAAAACAGCCCACCATTCACAAGTTTACGTGAATAGCGGACTGTTGTTCATTTTTCTTTTGTATCAATAATGATTGTTACCGGTCCATCATTGGTCAATGTAACAGCCATGTCTCCACCAAATTCTCCGGTTGCAACAAGCAAGCCTATCTCCCGAAGCTGTTGATTGAAGGCTTCATATAGAGGAATTGCCTGTTCAGGTCGTGCAGCTGACACAAAACTTGGGCGATTGCCTTTTTTCGTGTCTGCGTACAATGTAAATTGAGAAATACTCAATATCCCACCACCAGCGGTTTGGATGTCTAAGTTCATCTTCCCTTCAGAATCCTCGAAAACACGAAGCTTACCGATTTTCCGAACAAGATAGCCGACATCCTCAAGTGTATCGTCTGAATGAATGCCCAATAGAACCATAAAGCCTGAGCCTATTTCTCCAATCATTTGTCCTTCAATTTCGACTTTCGCCTGAGAGACACGTTGAATCACTGCTTTCATTCTGCTTTCCTCCTAGCCATTTGTTCGACGAACGCTATGAACGTCCGGCACATTCTTGATTTTATCAACAATCGTTTTTAAATGCGACAAGTTCTGGATTTTCACAGTAATGTGAATGACAGCCATCTTATCTTTCGTCGGCTTCGCCTCGACACTAACTAGATTCTTGGTCATCGTACTGACAGCCATCAGAACATCATTCAGCAGGCCACTGCGATTGTAACCATAAATTTCAAGATCCGCGTCATATTCCTGACGAATATTGTTTGTGTCTTCCCATTCTACTTCAATCATCCGCTCAGCCAATTCTTCTTGGTGCTGAACATTCGGACAATCAGCACGGTGGATAGATACACCGCGGCCTTTTGTGATGTAACCGACGATTTTATCTCCTGGTACAGGATTACAACAACGGCTTAAGCGTACCAGTAAATTATCGATTCCTTGAATGACGATGCCGCCTTCATGGCGAACTTTCATTTTGTCGGATTCTTTTTTAACAGGCTGGGTCATCAGCTCTTCGGCTTCCTGCTTCTGACGTTCTAGTTCCTGCTCTTTCCGTGCTTTCTCAGTCAGACGATTTGCGACCACCTGTGCGCTGATTTCTCCGTATCCCACAGCAGCGTACAAATCATCTTCGGTTTGATAGTTAAAGCGTTCAACAGCTTCAGCAATTTTTGTTTTACTCATAAATTCTTTTGGCATAAAACCATGTTCATTCAAGAATTTACTGATTGCATCATGCCCCTTGATAATGTTCACTTCTCTATCTTGAACCTTGAAGAAGCGTTTGATTTTATTACGAGCTTTACTGGTTTTCACCATTTTCAGCCAGTCACGACTTGGTCCAAACGAATTTGGAGAAGTCAACACTTCAATGATATCACCGTTTTTCAAGGTATAATCCAATTGAACCATCTTACCATTGACCTTGGCACCTGTTGTTTTGTTGCCGATTTCTGTATGCACACTATAAGCAAAATCGAGCGGTCCAGATCCTTTTGGTAGCTCAGTAACATCCCCTGTTGGTGTAAACACATAGACTTTATCACTGAAAATATCTCCTTTGACACTTTCCATAAAGTCAGAGGCATCAAAGCTTTCATCCTGAAGCTCTAATATTTCATGGAACCAGCTCAGTTGTCTACTGTCGTCACTTTCTTCAACCTTATCTGTTTTGCCCTCTTTGTATGCCCAGTGAGCAGCAACCCCGAACTCAGCAATTTGGTGCATCTCGTGTGTTCTGATTTGTACCTCGACAGGGTTTCCTTTTGGCCCGATAACCGTTGTATGAATCGACTGATACATGTTCGCTTTTGGCATGGCAATATAGTCTTTGAATCTCCCTGGCATTGGCGTCCATTTTGTATGAATTGCACCTAAAACAGCATAACAGTCTTTAATAGAATCAACGATCACTCGAATCGCAAGCAGATCATAGATTTCTGTGAACTGTTTTTTCTGATCCTTCATTTTTCTATAAATCGAATAAATATGCTTCGGTCTACCATAGATTTCCGCATAGATTTCCAAGTCTTCCGTAGCTTTCTTAATATCCTCTACCGCTTCTACGATGTACTCTTCACGCTCTTCACGCTTTGTTTGCATCAAATGAACAATGCGGTAGTATTGCTTCGGATTGATGTATCTAAGAGCTGTATCTTCTAGCTCCCATTTGATACGACTCATCCCTAAACGATGGGCAAGAGGTGCGTAAATCTCCAAAGTTTCCTGAGCAATCCGGCGTTGCTTATCATCACGCAGATGCTTCAACGTACGCATATTATGTAATCTATCTGCTAGCTTAACCATGATAACCCGTAAATCCTGAGCCATTGCCAACAGCATTTTCCGATGGTTTTCAGCCAGCTGCTCTTCATGAGATTTATACTTGATTTTCCCAAGCTTTGTTACCCCGTCTACCAGCATAGCAACATCTTCACCAAACTCGTCTTTTAAATCCTCTAAGGTCACTTCTGTATCTTCTACAACATCATGTAAAAAACCAGTTGCAACTGTGTGAGGGTCCATATGCAGTTCAGCTAAAATTCCCGCTACTTGTATCGGATGAATAATGTACGGTTCACCTGATTTTCTGATTTGTCCTTCATGAGCCTTTTCCGCATATTTGTACGCTTTGGCGACAAAAGCCGTATGCTCTTTCGACATATACTTTGATACGATCCCTATGACTTCAGGACCCGTTACGATTTCATCTTTGGGCAAAATTCTCACTCCTTTGTTCTGTAGAGGAAAACATGCAAGGTTTGCCTGTTTTCTTCATTTTGATGGTCCGTTATCTATTACTCTAGAAGTTCCTACACAAGAGTAATAGTACTCTTTATAACTATGGATGGAACCAGTCAGATAACTGTCTGGTTCCTTCATTCTGGTGGTCCGATGTCCATTATTTCTAGAGGTTCCTACAACAGAATAATGGCCCTCCTTTTTACTATGGAGGAAATCAGGCAGGGTTTGGTTGTTTTCTTCGCTCTTGTGATTCGTTAGTCATTGCCCTAGTAGTACCTATGGCGTCCCTATTTCTCAGCACGTAACCAATTATCGGTGCTTTATGTATAAGCAATCTTTTAAAAGATTTTTTAGATAAAAAAGAAAAGTACTACTTGAAGCAGCAGCACTTTCAACACTCTTATTATACCTGAAATTTTCAGATTTTCAATTCCCTGATTTAGACTGATTCATCAAACAATGGTAGAATTTCTCTCGGATTGTTGACTCCGATAGTATTCGCGCCACCCTGAAGCAGAATCTCCATCTCCAGTAAGGTAGGAGAGTCGACATTGATTTGTATATGTAGCGGTCTTTCTTTGACTGCTCGGAACATTCCAATATAGAACAATGCTTTCTCTACAGATAGCGCATACCCTAATGAAATGACCTTGACGTTCACTCTGCCCATCTGAAATGCGATTTTTCCTCGCTCTTCTTCGGTCATTTCTGCTATATCGATAAAGAATCCTATAGAACCTTTGCCAAAGGATAGTGGAGCAAGCATCTGATAGGTCTGTTTGATAACTGCTAGGTTTTCTAATGTCGCTACAATGTGAACCTCTGTTGCACCGTTTTTATACAGCTCGCCCGTTTCAAATGCCTGTTTTCCCAACGTCCCAGCACCTAATGGGTAATCTGCAACACTGCCCACATGAATCGGCGTTCCTTCCAACAGTTGCTTTGTTCTGACAACATTGCATGGGAGGACGATGACCATTTTTACCTTGTAGTTTCTGATAAATAGTATTTCTTCTTTCAACTGCTGATCTGTCATTGATGGATCAAGCAGCATCACCGATATTCGATTTAAGTCTATCCCCATTAACTAGCCCCCTATAACAACATATCCAGTTGATAGCTGACTGCACTTAAGGCATACAGCGGTGCTGTTTCCGCTCGTAAAATACGCGGACCAAGACCACAACTGATTCCTCCATTTTCATAAAATATATCAATTTCATCTGGTGAAAAGCCACCCTCAGGTCCAAAAACAAACAACAAGCTATCTCCTTGTTTCAACTGTGATAAAGTCTCTGCCAGCACACGTTGTTCTCCCTGCTTAGCTGATTCTTCATATGCGATGAGAACCTTGTCATATTGAGAAAAGAGTGCAATCAATTCTTGTTCTTTCTCTAGCAAAAGAACATCCGGCATTAGTTGCCGATGCGATTGCTCCGCAGCTTCCTGAGCAATTTTTCCCAATCTTTTTACTTTATTTCCACGTTTTTTGTGGTCCCACTTCACGATTGAATTTTTAGCAGGAAAACCGATAAAGCGATGCGCACCGAGCTCTGTTCCTTTTTGAACGATCCATTCAAGCTTATCTCCCTTAGGCAATCCGCAAGCAATCGTCACATTTACCGGAAGCTCTTTATCCGTCTCTTCCTTAGAAAGCTCACGAACCAATACTTCTTGTTCATTGACTGCTACAATCTCCCCTTGAATCACGACACTGTCATCAAATACCAGAAATAGTTGATCCTCCGGTTTCATCCGCATCACACGTACAATATGATGATAATTTTCACCTGTAACTGAAAACTCCGAATGGTTCTCGTATGTTTCATTTATAAAATAGCGCTGCATGTTATTCGTCCTCTGATTTTTTTAAAATAATTGCATACCAGTCACCTTGTTGAAAAATCTGATCGACAAGAAAACCTGTCTCCGTCATTTTCGCAAGTACCATGTCCTTCTTCTCATGAATGATTCCGGAGACAATGAATGTACCATTTTCTTTCAATAAACGGTAGGCATCCTCAATCATTAAAACAATGATATCCGCCAAAATATTCGCAACGATCACATCTGCTGGCTGCTCAATACCAGTCAACAGGTTATTGGCTGAAACCTGAACATCTGCTGCCACAGGATTCATTGCCATATTTTCTTTTGCAGCAGTCACTGCGACTTCATCCAAGTCGAAAGCATGGATAGTGCCCGCACCAAGATATTTTCCGGCAATACTCAGCACACCTGAACCTGTACCGACATCAAGTAGTGTCTCGCCACCTCTCAAAACGGTTTCCATTGCTTGAAGTGTCAGTCTGGTCGTCGGATGTGTTCCTGTTCCGAATGCCATTCCCGGATCAAGCGTAATAATACTCTCTTTGTCATCCGCCGGCTCGTATTTTTCCCAGCTAGGGACGATCGTTAGGTATCTTGTCACTCGTACAGGGTGATAATACTTTTTCCACGCTGTTGCCCAATCATTTTCAGCAACCTCACTAACCGTCAACTCGTTCTTGCCGATTGACAGACCAAACTCTGGCAACCGCGAAATATTCTCTTTAATAAACGGAAGAATCTCCGGCAAGAATGTCGTTTCAGGAAAATAAGCCATGACCAAGGCGCCCTCTTTGATATGGGTAAACTGCTCCTTGTCAAGGATTTCGCCATATAAATCACTCTCAAAATTCTCTACATCTAGTGCATCCTCAATTGCAACACCACTAGCTCCTGCTTCCATCATGATGTTCGAGATCGCTTCGACTGCCTCGCTTGCGGTTTCAACCTTTACCTCAGTCCACTTCATTTCTATACCGTCCTTTTAGTAGCTTGGATACGGCAGAAAAACATCATTTTCCTCTGCTTGTTCCACTGCTTTATTGAATTTCTCTGTCTCCCAAACCAGCTCAAATGTTTCCTTTTCAGGATCATTCAAAAAATCTAGAAGTTCATCCTGACCATCAATCAGTACCTCATTTAGATAAGCCAAAGTACCGTCGATCACAGATTTTTTTAACCCTTTTTTTCCATCAAATGGAATGACAGCCAAATACTCTTCGGGATCAGGCTTCTGTTTTGTTTTCTGCTCATTATAAAAAATCAAGCCATCCTCAAACTCAATCACTTCTTCTTCCGATACAACACCTTGTGTATCATCGATTGATTCTCCCTCTTTGTTTTCAGCAAACAGGCGAACAATCAATTCTATTGTATGATTCCGTGTATCCCAATCAATTGCTGTGTCAAACTCATTGATTTTTTCGCTAAGCTGTCTGTCTAAGTAATCCAGCATTGTTTCTTTTTTCATCTTTTAAGCATCCTTCCAACCAAATGAATTTTTGTCGATCTCACTTTTTCTTTGTAAAGATATATATGGATTTCCTGCAACTGCATAACGTAAAGGCATATCAGTCCAAATCCCTTTGTTTGGAATACCGATTCGCGGTAGTGCGAGAATTTTTTTCGGATATTTTCGTTTTTCGGGAACCAGATGCAATGAACTATTAAAAATCGACTGTCCATACAAGTTTCGTTCAATTCCTAATGCTGCAACTAATTTTCCCGGCCCATTGGCTACATCAACACCTGTTTTTCCACCTCGCCGTTGAATCATCTCTTCAAAGCCTTCAGCCGGTTGCAGCCCACGAATCATCACACCTTGCGGCTGCCCCTTTTCTCCGGTCACCATGTTCAAAATCAAGTGAGTATGCATCGTATATAAATAAATCGTTCCCGGACATTCATACATTGCTCGTAAACGCGGGGTTTCCCGCATACCAAAGCTATGCGCTGCTTCGTCATCCGGTCCCAGATAAGCCTCTGCATCGACTATATAGCCAGCAAGAACACCATTTTCCGTTTCATGCTCCAAGTACATCCCTAAAAGATACTGCGCAATGTCTTCTGTCTTATTATTATTGAAATATTCGATTACGTCGTTCATATTTATACCACTCTCTATCATACACAATCCTTCGCAAATAAGCCATGAAAACAGCATATCTGATAAGCATTAGTTGGCTATCAGATTTCTGTTGACATATAAATAACTACCTACCAGATCGTTAATTTTTCTTTTACATTGTATCACATTTAAAAATACGAATGTATGTTCTTTTAAGAAAACATGGTATACTAGGGTGTATCTGAAGAAAAATTTGCCAACATATAGGAATTTTTGGCATGAAAGGGTCCGCTCATGAGCATTTTCAAAAAACTATTTGGTTCGAAGTATCCTGAAAATAGATCAACCTCAAGTGTTGAGGAAACAGGTGCTATCAACTATGACTATTTAGCTGACTATGGACTCAGTGAAAGCGAAAAATCGAGCTTCACTGCCTATAGTTACGTCCATCAAAATTATTCGATCCATCCTATCACTCAGGAGGAGCACCAAGCATTGGCATTCATGACAGACTTTCTACCCGATGTCTGCTTTTTATGGGGTGATGAAACAAGCAACTACGCCGGACTATTTTATCGAGGTCCGTTAAAAGGAAAGATAATGATTCTTGATCATTCTAATGCATTCTATGCACCCCTATACAGTAGTATGGATTCTTTTATTACTAGTATTATGGATGACTCAACTGATCTTGCAATACCAACTCTTTTTTCAGCTGAGCAATCAACAAGCTATCATGCGGACTATCCTGCGCATTCACAATCATTGGAAGAAATAGAAACGAATTATACTGCTGCAATGCAACTTTTAGCTATTCTTGACTCACTTTCCGATGACGAAGAGCATTATGCCCAAACCGTGTTTCAACTTTGCTATATCATGCCTTACGAGCATTTGGATGAATTATTGATATTCTTCAACTCAGATAACATGTATGTTTTACAGGAACTCCCGTATATTTTTGCCTTTCATCAGTATCGACCGGCCATTCCATATCTCAAGAAAGCCGTACAGAAAGCTACACCATACATAAGTAGTCATGCAGAGCGAGCATTGTCTTACTATAACCATTTATAAAAACTATTTCACTCCTTAGAAAGGAAGTTTATCTATGCAAAAGCCACTTGCTTATCGAATGCGTCCCAGAAACATCGACGAGGTTGTCGGACAGACTCATTTAGTCGGCGAAGGGAAAATCATCCGGCGTATGGTCGAAGCCCGCATGCTGTCCTCAATGATTCTATACGGTCCTCCCGGTACCGGTAAAACAAGTATTGCCAGTGCAATTGCCGGATCGACCAATTATGCATTTCGTATGCTGAATGCAGCAACAGACACGAAAAAGGACCTGCAAATCGTAGCAGAAGAAGCAAAAATGAGCGGCACAGTCATCCTTCTACTTGATGAAGTCCACCGTTTGGATAAAACAAAACAGGACTTTCTTTTGCCCCATTTAGAAAGCGGACGAATCATTATGATTGGCGCAACAACCGAAAACCCTTATATCACGATCAATCCGGCCATTCGCAGTCGGACACAGATCTTTGAAGTAAAACCATTAAGTGAATCGGATATTCAAGCGGCCATCGAAATGGCTCTAACTGATAAAGAACGCGGTTTGGGAGACTATCCGGTAACACTTGAACCAGAAGCGCTGCAGCACCTTTCCAGAGCGACAAACGGTGATCTGCGAAGCGCATTGAACGGCCTTGAGTTGGCCGTTCGTTCTACTCCTAAAAATGAGGAAGATAAAATTATTATTACGTTGTCAATCATTGAAGAGTGTGTCCAAAGAAAAGCACTGACTCATGACAAAAATGGGGACGCACATTATGATGTCATTTCTGCCTTTCAGAAATCAATTCGCGGTAGTGATGTTGATGCAGCCCTTCATTATTTAGGTAGACTGGTTGTTGCCGGAGACCTACCGATTATTTGTCGTCGGCTAATGGTTGTCGCATATGAAGATATCGGCTTGGGAAACCCAGCCGCCGCCGCTCGAGCAGTAACTGCTGTACAAGCTGCAGAAAAATTAGGGTTTCCTGAAGCCATCATGCCGTTATCCATGACGGTTGTAGAGCTTTGTCTTTCGCCAAAATCAAACTCGGCTAACTCAGCTCTAAGCCGTGCAATTGCTGATATCGAAGCAGGAAACGCCGGTGAGGTGCCTGATCATTTAAGAGACAGTCATTATTCAGGTGCAAAGGAGTTGGGCCGGGGAATCGGCTACCAATACCCACATGATTTTAAAAATGCCTGGGTGAACCAACAGTATCTTCCTGATAAACTGAAACAGGCCCATTACTACGAGCCGATCGATACAGGAAAGTACGAGCAGGCATTGCATCAGCAATATAATAACATTCAAAATTGGAAGAAAAATTCCTAAATTTTGTAAAAGCAATCTCATTGCTCAATGTAAAAAGCTATGCTATTATAAAGATGGTTAATCTGTGATGTGCGTGTTGTCTTTTTTGTGTGTTGACCGAACATTTTATTGATATCTCGGGATCCGACTAGTATCTAGACGGGTAGCAAGCCTTTTCATTTGGTAGCTCGAAGTTATGGATCGTGGAACCCACCTGCTAAGTGCGGGATCAATACTATAGGACAAATAACGGCATCGACGGATTATCCTTTTTTATAAACATTCCGGGCGTGACATTTATCTAAGGATGAAGTGTTACGTCTTTTTATTATTTTTTTGGAGGTTAGTCATGCACATTCAAGTATTGATTTTTGCTGCCGCTCTTCTTGCCATTTTTGTCAGCTTTTATATTCGGAAAAGTTTTCCGCAATTAGCAAAAGCATTTAGTAAAGAAATACCCAATGATTTTTTTCAGAGCTTTAGCCGTTTATTCTTAGTAGTTGGGATTATTGGCTTTCCTGTAGCAATCTTTGACCAGTTTTATTTTTCTCTACTGTATATTTTATTACTTATGGTCGTTTCCGCAATTTTCGGGTTGGCTTTTGCAAAAAAAATCTAATTGTTTCCTCCTTTTTGATTTGAATTTTTGAAGTTTTGTTCTACAATAAAAGTAAGAATACTTTCAAATAGAAAAGGAGTGATTTATATGTTACAAAATTACAATAAAATCATGGTCGCTGTCGATGGCTCTGCAGAAGCAGAATTAGCGTATCAAAAAGCTGTGAATGTCGCTATCCGAAATGATGCAGAATTACTACTCGCTCACGTCATTGACACTCGTGCCTTCCAATCTATTTCATCATTTGACGGTATGTTGGCTGAGCAAGCAACTGAGATGGCCAAACAAACATTATCAGATTATAAAAAACAAGCAGAAGAGCATGGCTGCGAGAACGTATCAACAGTTATTGAGTATGGTTCACCTAAAGTGATCATTGCGAAGCAATTACCTCAAGACCACAATGTCGATTTGATTATGATTGGTGCCACAGGTCTGAATGCAGTCGAACGTCTATTCATCGGTTCAGTTTCCGAATATGTTATTCGTAACTCAACTTGTGATGTATTAGTTGTTCGAACCAATCTAGAAAACAATACGCCAAAAGAAGAGAAAGAATGATACAGCTCATTTGAAAATGAAAAGAAGGTCTCCGAATGAAGCCTACAGTTAAAACACTAAATGTGTAATCTATAACCAGACAAGAAATAAAATCTTGTCTGATCTTTTTTATACTTTTAAATCTACATCATCTAACGCACCCACAAAGTTATAGTAAATGTCAATTTGCTGAGCTTGTCTGCAATGTCTGTCAGATTCATGAATTTCAATTCGTTCAATTAGAGTATTCACAATTAACGGCGTAAGTTTTTCTAAGTGGCTAAATTCCTTAATTACTTTCATAAACTTACTTACGTTTTGCTTTTGCTCCTTTTGCTCGTTTAAAATTTGACTTGTATTTTGCACAAAAGTTTTTAATTCTTGTTGTTCTGATTCATACTCTTTTGAAAATTGAATATAGCGCTCATCTGTTAGTTTGCCGATAATATTATCTTCATATAGTCGTTTAATGATTTTATCTAGCTCAATGATTCGCCGTTCTGCCTTGAGCAATTTCTTCTCTTGCTCTCTTAATTCTTTTGCGGAATTATTTTCAGCTCGTTCTTTTAGGAGGTTAACAAATCGCTTTTCCATATCTTTAACCAGTTTAATTTTTTGGTTAATATCCTTTAAAACGATTTCTTCTAAAATCACTTGGCGGATATAATGGGCGTTGTCGCATGAAACAGTTCGCTTCTGGTAGCCAGAACAAACATATCGTTCTTGGTTAGGCGAAACACTATTGCCTGTGCAAAAATAGTGACGATTGCCACAATCTGCACAAAAAGCAATTCCAGCAAATAACCCTTTTCGGTCGCAAGCCGTGCGCCGTTGTCGTTGCTTTCTGAGATTTTGCACAATGTCAAAAGTTTCTTGGTCGATTATCGCTTCATGAGCATTCTCAAAAATCATATATTTATCTGGTGTATTTTTTATCTTTCGCTTATCTTTGAACGATTTCTTATATGTCTTAAAATTTACGGTATGCCCTAAATATTCCATCTTTTCAAGGATGCTATTCACTGTCATAGCCTCCCATTGACAAGGGTTAGGCGGTAGCTTTCCGGTCGATTTTCTATCGTTATTAAGGGCATGTTCAGTTGGTGTGGGGATTTTTTCTGCATAAAGTTTTTTAGCAATTTTCGTAATTCCTAAGCCTTCTTTACAGTAGTCAAAAATCTTTTTCACAATTTTCGCCGCTTCATCGTCAACCAGCCAGTGATTTTTGTTGCTAGGGTCTTTCAGATAGCCATAAGGTGGATTTGTGGCAAGTTTTTCTCCAGATAAGCCTCTTTCTTTCATGACAGATTTAATTCGTTTACTTGTTCCTTTAGCTTGCATTTCATTTACGATATTAAGAAAAGGCAGAATGTCCATTTCGGACGTTCCCACGCTTTCCGTATCGACATTTTCACTAATGGACAAGAAACGAATATCTAATCTAGGAAATAGGAAATCCGTATAAAGCCCAACTTCTACCGCCGAACGTCCCAACCTCGACATATCTTTTACGACAAAATTTTTCACTTTGCCAGCTTGAGCTAGGTTCAATATTTCTTGAAAGGCTGGTCGCTTAAAATTTGTCCCTGAAAAACCATCATCAACAAAAAATTGAGGATTTTCAAGCTTATTTTCTTTAGCGAATCGCTCCAGCATAGCTTTTTGGTTAGTGATTGAATTACTTTCGCCTTGCTTATCATCATCACGAGAAAGCCGACAATACAAAACAGTTATATCTTGTTTTGCGTTTCTCGCTTTTTGAGGATTCAAAAGAGTATGATATTCAGTTGTCAAAGTGCTTTGCAAAGTTTCTTGGTTCATGGTAATTTACCCCTTTCATTTAGGAGTAGTCGAAACCTTGCGGTCATCTTCTATTATACCATTTTTACTAGCATAAATGTTGATTTGGCAAGGTTTCTTTTACTATTTACTGATTATTTTCTTCTTGATTTTCCAACTTTTGAATAGCTAAAGCCAGTAGAGAATTAGCTAATTTTTGGTAGCTTTCTTTCTTGACGTGGCTATTTACTACATAGGTCTTTTTTCCTTTCTTTAGCTCAAAAGTGCTATATTTTTCATGGGTTGGCTTAATCTCTTGGTTTTCGTTTTTAATCCTCCTCCTTTGTTTCATCTCCAGCAATTAACGTTTCTAGTTCGTCTAAGGTTATTACTCTGAAAAGCATTTCAGCTTTTGGAATAGCTTCATGGATATATCTTAAAAGCTGTTCACGCCGTTTGATATTCGGCACGATCCAGACCGTAAACGGAATTACGCCGATTTGTCTTTGAATCACACCAGAGTTAATAAATTTGATATATTCTTTGGCCTTGCGAATTATTCGCTTGGGGTTCTCCGTATTATTATCTACTTCAAACCAGTAAAATTGTTCCCATTCCCTGATATGCAAGTTTACATATAAATCAGGCTTCAAAAACCTTGCGACATTATTTTCAGAATAGACCCGCCAGCATTTACTTTCAAACTCTACGTTAATCAGTGAAATTTTATTTTGTTGCTCCATCTCCTTTAAACGAACATAGACTTCACCAATTCCAAGCGAATGTTCTAAAAATAAAATGTTTGGTTCATACAATCTTTTTCTAGTGGCTTTCAAATCTAAATCATCAAGTTTTAAAAACTGATAGCCAGCGCTGGTTATTGTCCAAATGGTCGCACCACTTCCAGCACGTTCACCGCCGATTCTTCTTTCTAAGCAATCAATTAAACCATGTTTCTTTAGTTTGGCAGTCATGCGATTACATGCCCGAATATTGCTTAAACGGCTAGAATTTTTGGTAAAAAATAAGCGTTGCAGTTGGTTAGAAGTTGCATATTTCACCATAAAAATGTGTTTTATGCAACCCGTCTCGGTTTCGCCAAGTAGCGCCGACAGGCGGCGAAGTTCGTTTTTGGTTATGCGTTCGGTTTGTTTTTTGGTCATGTTGGTTCTCCTCCTTGGGAGGTGGTACCGCAACAGCTAAAAAGAGAAAGAAGTGCGGTGTCAGTCGTCTCCCTTATTTTGTATAAAGTGAGTTGTCATACTTAATCAAGCCAAGCAATTACTTGCATGACGAGACAAGCGACAAGACGCTTTTATTCTTCTTTTTTAACTGGTTTTTGGCGTATCATGCCAACATTTATTGTTGAATCGATGTTATCTAATGGACTTAAATCTACCTCAGTTTTATCTTTTTCAATTAAATCAATATAACTTTTTTCGATTTCTTCCAGATTTTTTGCACCATATTTCTCAGCACTTCTGGCGAAAACTTCGGCGGGATCTCTCAAGCTTGGACGTGGCGGAAAAGTTTTTCCAGAAACGAACGAACTTAAGCTTGGATTGTTTAGTAAAAAAGCGTATATTGAGAATGGGACTGTCGTAAGATAGTCTTCAAACGACAAAGCAGGCGAAAGTGCGGAAAACTCTTTAGCGTCTGCTTTGTTTGTTGTTCCAAAAAAGATTTTGTTTCTGGCGTTGGCTAGCACGGATTCTTTCAGACTTGAATTTAGCTGTCCTAGGTGTTGATGGCAGAATATGAACTGCAAGCCTAGAGACCTTGCCATGCTTAGCATTTCCTCCATAGATTCACCACTCTTTTTGACGTATGCTTGAAACTCGTCGATGAAAAAGCTGACTTTATTTTTCTTTAGTTCTTCGGCAGATAGTTCGGCACGCTTTAATGCGATATTCCAAATCATGCCAATCAATAGGCTACCTACAATCTCAGAAACTTGATTTCCAACTATGGCGGAATTTAGAGGCACGAGCAAAATTTTTTTCTCCTCAAATATGCTTTCTAAATTAAGCAGTGGCTTGGGTTGAAACAATACTTGTCTAAGTGCTGGGCGCATAAGCACTCGCATTTTATTCATTACAGGCGCAAGCTGTTTATTGCGCTCACCATCTGAAAGACTATTGAAATATTCCCAGTATGCCTCAAGTCCTAATTTATCGTTTAAGTTTGCACTCATACGTTTTCTAAAACTCGGATTATTTAGTAAGATTTGAAGGTGAGCTAAAGTAACATTTTTATCCTTATTTTTCGCAAGTGTGAGGATTGCGGATTGAAGAATATCTTCTGTATACACTCCCCATGTCTCAGCGAATAATCCCTTTATAGAGGATAAAATCGCCTCACTCGTGCACTCTGCGTGGTTATCACTAGTGTTAAATGGATTTAAACCTACAGGATTGTTCATATCTGCTAAATTGAGTATCACAACATCATCAAGGCGGTGTTCAGGTATTTTCTGCACAAGCGATTCAATTAGGCTGTATTTCGGGTCTATGACGATAATGCCTTTTTGCTTGTTTTTGTCTGTTCCTCCAGCCTCTATATCTGAAAGAATCATATTTTCCATAACTACTGATTTACCACTTCCTGTGGGTCCAACGATGTGGCAGTGTCTACTTCCGGCTTCGTCGCTTAAATACAGCGGTTGACGTTCTTCTGGATTTTCGTGCATTGTCTCAGCAAAAGGGCGTAAAACTTTATCTCTCGTTAGCTTCTTGCTTGTTCTTGGTGGTAAAAGAATTTTCGGGTGAATATCTCTAATTCCTAAAAATGAACTTTCACCAGTCGGCAATAGAAACAAATTTGCCATTTCTTTTATACTTAGTCTCTGTGAATAATGCCACGGGGCTGTAGCTTGGTTTAAGCGGTTAGCTTCTTCGTTTTTTAGGTAAAGTTTCACCCCGATTGCTTCCAGCGTTTTGAGGGCGGAAAACAGGCTTAAAATATAGCTTTGTCGTTTGGCTGGGTCTTTTGCATTTACGCCTAATCGAATCACACAATTAAGCTGGAAGCTCTCCGTTTTGCTTTTAATTGAATTTCTAATATCTGCGGTCGCTACTGGAATATCTCCCGAAAGAATATGCCACCATGATGTTTGCGTGGGATCAGGTAGGTTCTTAGCGACTGCTTTTGGTGAAAGTGTGCCACCTATTACTAACTGTAAAACTAATTCATCATCTTTTTCTACTTGGGCAAGAGTTGTTAGGACGGCACGGCACAAGGCTTCGTTATCTGACGTTTTGAGCGACAACATCGGGCGAGTGGTGGAGAGTTTCTTACATAGTTTCACAGGCGTCCTTTTGCTCGTATGAGCCACTAGCGGACTGGAAAAGTCAATTCGTCCATATCCTCTAAAAATCTTTTCTAGACGATTAAATTCGCTTTTTTCGGCACCAAGAAAGAAGCGGATAGAATCACTTTCTTTAGGGCTTCTAATTTCCCAGATAATCGGCTTGCGTGGTTCTTGGGTAGCAATTTGCCCGACTAGTTCCAACACTGATTTAAAATCAATTTCACGTTGCCAGAACACTTGTTTAAAGGTAAGTTCATCAAATTTACGTTTCATCTGATTACCCCCAGTCTTTTCTTGCTTTGTGAACTCGCCAGCCAACTGTTAGCAGAATTACAAAGATTCCTAAGAATAGTAGTGGCAGCCAGACGGCAGATAACAAACGTATACCGTAATTTAACAGCCAACAGCCGATGGCGAACATAACCACATAAGAAAACAGCTTTTTCACTGGGTTCACGTCCTTTTCTTTGTCTTGATTTTGTTTTATCATTATTCATTTCAATCCTTTCTTTTTAGCGAATAACTTTCTCATTTCACCACACAAAAGTTAAAATGAAAATGGTAATATTCGGCAACTTTTCGAGCGGTGAGACAGGTGCGACTAGGGCAAAAATAGCAGTTTCTGACATGAAAAGACGGTGTTGTTTTAATTACTATAAAGACGATTTTTAGCGATCACGGCGGTTTTTTCGGATTCTTGTCATCTTTAACTGGCGGATTATCAAATCTATTTTCTCGTCTGTCTTGCCACTGTCTTTTTTTAGATGCGTTTTTTAATTTTCTGTATAACTCTGGATTCTTCCGTCCACTGTCGTTTTCTGGTTCGTCTGGAGGTGGAATCATTAGCAACATGACAAGGGCTAATAAAGCAATAATATTTTCAAGCATTTGAGTTCACCTCCTTTCGTGGGCTTTGCTTGGTTATTTTTCGTCTAGCCCGATAATTTCAGGGAACGGCCTACCTCAATGAAAATAAAATTCCTCTTTCAGTTTTTCGTCTGTTTCGTAGCGTATTTCTTCGTATAGGTCATTAAAAGTGTATTCTTCCATTTTTATTTCCTCCATTTCTTTTTAGATAAAGGGACGGTTTAGCCCCGTTATCTTAGTTTCGGTTTTTTCGTAAAGCTTCGTCATATAGCTTTCTCCGAGCTTCCATGGCGTCCATCTCAATCTGAATTTGAGTAAGAATTGTCTCAGCTTGGACAATTTCTTCTGGTGTAAACTGCGGTTGTCCATTTAGATCATCATTTATCCAGTTTAAAACCCACTTACCGAGCTTATGCATTGAGTAAATAAAACAGATTGCAAGAATTAGGCTAAACATATTAAATTCCTCCTCCAAATTTAGTCACTCGTTCTGATGCAGAAATTGTAAAATCATGAAGTATCCGATTGAAACAAGCTTGAGCCTCTGGATTTAAATGTGACAAGGTTGCAACATCTGAGGCAAGCAGTGCCGTTTCTGTCAACGCAGAATGAGCAACAATACCTTGCCCCTTGATTACAGCATTGTGTAAAACGGTGGAACGGACAATTAAAGCTGTGTCTTGAGAAATTTTTCTTTTCATTGCTGGTGAGAGGCTATCCATTGAAAAATTTTGTGGCGAGAATATTTCTGAGAAATGGGAGACTGGGTTATTTTGATTTTGTTGGTTTGGCATTTTGTTTTCCTCCTGATATGATTTTTGATGATTTATTTAATCTACTCAGAAACTTCACACTCTGCCGGCATTTCAAATATATGAGTGTTTTCGTTTCTAAGATTGATTACTTAATTAAAGTTTCTTGCTTGTCTTATATAGATATAGAATGACGACAAGCATACCTATAAAGTATGGGGTGAATACTAAAAATTTGAGCATATGGCATACCTCCTAATTTGATAGATAAGCGCTTATTCTTGTGATATTATTAAAAGTAAATGTGTATATGTTTATGCAACAAGGATTTGATGGTAGTTCTTTTAATAAATCCACTTTATCAAAAGAAACTATTACCATCATTATCGAGTTTATTACTAATTATTTTGGTAAAATTTGAGTTAGTCTAGTAATTTTGTGGAATTTACTGTAAAAGAGGTGCAATTCATGGAAAGGGTATGTTTTTATTGGTTTTGTATGCAATTAAAAAAGTTTTCAGGAAAAAGTAAGAAAGTTCAAATAGTTAATTTCTTAAACGAAGTAATCCATCCAATCTTAAGTTATGAAAAATTAACAAAATTGACAGACTATCCTGAGACGACAAATCCAACAAGAGATATTAAAAAGAAGGAAATTAGAAGTGATTACTTGGAATTGATTGACATTTCTAATGAAGATAAAAAACAAAAAGAAGTAAAAAGACTTTCAAGAGCATTCTCTGAGTTACCTAAAATTTGTAATTTTAAAATTGATACAATAGGGGCTTTTAAAGATATAAAAAAATCTATTTCTAGTAATAAAACAGAACTAAAAAAATACCTGTCAGAAAACGATTTTAAAGAGCTGTTAGCATTATTAGATGAAAAAGAAGTAGCTATACCAGATGTCCTTGCACTCTTGCTTATTTATACAATCCACTATATACCGAATTTTCGCGATAATCTTTTAGAAGAAGTAAAAGAATCAAACCGGGGAAATAAAATTTCTTTTCTTATCGATTTGCTTGAACAAGAGATAGTTTTCAATGATATAAGAACATATGGCTTATCTACTATAATTCACAATAACACTCTGTTTTCAGAAAAATTTGAAAATGACTTTATCAAAATAATTTTTGTTCCGAATGATAAATTTCAACCATTTTCAGAAAAGAACAAAAATGAATATCTTTTGAGTTTACTGACACATTATGATTATCTTCATATTCTTTTAACCACATCAATTTGTGACTCGAGAATCATACAGAGAGGTTTTATTGCCTCAAATTCAAGAATTGATAGAACTATTGATAGAAAAATAGAGACAGTATTTTATAAAACCAATAGTTTACCTAAACTTTTAGTTGGATATTTTGACACTTTTTATAGATGTATTGAGAGAATAGAAGACGTTGTAGAGATAGGGAGTGACAGTTCTGTGTTTATATCGCTTGAAAATTCCATCAAGGAGGAGTCTTTGGAACCTTATGACTTAAAAAATGAGAACTTTGAAAATGAAAATTTGAAAACTGCGCGTTTTGGAAGAGCCTTAAGAAAAATTACAGAGTTTACAGAGAACGAAAATATTTTTTTTAGATCTTGGACAAATGGAGAGCTAGAGGATGGATTAATCTGCTGGTTATTAATTTCCGAATGACAAAACATTGACTTAAATCTCATTTTATGATATAATTAAAAAGTTTTAGCTATGTTGTAAATTTCATATTATCTTTAATTTCCCGCCACTGGGATAGGTTTCAGAAAAACCTACTTAGTGGCAAGTGGGTTAATTTATCGAGAAAGTGTGATTGAATATGCTAAAAGATGATTTACAAGCTAGTATTTACAAAAAGATTATCCATGGAAAAACTGGTGGAGGAAGTCAAGAAGATGTAATGCGCCGGTTACTTCAAAATGGTTCAATAGGAGCTACATTAGACGAAATATACACCCATAATGATTTTGAAGCGACAGAAAGACTTATTGAAAAGAACATAGAAGATATCAACGAAACTCACAGAGTTGTTAAGGAATATATTGTTCGGCAAAAAGAAACATATGACTTCTTCAACCTGAACGTTATCGACGATATTCTTTGTCCTACCTTCGACTTGACTAGAGAAGAAATAGAATTTTTGGCAAATACCGAACCCTTTCAAGATTTTAACTAGCACCTTCCAGCCCTCACCCTGAACCTAAAAAATTCAGCGAGGGCTTTTTCTTTTCTCTTAAATTAGTAATGAGTGCATAGTAAAACAACCTTGTCTGGTCTTTAGACAAGGTTGCTTCTTTTGTTCTAGTGCTATTTGTAAGGTCTTAATGGGGTTGGTAGTTTAAATTATACTTTCTTTCTCTTAAACCATGCAAGTATAGAAAGCATTGTTAGAGATAAGCCAGCAATAACGGCGTTAGCTGTAGACTGTTCACCAGTTTGTGGCAAGCCGTCTTTATTTGTATTATTGCCAGTTGGTTTAGTTGTTGTGGTAGTGCTGTTTTGGTTGTTGCTATTAGTTTGGTTATTTGTGCTACTTGCTCCATTGTTGGAAGTGTTCGGGTCGTTTGAACTGTTTCCTGTGCCATTTGAGCCGTTGTCTCCAGTATTGCCACCGTTTGAGTTGTCTTCCTTAACTAAAGCGTTAATGGCGTCATTGATGTCTTTAGTTGCTTGGTCAATTTGGTCTTGAGTGCGGTTTGGGTCTTTTAAGATTTCTTCGCCTTTATTCAAAGCTTCTTCTAGAGCTTTGTCAGATTCCCAACCACCCTCAGTGATTTTATCTTGACCGTTTTTAATCGCTTCGGTCAATTTGGAATCATCGACATTTGTTACTGGCGGTATAACATCATCTGTAACCGTCACGACAAAACTAGCTTCTCCGTAGCTTTCAGATTTTAAAGTTCTAGTTCCGGCTTTACCAAAAGTAATTGTTCCATCTTTTATAACGTCGCTAGAATCGGAACTAATCAAGGCACCATATTCATTTGGGAAATCGAGGATTGTTGTTTTCTTAGTGCCATCACTAAAATATTCAATCTTTTCAAGTTGGTAAGTTTTAGATTCGCCAACTTTAGCGGAAGTTACTCCAATTACGTTAAGTTCAATATCTATGGTTGTTGGTGGAGTAACATCATCTTTAGTGACAGTTACCTCTAAAGACATGCCCGCATTACTTGCGCTTAAGGTTCTAGTGCCTTCACTACCAAAAGTGATAGTTCCATTTACGATTATGTCGCTTGGGTCTGAACTAGTTAACGGTAGACTGGTATCCTCCACATTAACAATAGTTTCAATCGAAGTGCCATTGCTCCAATATTCAACTTTATTGTATTTGTAAGTTTTTGTCTCTCCAACTTTAGCGGTAGTATCTCCGATTACATCATAAAATTGATTTGTTGGCGTCAGTCGTCTATACACGAATGCAAATACGGTATTGTCGCCAATTATTTTAGTTTGAGTAGTGCTTTCAAGCACAAAGAAACCTTCAATCTCAGGGGCGGTTTCAGTAATAGAATCACCCTTATTAGCAGATTTAGTAATATCTGAAACTCCGGAAACAGAATTGCCAGTTACTTCATCTACGCATTTGATCGTGTAATTTACAGTTTCGGCTTGGTTTAATTCGTCTTTAACTTTTTGAATTTCTGCTTCTAGGGCTGGGATTAGAGAGTTGTCTATTTCAACCAACCATTGAGCTGGAACTTGTCCAAAGTCGCTTTCGTAATAGCCAATCATTGTGTCCATTTCGCTAAGCATTAAGTTTATGTTCTCCATTTGACTAGCAGTAGCTCCAGCAGTTACAAGGTCACTTGCTTGTTGCTGGTAGTTAGCAAGTTTAGTTCTATATTCTGTAACTACATCTGGATTACTAAAAGGTGCTACTGCTTGTGTTCCAGCTTCTTGAACATTCTCCTTAACTGGTAGTAGCTCCTCTAAAACTGGTGCTTCGGTTGCTGGTTGAGTTTCCTCAACAACTTCTGGTTGGACTGGCTCAATTATTTCAGTTTCTTCTACTGGTGTAACTTCCTCAGTTGTTGCTGGTGTTTCTGCCACTTGTTCCACTGGTGGCGTAGTTTCTGCCTCATCTGCTAAAGCCTTAATTGTCCCGATGGCTAGCGGACAAATTAGTAAACCAACTGTGAGTAGTTTTGTGGCTTTTTTAACCCGTTTGCTTTGTTTTAATCTTGCTATACGCGTATTCTTCAAGATTTAAATTCAGCTCCTTTGCTTTTTCATTTTTTAAAACCATTCATCTTAAAATAAATGTAGTTTCACCTCCGTTATAAACTGTTTCAAACGGTCGTTAGAAAAATGTTTGAAAAACACAAAAAAGCCGATTCAACAAAAGCTCTCTAAACCTTGTTAAATCAGCGAATATGAATATTTACATTGTATGTATAAGTGCTAAATATTGAACCTTTTTCAGACGACCGTCTGAGAAAGAAATGGTTTCAGTAAAATTCTACCATATACAATTACACTTTGATAGGTATTTTTAAATTCTTGCGTCTAGAAACCCCATATTTACGGGCTACTTTGTAAACGGAACTTTCTGAAATATGAAGCCTTTTAGCTATTAAAGATATTGGTATAGTATTCATCTGGTATTGCTTTAATATTTCTAGTTCTTGTTTCTCGGTTAAAGAAGGATTACCAAGAATTACGCCGTTTTCCTTAGCCTTACGCAAACCGTCCTTTGTCCTAATGCGTATATTATCTAATTCAATTTCTGCAACATATCCCAAAACAAGGCACAACAAGCGTCCAGTGAGTGAATCGGTTTCAATATTTTCTTGCAAGGAAATAAGCTTGATGTTGTGTTGGTTTAGCTCGTCGATGATGTTTGCAAGAGTCAACATTTTACGAGTGAGGCGGTCTAGTTTGTAAATTTGTAGAGTAATGATTTTATCTTGTTTTGCTAGTTGTTTAGCAAGTGATATAGCATTTGTGAGTTCTGGTCGGTTGTCGTTATCTCCGCTTTGCTTTTCTGAAAAGATAATATCGCAATTCTTTAGTGCTTCCGTCTGGACTTCTAAACCTAATTTCTGCCGATCGTCTTGAGATGAAACACGAGCATACCCGATTTTGACCTTGTCTAATTTCTCCAGTTCCTTTACTTTCTTTTTCTGCTGTTTTTCCATGTTGGAAACCTCCATATATATTATTTTGTCTTACATATATATGGTAAAACGAAATGGAGGGAATGACTAAAAGAAGGTAAATAAAAAGCCTGTAGTTTTGAGGACTACAGGTTTTTATGACCGCAAGGATTAACTACTTTTTTTATTAGTTTTGTAAATAGTGTTTTAGTGGTAGCTTCCTAAAGGAAGGCCTTCTTTTTTTAGTGGTTTACGATTCAGTAATACCCAGGCCTTTGATCAATACCTCAAAGCTTGTTTTCTATCGAAACACAGTTTCTTTTGGCTAAAACCAGCCTTTCACTGCATTCGTTTGGTATACTAGCAGTAACACGAATAACGGAGGAAAAAGTATGGACGAACGCATTTTAATCACCAAAGAATTGGAAAGTAATCAACCAGCTTCTGATGAGCTAATCCACTTAATGCTTCAAAACATCGGCTCGTTATCAGAGGATCTACGGGAAGCTATCTATAGCGGTTGGTGTGAACTTTTAGAGAATAATCGCTTAACAAACAGTCAAAAACAGTGGCTAATGGATGAGATTTTTGCGAAAGAGCTCCTTTATCAAGGTATTGAAAGGGGGCAGACAGACGATACATTTACAAGAAGCTTCACGTCACTACTCCTTGTACAGTTGTTGAAGGATCATTATAGGAACAACTGGATGAAAAACGAGATGGAACAGCAGATTATCTCCACTTCCTTACGCTATATGGAAGTAGAAACAGACAATCGCGGGCTGGTCCCAGTTATCGGCTGGGCGCACGCTTTTGCTCATGGAGCTGACCTATTGTCTGCTATCGCTCGTTCTGAACAAATAACAGGGACCAATGTACGACAAATCCTTTCTATCCTTACAAGAGCTTTACTAGAAATCGACGATTTTCTATGGGAAGAGGAAAGCCGAATGGTTCCTGCCATCAACGTTTTAATAAAAAGAGAACTTCTTTCTCAGGATGATTTAAACCATTGGATTCAACAAAATAATCAAACAATTCTTCATCAAAACAATCGTAACATTTGTTGGAATCGTTTTTTGATCTCCCTCTCTTGGGTATTAAAATTTGAGTTGATTGATTTTGAACTTGTTCAAGAATCTATCTTTGACTTTCTTCATAGCTACTATAAAAAAAGGGGCATCATCTAACTGCAAAAAACAAGGAAGCTACTTCAAAAGCAGCTTCCTTGTTTTTGAGTTATTATCCGCGTAGACGCTCTACGTCACGAGCAATCATCAATTCTTCATCCGTTGGAATCAACAGAACTTTAACTTTTGAATCATCTGTTGAAATCACTGTTTCTTTTCCACGTACATTGTTCTTCTCAGCATCGATTTCGCAACCAAACCAAGTCATACCTTTGATTACTTCGCTACGAACATGAGCATCATTTTCACCGATACCAGCTGTAAATACGATGGCATCTACACCGTTCAATACAGTTACATAGCTTCCGATATATTTACGGATACGGTCAGTAAATACGTCATATGCCACTTGAACTTCTTCTTTGTCGATATTGTTTTCCAAGTCACGCATATCACTAGAAATCCCTGACAAGCCCAAAAGACCTGATTTTTTATTTAAGATGTCGATCATTTCTTTAATGTCTGTCAAACCTAATTTGTCCATCAAGTATGGTAGCAATGAAGGATCGATATCACCGGAACGAGTACCCATTGTAACACCAGCTAATGGCGTGAAGCCCATAGATGTGTCAACCGATTTTCCACCGTCAACCGCAGTGATTGACGCGCCGTTTCCTAAGTGACAAGTGATGATTTTTAATTCTTCGATTGGTTTGCCCATCATTTCAGCTGCACGCTGCGCAACATATTGATGGCTTGTTCCATGTGCACCGTATTTACGAGCTGAGAATTTTTCATAATATTCAGTAGGAATACTGTATAGATAATTATGCTTAGGCATTGTTGTATGGAAAGCTGTATCAAAAACAGCTACACTGATAATCTCAGGTAGGATTTTTTTGAATGCTTTGATTCCCATTGCGTTTGCAGGGTTATGAAGAGGAGCTAAATCTGCCAGTGCTTCGATTTTCGCTAATGCTTCATCATCAATAACAACTGATTCTTTAAAGTCTTCTCCACCAGCCACGACACGATGACCTACGCCGGTAATTTCATCATAAGAAGACAAGATGCCCAGTTCAATCAGTTTATCCAACAGCATTTTTACAGCAACATCATGGTCATTGATATCAACGATTTCTTCGAATTTTTGATCTTCACCATATTTGATTGTAAAAATAGAGTCGTTCAAACCAATTCGTTCAACGATCCCTTTTGCGATAACTTCTTCATTAGGCATAAGATATAATTGCCATTTTAAACTTGAACTTCCAGCATTGATTGCAATTGTTTTAGACATGATACTCTCCTCTTTTAAGTTTATTGTAAGTAGTTTATTTCAAATTTGAAGATTTCCAAGCTTCAAATTGTTGAAAAAATTGAGTGACTTTTTCCGGTTCTTTCAGTGATCCAAGTTTGGCAAGAAGCACTTCTTTTACTTGATTGCTCTTCTCCCCTTGGTTCTGGATAATCAGAATACTCTTTCGTGAGTGCTCCGTTTGGAACATCGCATCCGGCAGTTGAATCACACCTTGTAAAAACACATTTTCCTGAATCCACTTCTTAAGCTGTTCACTTTGTTCTGTTTCAAAAATATTTGTAGGTACCAGAAAAAGACCAAAACCATCGGGCTTCACATATTTCATCGCTTGCTCCATCAACAAATGGTGCGCAAAGGTATGTCCTTCCATAGCTGCTACAGTAAATCCGGCTGCTTTATCATCGTTCGGATAATAGCCAATCGGAAGATCACTGATCGCTGCATCAACAGGATCGATCAATAACTCTTGAAGTCCATCTTGATGGAATAGCTTGATATCTGTCCCGGTTAGCCCGCTATTCACAGACGCAACCGATAACAAGGTATCATCAACATCAACACCATAACCAGTTATTTGCTTCTTGGACAACTTCAAGTTCAACAGCACCGTCAATAGTAAATTACCCATTCCAGATGAAATATCAAGAATCTGTAAATTATCTGTGTCTGAAAAGAATTGCTCCATCAGATAAACAAAAAGAAAACCGATACTATCCGGTGTAAGCTGATGATTGGCCTGCACAGGCTCATCCTTATTCCCTTTCAGCAGAACAAGCTGAGTCAAACGCCGAAATTCTTCGGGCTCCAAATCAATTTCTTGAAGCGCCTTATAAAGTTCTTTCAATTTCAAAATTGTTTCTTCATCAGGTTTTCCGTCGAGAACACGAACCTGGAAATTATCCAGTAGATTATCCCCATTTTCAATGTATGCATCCAGAAATGAAGTATCCAACGATTTCTTCAATAACTGTATTGCTTGTTCCATCAACTCGAAAGCCTTTTCGATTTTCTCAGAAAACAAAAAAACACCTCAACTTCTAGAAAAATATAACAACTTTTATACCTGTTCTATTTTATCTAAAAAACGCATAATAATCAATCAATTTTACGACAATATTTGTAAATTAAGTTTCTCTGCCCTAGAAATACTGATTTCAAAGAAAAATTCTCATTGTTTTAGTATTTTTTACCAATCTGTATTAGTGAAATTCTCATCCTGTTTGATACACATTTCACAAACTCTTATTCTGATTTCTACTTCTCTAAACGCTCATGAAATGTATAACGATTTTCTGAAACAATTACTTGAATTTCTATTTCTTGATCTGTACGATAGAATTCAACCATTCCCGTCGAGTACGTTAGGCTACCTTCCATGCCAAGCGACTCGCCTTTTTTTATTTCTGATAGAAACATCATTTTCATGATTCGTGCTGTGTAGAAATCTCGCGTACTTTCTGTATAGGAATGGGTCAAACGATAATCAGTGACCATCAATAAAAAGAACTGCATAAACAAATAGAAAAAGAGAAGCACCGTGACAATGACACTTCCCTTATACTTTTTTACGGACATCCGTACGCTCCTTTCATAGAATCAGAACAGCCTCCCTACTTTTCCCATTTTCGAATCTTAGTTGAATCTGCACCCTTTGCTTTTCCTGCTTAAACACAACAGCTTCTACTCTCATCAGCATAGGTTGGTAGCCGCCATTTGCGGATTTGACAATCTTATTCTTTTTAAACTCTATTAATACTGTATAATTCTGAGATACATCATGAAAAGTCAGAAGATTAGCCTCAGCTGAAATTAGTCTGCACCCCTCCAATTCCTTTTCAAGCTGAATCAGAAAAATATGCCATTCTTTCTCGGATCTGTTTTGCAGATGACTGCCAATTACCTGTGCATTTTTGACATAGCCTGAAGCCAACATACAAATAACGGAAAAAAGAAAGAGCGCCATTATACTTTCTAAAAGCGTAAAACCCAACAACCGATTCTTTCTGCTATTGGCGTTCAATACTAAATGTCTCTGTTCCATGTCTGACCTCCGCCTTTATCCATTTCTCTCCATCTTGAGTAATCGTCACAAAGTACTCCTTATCGCTACGATACACAGTCTGACTCGATACTTCCTCGTATCTCTCATGATCTGCCACTTCCTCGTACAATACTCTTTGCAGAGTAAGCTGACTGTTCAAATCTGAGGTTTTACTATAAAGAAAATAATTCGCTGAAAGAAATCCGCCAATCACGAGAGTCATCAGCGATAAAGCCAACAAACTTTCCGCAAAAATATACCCACTAAAGTGCGATGATATTTTTGGCATAGCGACCACTCCCCATTTGAAATTGATAGTCTACCTGTTTCTTTTTATTTCTCCACACAAAACTATACTTGGATAATCGACCATTATTTCCTGTTCCTTTCTTGAAAATGATTTTTTCAGGTCCAACAGCTTCTAACTCCTTTGGAATAACTAGAACATTTTTCGTATGGGCAGATAAAAATGCCAGTTCGTTGCTTTTCGTGAAAATAATGGTCGTATCTTCCTCCCCTGTGACAGCCAGCTGTTGGATATGAAGCACTTGGCGTTCAAAGCTTCCAAAGAATTGTCCGACAAGAACGTTCTCCTGACCTCTCTCCAGCAATAGAGAGGGTAATCCAATTAGAAAAGTAGTAACAAACAATACTAAAAGCGTTTCAACTAATGTGAAACCGGCATAATTACTTGTTTGCTTTGTATTTGTCATATTGCTCCTGTGTAATATATCCCTCTGAGAGCAGCACATCAATGGTTGGAGCCTGATCATTTTCCAGCCTGTAAACATCCATTTGTGTCTCCACAACTTTGATTATTGCTTCATTCCCTTTTTTATCTATACTGTCTTTCTGCTTGGATAAATTTGGAGCAAATAAAAGAATCAAAACAGAAATAATCAGTAGAACAATCAACATTTCTAAAAGAGTAAATCCTTTCAACGGTTTCTTTAATTTTCTCGATACATTTCCTGTGTAGCATTCGACAATACCCATTTTTCTCGTTTTCATAATTTCTCAATCCCTCCATAAATTGGCAGTAGCATGGCTGCATAGATTCCTACAACTGCAGCTGCGATAATTAAAAAGATTATTGGCTGAAACCATTGAATCAACTTTTCAATCCTCGTAAAAAAGCTATTTCGGCATAATTCACTGTAAATCAGCAGCTCTTTGCCTAAACTTCCTTTTACCTCTCCTTGTTGGATAATCAACGATAGCTCATCTGCAAAAAAAGGGTATGTACTGAGTTGTTGATAAAAAGCTACACCCTCGATCAATCCTTTTTCTATTGCGGTCGACAGTTCTTTCATCAATGATTCGTTTATTAAATTGCCCATCAAGCCAACAATATGCTTGATTTCCATCCCCTGATCAAAGAGCTTGCCCCATTCCAAAGCAAAAAAACCGGAAAGGTATTGGATATAATAGGTCCGTAGCCAAGGAACCTTAGACAGAATGATCGCTCGTTCAAGTGCCGTTCGACCTTTGAGAAACTTCGAAATACCGATATACAAAAGAAGGACCAACAAAACAAACCCACCGATAAAATACGGGCTTCCCTGTACGATCAAAACACCTACATTGTCAGTCGAGGTCAACCCACTCATTTGCAACTGGGGTAACAGAAACTGCCTCATACCAATCAATGCTGAAAAAAGAAAGACAAGCAATATCAGAGGGTAAATCAATATCTTCTTCATATTTTCCCGTTGCTTTTGTATGGTCACTAAATGCTTTTCTATTCCTTGTAATGTTCCCGATAAATTGCCGTGGTTCTGAGCAAATTCAATTTGTGTAATGATCTCTGCTGAGAGATCTAATGCTGTCAGTGAATGCGTCAGTTCTTCCCCTTGCTCTAGCTCATCAATCAAAAAATCAAGCATGCTTTGCGGAAATACTTTCGCTTTCTGCATAAAAGAAAAACTTTGGTTGATTGAAAAGCCATTATCAATCAGCTCCGCCAAAAGCTTGAAAAACGCAGCTGATTGTTTCTTTGATAAGCTAAGCTCTTTGTTCTTTGAAAAACGTATTTTTGTCAATAAAGCCATATGCCCAAGCCTTTCCAAGCAGTTCATTCCAGCTCCTGCTTTCTTCTTCAAAAAGTGAGTACTCCATCAATAAAGCAGAATGCTCTTCGGTTCCCACTGCGATTGGAATCAACCGTTGGTAGATAACACTACGCAAGCATTCCTTCATTTCTCGTTCTTGAACACCTAACTCAACCAAGCGTTCGGTTGCTCCCACAATGCCTCTGCTATGAACCGTTGCAAAAACCGTATGACCAGTCAAAGCTGCTCTGATAGCGGCTTTAGCTGTCAGTGAGTCTCTTATTTCCCCGATAATCAAGATATCAGGACGATGCCTCAGACAAGCCTTTATCAGCACGTCATAGGTTAAATCAATCTTTGTGTTCGTTTGTAGCTGCAGAAAGGAATGCTCTTCAATCTCAACAGGGTCCTCAATGCAGATGACCTGACTATTTCTTCTATCTTCCTTAGCCAGCTTGTACATCAAGGTTGTTTTTCCTGAGCCAACTGGTCCACAAAATAGATGGAGGCCAGCTCTTTTCACACCGGTTCTAATCTTCGTCAGTTGGTGCGGCAGCACATAATTTTCTTGGCTCTGCCCAAAGGAATGCAGAAAGCGAATGACCAAGCTTTCCCGTTGTCTAAAATCACCAACAGTTGACAAGCGTAGGCGTCGTTCCTGAGCATCTACCAGATAAGTCACTGCACCAACCTGTGCCTTTCGTTTCTCTCCCACATCCATTTGACCAATAAACTTGAAATGGAAAATCAGCTTCTCTCCGTATTCCTTTGATAGCTGTCTGTATTTCTTCTTATACTGAGCGACTCTAAACAAAACATCGTATCGATCTTGGTCGGGTAAAATATACAGATCTTGTGCTTTATTACGAATCCCCCATTCAATCAACTCTCTGGAAAAGTCTTTTATATCCATAGCTTCCTCCTCAAAACAAATTACGCAAAATTTGTTAAAAACAACAAAAAAAGCCAAGACAACATTTTGCCTTAGCTTTTATGTGGGGTTGCCGGATGATTCTTTTTATTGAAAAAAAGAAAATGTCTTCTGCCCAACCAGTTATTTGAAAAGATACAACTCAAATTTTTGCATATTTTTTCAAGAGGAAAAAATGAGAACGCTAGATAAAATAATATGGCAAACGTCATCGAAATGACGTCTGCCATATTACTAAGAGTTTTAATGCACTATCTTCCCCAAAATAGTTTATTGCTTTTATATGTATATTATACTAAAAATTTTATATTTGTAACTTTCAAAAATTGTGTAATTTATTGAAATTTTTGAGAAAAGAGCTTTTATCTGAAAGGGTCAGATAAAAGCTCAGGCTTTATACTAAGACAAAGCACTAGATCTCTTACATTATAGCAGATAGTCAGAAATTCATTTTCTCAAATTTTTTAATAAAAGTCAGTTATTTTTGATAAAATGGAATGAAGTTTTCTTTATTTTTACTGACCATAATATGCATTTTTACCATGTTTTCTAAAATAGTGCTTGTCCAACAGATAGTTCGGAATCGGTTTTACCTTATCATTGATACTCTCAGTCTGTAAAGCCATCTCAGCAATTTCATCCAAAACGATACTGTTTTCGACAGCCTTTTGTGGCTCAGGTCCCCAAGTAAATGGACCATGTCCATATACAAGAACACCAGGTACTGCCTGCGGATCGATTGCCAGCTCTGCGAAGGTCTCTGCAATAACTCGACCGGTTTCCACTTCATAGCCCTCTTCGACCTCAGTCGCTGTCAATTGTCGTGTACAAGGTACTGCACCGTAAAACGTATCTGCATGGGTCGTGCCATAAGCAGGCAGTTCTCTACCTGCCTGTGCCCACATCACTGCATACTTGGAATGCGTATGTACGACTGAACCAATCTCTAAAAAGGTTTGATAAAGAATGACATGCGTCGCCAAATCAGACGATGGTTTCATTCCTTCTTCTAAAACTGCTCCAGTTAGATCTGTTACGACCATATCCTCTGCCGTCATTTTACTATAAGATACACCACTTGGTTTAATGACGATTACTCCCAGCTCCCGATCGATTTCACTGACATTTCCCCAGGTCAGCTTAACGAGACTAGCTTTCGGCAACGCAAGATTGGCAATGTACACCCGTTCCTTCATTTTTCTTATCTTCTCATGCTTCAAAATAGCCTGCCTCCTTTAAATAGGGAAATAGAAAGCTCTTCGCTCTTTCAATCTCCTTTTCAGGTGTTTGACTGGTCTCACTCCACATTTCTATTAGAAACGGACCATTATAGTCCAGTCGTTTCAATGTTTTCAAACAACCGGAAAAATCAACACAGCCGTCCCCAAAAGGAACTTCCTTAAATTTTCCACCAAACGCATCTGTCACCGCCAACGTATCTTTCAAATGAATTGCAGAAATCTGGCTGATCCCTTTTTCAAGCTCATAACCAATATCATTTTCCGGCCAGGCAGACAGATTGCCTAAATCAGGATATACCTGTAAATAAGGCGACGGAATCTGTTCCTTTATTTTTAAAAATTTAGAAATAGAATTAATGAATGCATCATCCATAATCTCGATAGACAAAACTACCTCTTTTGATGCAGCCATCCCAACAGCCTTCTTTAGGTTTTCTATAAAATAATTTCTGGATGCAATGGTTTTTTCTTCGTAATAGACATCATATCCGGCAAGCTGAATCGTACGGACACCCAAATCTGAAGCCAAATCAATCGCTTGCTCCATAATCTTTAGTGCTTGCTCTCGAACAGCTTCCTCTTTTGAACCAAAAGGAAAACGACGGTGACCACTCAAGCAAATAGACAAAATCTTTATGCCTGTTTCATGAATCGCATCAATCACTTGTTTTCGTTCTTCCTTGGTCCATTCCAATCTGGATAATCGTTCATCCGTTTCATCGATTGACATTTCTACAAAATCAAAGCCCAGTTTTTTTGCCAGTATCAATCGCTCCAACCAGCTGATCCCTTTGGGCAATGCTTTTTCATAAATTCCCAATGTTGCCATTCGGTCACCCCCAAATACGGTTAATTTCAGCTTTAAATGCTTGTGCCGCAGCTTTTGGATCGTTTGCCGCTGTAATTCCCCGCCCTGTAATGAATGTATACACATCTACGCCTGCAAACAACCTCAAGGTATCTACATCCAAGCCGCCTGTAACAGAAACCCTAAAACCCATATTAATCAATTTTTTGACTTTTGATAAATCTTTCTCGCCCCATGTTTCTCCGGCAAATAATGCATCTCGGCTTTGATGATAGATAGCTTGAGAAATACCGGCATCCAACCATTTCTGTGCTTGCTCATAGGTCCAGTCTCCGTATAATTCGACTTGTACCTCTTCTACTTCTTTCGCAGCTGCCTCCATTGTCGGAATCGTTGCACAGCAGATGACCGTCATCCAGTCAGCGCCTGCATCCGCACAGTTTTTGGCAACAGTTCCACCCGCATCGGCACATTTTGTGTCGGCGATGATTCTTTTGTCCGGGTAAAGCGCTCGTACACAACGAATCGCTTCCTCTCCTGCTTGCAGGCAAAGAATTGTCCCCACCTCCAGAATATCAACAACATCTCCTACATTTTTTACATCTGCCAAAGCACTCGGCAGGTTCGAATGATCCAATGCTACTTGCAAATTGGGTACTCCCATCTAATTCTTCCTCCTAAATTCATTATAGAACGCAGTGAGTGAGTATCCATCGACCCACTCACTATTGTCAATGAAGCAGCATGGTTCTATTTATATTTTTCTTCCAATGTCGTTTCTTTGACCTTCTCTTGCACCTCTTTCGCCGACATAACATTGCGAATGCCAATGACTGTGATTCCTTTTTCTTTCACTGCATCAAACATATTCAGGAAATTCATTGGTGTAAAAACAACATCATATTGTGCTGCAGAGCTCTTTCCTTCTGCAATCGAGCAATGATGGATTTTTGTAATCTTGAAGCCCATTTCCGTCAATCCTTTTTCCACACTTCTCATCATCATTAAGCTTGTTCCAGATCCATTTGCACAAGATACTAATACTCTCATTATAAATTCCTCCTAAAATTTTTTTTTATCTACTCAATCAAGCAGCCATTTTTTTCACATATTCATCATAGTCATCAACAATCAAGAAATACCCTTCTGGATTTGCCCGATATTGCAACTGTGGGATGGCAAGAAAGGCAATCACAACAACTGCGATTCCCGCGTAACCTAAGAATTTCATGATGACTGTTGCTAGCGGCCAAACTGTCGCCCAGTCGAACATACCTAGGTAACCACCATATTGCGCCAAGCCCACAAAGGACGCAATCAATGCAGAGCCTATAACCTGAATAATTCCTGAAAGGAACGGGAAGATACATGCCGCTTTCACCCCACCCCGATTATTCGCAAACAAGGCAATCGCTGCATTATCAAAGAACAATGGGATAAATCCGGCAATGACGATAACAGGCGATTTAAATAGAATCAGCAAGCCAATCGTCAGAAATTGTCCCAGTGCACCGAACAAGAAACCAATAGTTACGGCATTTGATGAACCAAAGGCTAAAGAAGCAGAAACATCGATCCCTGGTACAGCACCAGGAAGTAATGTATTAGAAATCCCTTGGAAAGATGCCGTCAGCTCATCCACGAATGTCCGTACACCAAGCTGAAGAATAGCCAGATAAACCGCAAAATAAAGTGAGGTTTGTAGAATATAGAAGAAGAAGCTCTGTCCCTCTACCATAAATTCTGCACTGATCAGATAATCCTGTCCTAAAACAAGCATGATGATCCCAAAGAAGAACAGCATGAGAATTGAAGTGGAAACCATGTTCTCATTAAAGATCGATAAGAAGCCCGGAAAATTAAGGTCTTCGATTCGCTTGTTATTTTTTCCTTTTTTCATCTTTTCCGCTAAACGAGCGAAGATATAGATTCCGAACATTTGCTGATGGGCAATCGCAAAACCTGCGCCCTCAGTCAGCTCCTGTGTGATGCCAACGGTAAGATTTGACCCTACTGCCCAATAACAACCAAGAATAAGTCCCATGATCAATAGAATCTCTACACGACCTAAGTCTGGAAAACAAAACAGTAACAACCAGAACGCTGTTGCAGCCTGTTGAATCTGAACATTTCCAGTTGTGAAAACAGCGCGTAGCTTCGTGTATTTCTTGAAGCGAACCAATAAGATATTCATGACAAAAGCAATCAAAAGTAAAATCATCGTGTCACTGAACGTCCGACCAAATGTTTCTTCGATCCCAGCGGTCACCGCATTCTGACCAAAATAGGGATCAATTACCATCGCATCCAAATCAAAGCGTTCTTTTAGACCCACTAGAATGGGACGGAAATTGTTGACCAGTCCACCGGAACCCACACTCAGAATCAAATAACCAACCGTTGCTTTTAAGAAACCCGCAACACTTTCATAAAATGGTTTTTTTAGCAGCATATAGCCCAATAACACAATAAATCCAATCAAAAATGCCGGCTGCGTTAAGATATTCGCAGCAAAATAATCCCAGATACCTAATAAAAAATCTAAAAGCTGATCCATTTTACCCCTTCTTTCTTATAAATGATATTTCCCCATAACGTCCTTATAATCGGCCATTGTTTCAATTGCTGACAAATCCTCGATTAGCCCGTCTATCATCAGCATTTCAGAGAGATTGGCAATATTCTGCATATGTTCTTCGCCATTTTTCGCAGCTAAAGTAAAGAATAGCTTAGCGTTTTTCTCCGGATTCCCTTCTTCAAAAACAACCTCCTCTGGCATCTTGGTAAAGGCAATCCCAGTTCCAAATACTCCCTCACTTTTTTCAGAGGAATGGGGCATAGCCACTCCCGGAACAATCACGATGTATGGACCGAACTCCTTCACACAAGAAATGATTTCATCCACATAGGTTTGGTTGATGATCTTTTTTTCTAAAAAATTTTCGCAGCTTATTCTGATTGCATCTTCCCAATTTTCCGGTACTCTGTCACTAAAGCGAATCAAATCATTTTCATAAAAATAACTCAGCATTGTGAATCCCCTTCCATTTTTTAGTAAAAATCAAATTGATACTGGAACAAAAGCAGCAACATCCATAAAATTTGATTTCGTTCCTTATTTTCGAGAGTTGAGACAGCTAAAACCAACCTTCATCTTAGCTGTCCTCTCGATTTTTAGTTTCTCACACTATTTCCACCACTTTCTCTCCTATAAAAATGAAGGAAACGGCGTATCATTCTCTACCGTAAAGACATCATCAAACCCTCTGTAGAAGTTGAATTCCAGCTTGTCTTTATCGTTCGGATAAGTGAATTTTCCACCAACCTGCCAGATAAACGGCTTGAATTGATAGTTCAAACGATCCTTTTTGAATTTCCAAATCTCAGTGATTTCTTTCGGATCAGCCATGAAGTTTGCCCAAATATCGTAATGTACCGGAATAACAACCTTTGCATTTAATGATTCTGCCATTCTCAACATATCCACAGAGGTTACCTTGTCTGTAATCCCGCGAGGATTTTCTCCATAGGCACCTAGACAGACATCAATCGTGTGCTCATTGCCATGTTTGGCGAACATATTTGAGTAATGAGAATCTCCTGCGTGATAGATATTGCCGCCAGATGTTTCAAACAGATAATTCACTGCGATTTCGTCCATATCTTGAGGCATTTTTCCTCTCAATGTCACGTCTGGATCTTCACAGGTAACTAATGCTGTTCGATCGAACGCTTCTAATGCAACAAGCTCGATATCTTTTACAGCCACTCGATCCCCCGGGCGAACGATCACCGTTTTCTCTTCTGGAATCCCCCATTTCAGCCAAGTGTTGACTACTTCTTTCGGTCCGATAAACCGTGCATCCGGGCAATTCTGATGCACAGCGGCTGCCGTGTTGATATCCAAATGATCGGAATGAATATGTGTGACAACCAGTGCGTCAACATCCTTTACTGCAAAAGGATCGATCACAAAAGGCTGTGTCCGCAAATTCGGCTGCATGTTTTCACAACCACTCATGCGCATCATCTGATGTCCTTTTTTCATCTTGCCATTGCCGTGGCTTTGCTTTCCTGTGCCGCACCATAAATCACAAAGAATATTGGTTCCTTCATGAGATTTCAGCCAGATACCTGTACAGCCCAGCCACCACATAGCTACTGTCCCTTGCTGCACTTCTTCGTGTTCGATTTCTTCATTTAAATAAGTTCCCCATTCTGGAAAAGTACTTAAAATCCAGCTCTCTTTTGTTACATCATGAATCGTTGCCATATGCTACCTCCATTATTTTGATTCTATTCAGATTTCGTTTACATTTTTATTCTACAATAAAATAAACCGTTTTCAATCTATTTTTACGATCATCAGAACTTTTTACGATCGTTTATATATTTTTAAGTCTTTTTATCGATCGTTTAACTATTAAGAATATATTTTAAGATTGTTTTATGCTATTATTACCTGTGAGGTGAGGGAAATGAAAAAAATATTCTGGACAAGTATTTATAGTGGAAAAAAACTGATGCTGTGGTGTGTTTATTTGATTTTTGTTCTATATATTGTAAAATTAGTCATTACAACAGAACAAACTGGAGCAAAGCTTATTTTTGCAGTCATTGGAGCAATTGTTGTAAGTGTTGTTTTACTCTTTGAATATCTGAAAAGAAAATACGATCATATGATCTATTCATTAGCAATGGACTGTTCCATTCCACAAGCCGAAGCGTTGAAGCAACAGTTGATAGAAAAGGATATTTTCCATGGTTTTAGACGCTCTATTTACATTTTCGATGCGTTACTGCTGTTGGATAAAGGGGATTATCAAGGCTGTCTGAACCATTTGGCTGCTCACGAAGCATTTTTCCGATCCACCTATGATTATTTATTTATCTATTATCATACACAGCTTCATTGCTATTACTTCCTAAACCAGCACGAACAGGCAGAGCAAGTGCTACCTGCCCTTCTTAAGCTAAAACAGCTGAAAAAGAAACAGCTTAGCGGACTCTATTCTTGGGAGGAGATCGAGGGAATCAAATTTTATTTACAAGGAAGAAATAAAAAAAGTGTTGAAGCATTTGAAAGAGTCGATACCACCCTTTTGAATAATCGAGAACAGGCGTATCTCTTTTACATGATGGGGCGTAGTCAGCTTGCTGCCGGACATCTAGCTGAGGGAAATCGATTGATAAAAGAAGCGCGGTTAATCGGAACCACATTGCATATAAAAACTGTTGGGGCATAAGGAGAGAAAAACTATGAAAAGTTCGTATAAAATGATTCAAGATAGGCGTGAACAGATCATTGATTTATTGAAGGAAAAATTGACTGTTTCGGTTAAAGAAATCAGCGAAGCTCTGCAAGTATCTGAAATTACTATTCGACGTGATCTAACCGCTTTGGAAAAGATGGGCTTGATCCTCAGAGAGCATGGCAAAGCACAAATTATCCAAAAAGAAAACGGCGAAATTTACAACAAAGAGCTGGAAGCCTTGAAATGTCTAATCGCACAACGAGCAGCGGCCTTCGTTAAAGAAGGGGATACTCTCTTTATTAATACAAGCTCCACTGCTCTATCAGCAATAAAAAAACTGGAGGAAAAGCGAGTGACGATTGTCACCAATAATGTAAAGGTAGCAAGTATCGATCATCACCCAAATTCTACGGTTATCTTGTCTGGCGGCGAGATTCGCTTTCCTAAAGAAGCTCTTGTTGGTGATATCGCGATTGAATCCTTTTCTAAGATGTCATCGGATATTTCAATCATCGGCTGCTCTGGGTTAAGTCTTGAGAATGGTATCACCACACCCGTATTACACGAAGCTAAAATCAATTCATTAATTATTGAACGAACCAAAGGTCCTGTCGTTGTTGTTGCAGACTATCGAAAAATAGGCTTTTCTTCAAATTTCACCAGCGGCAATATCAAGGATATCGACTATCTGATCACCGACAGCTTTGCACCACCTGAAGCCATCAAGTCCTTTGAAAAAGCCGGTGTTCATGTCATTCAAATTGAAATTTAGTAGCTAAAACAGACGTAAGAAATAAAGAGGGCAACTTTTCACCTTTTTATTCCTTGCGTCTTTTAGATTGCGCTATACTCAATTCTGCCATATTCTGATACCCAAGCTGTCAAACTTCCTGTATACTAGACAGAAAAAAACAGCCGATTACTCCATAATAAGCTGTTCTTGAAGGGATTGATTTTATTATGACGATTCATTTGGCACTCGCCAATCAGGCAGACGTAGATGAACTAGATCAGCTATACGATACAACAATCGACTATTTAAATCAGCACACCAATCACCCCGGTTGGAAAAAGAACCTCTATCCGGTTAGAGAAACTGCCATTACCGGTATCAAGGAAAAAAATCTTTATATTGTCCGAAAAGATGAGCAAATCATAGGAACAATCATTCTTAACCATCATCCTGAACCAGCCTATGACCAAGCAACTTGGGCGATTGAAGCAACGAGTAAAGAAATATTGGTAGTCCATACGTTTGTCGTGCATCCAGATTTTTCCAATCAAGGAATCGGTGAACAAATGTTATTGGCTGCTTGTGAGCTTGCTAAAGATAAAAAAATGAAGGCGATTCGCTTAGATGTGTATAGACGGAATGAGCCTGCCATACGACTCTACGAAAGATGCGGCTTCCACTACGTCGACACGGTGGATCTAGGTCTTAGCGAACATGGTTTGGACCGTTTTAAACTCTATGAAAGAGTCCTTTGAATAAAAAAGAACTGCTGTGTCATTTCCGGATATACTTTCCAGAATGTCGCAACAGTTCTTTATTTTATCTAATTAAGAAGGCTATTTTGCAGTTGCCTTCTTTTCTTTTTTGATTTGCTTGCTTCTTAACTGCCCGCAAGCAGCATCGATATCCGTACCATGCTCCCGACGTATCACACAGTTGATCCCATTTTTCTTCAAGACATCGTAGAATTTCAACACATCGGCCTTTGAGCTGCGACTGTACTGATCATGTTCACTAACCGGATTGTATGGAATCAAATTGACATAAGTCAGCTTCTTCTTGTTTTTCAAAAGATCCGCTAACTGCTGAGCATGCTCCGGACGGTCATTGACCTCTTTCAACATGATATATTCAAACGTAATCCGTCGATTGGTTTTTTCTATATAATTATCAACTGCCGCCATCAATTTTTCAATTGGGAAGCTGCGATTGATTCGCATGATCGATGTTCTGACTTCATTATTTGGTGCATGGAGTGAAATGGCCAGATTGACCTGTAAACCGTTTTCTGCAAACTCATTGATTTTCGGCACTAAACCGCTTGTTGATACAGTAATATGACGGGCACCGATTGCCAGGCCTTTCGCATCATTGATGACATGTAAAAAGCCCATCAAATTATCATAGTTGTCAAACGGCTCACCGATTCCCATAACAACCACATGACTCACACGTTCATCTTCCTGACGTTCATCAAAATAATGCTGAACCTCCATGATTTGAGCAACGATTTCTCCGGCAGTCAAATCACGTTGTTTTGTCAGTAACCCACTGGCACAGAAGGTACAGCCAATATTACAGCCGACCTGTGTTGTCACACAAACAGATAGTCCGTATTCCTGACGCATCAGCACAGTTTCGATCATGTTCTTATCGGGAAGCTCAAAAAGATACTTTACTGTTCCATCCTGTGATTCTTGAATAATCACTTGCTTTAATGGGTTGATGATGAAGTTTTCTTCTAATACCGTGATCAGCTGTTTTGATAGGTTGGTCATTTCGCTGAAGCTGCGAACGCGCTGAATATACAGCCATTCCCATACCTGTGTCGCACGGAATTTCTTTTCACCATGTTCAATAAACCAGTTGATCAATTCTTCCTTAGTAAATCCATAGATGGAGATCTTTTCCACTTATTTTCCTCTTTTCCTCAAGACATTCGTTTCATTACTATAACGCATTCTCTTTGCCAATGCAACAAGAGTCAGATTAAATTTTCATAGAGTTTTCATGGAAAGAAAAAGATCAGAACAATCCTCCAAAAGAAAATTGTTCTGATCTATCTACTCGAAAAATCATCTAGTTACTATCTAGTATTATAGGATATATAGTCTGGTTAAGCCTGAACCATTTGATAAACCTTTTTGAAGTAAAAGATTCTGGCAATCAAATAGTACACCACCTGAATCAGGATAAATGCTCCTAAGACTTGCCAGCCTGCCAGCTGCATCGTCTGATTGAAGATGTGGTACATAGCACTCAAAGCAACGATTCCATGAATCACTGAAACAATGATTGGTGTAAAGAAAAGAATCCCTACTTGCTGATTGATCATTTTCTTCAATTCTTTCTTGGTTAGGCCCAATTTATAAATCATTTTGAACTTCTCTATATCGACATCCATGTCACTGTACAAGCGGAAATACAGGAAGCTGCCAGCAGAAACGAAGAAGACAATACCGATGAAGACACCGACAAACAGAATTGGTTTATAGCTATCTATAATAGATTGTGCCATGTAGGTTTTCCCTGTGAACTGATACTTGCCATCTTGCGTTTTACCCAGCGCAATCATTTCCTCACGTGAAATATCCTTTGGCTCCCAAACCGTACCAACAGTGTAGGTTGTTCCATCAAGATTCATTTCATCAGGCACAACTACCGCTGTACCAAAGAGAGAGAGCACCTTCTCTTTTTCAGCTCTGGCAACTGGCAGTGTTTGCTGATCAGGAAGGACAACCTGATTTATGTTTCCAGCATCACCAGCACCACTGAACTGTGTATCGAAAATCAACTGAACCGCTTGCCCATTCGTTTGGATCGATGGTTGTTCCGCTATTTGAGCCAGACGATTGTATTCACTTTCTTTAATATAGCTCACTTGATTTTGATCCGTATAAATTTTATAGTCGCCTCGCTCTGTCTGAACCCCTTTTTGGTCTAATAAATCAGAGAATTCACTGAGTATTGGTGCAACCTCAGCTTCCTCTCCCGACAATTGAAACTCATACGGCATACTATCTGTCGATTCAAGAATCATTTGTTGGAAGCTGTAAAGTGTGCCAATTGCCGCAAAGGCTACAGTCGAAATGATCGACACTAAAAAGAAAGAACGTGCATTGTCCTTCATCCGAAACGCTAAATCGGAAAAGACCACCATATTGGTTTTTTTCCAAAATATCTTTTGACTGCTTTTCAGTTTCTCGATGCTCCAAACACTTAACTGATTGAATAAGAATCTCGTTCCTACAACGACTAAAAAGATAACGGGAATCATCACGATCGGTACCAATTGCCCCGGTACCAATAAAGCTATTCCATAGCCTCCGCCAATCAAAAGAATGGCCAACACACCTTTAACAAATGATCCCTTGAGCGACCCTTTTCCCATGTCTCCGGCCTTCAATAACGTTTGCAGACTAAGTTTTGGCAAACGGAACTGTATAAAGAAAGAGATAGCGAAAAAAAGTAGCGCAAACGAGACGATTGTAATGATCAATGCCTGTAGCGGAAAGTAAAAGGCCAGATTGACATGAATCAGCTTGTTGCTGACAAACAAGATAAACTGAGAGAAGAAGATTCCGGCAATACTACCAACAAATGTTGCGAAAAAGCCGATCACTAAGTTCTCAATAAACACCATTCGTTTTAGCTGCTTGGGACTCATTCCTTGAATCATCAATAGCCCAAATTCTTTTTTTCTCGATTGAATAAACACATCCATCGAATAAAGAACAAAGAAGAAGGAAAAGCCGTAAATGATGATTGCAGCTGCGAGCATCCCTTTTTGGGCGCTGGCATTCAATCCATCCGATAATGCCGGGTGGAAGGCAAACCCTGTAAAGGTAAAGAACACCATAACCGAAAACAAGGTGCTGAGGAAATAGGCCATGTAGAGTCGCTTATTCCTCATCGTATTTCGAATAACAAACTGTCTAAAATTCATTGCCGACACCTTCAATCTCCGCCAGATTCACCATGATTTCATCGTAAAACTGTTTTTGACCATTTAACTGTCTGATCTCCTTGACCAGTTGTCCGTCCTTGATGAACACGATGCGTTGGCAATAGCTTGCTGCAAGAGGATCATGAGTCACCATTAAAATCGTAGCTCGTTCCCCTCTGTTTAACTGCTGTAAAAGACCCATAACATCTTTAGACGACTTTGTATCCAGATTTCCTGTCGGTTCATCCGCTAAAAGCAATTGGGGTTGATGAATCATCGCTCGGGCAACTGCCACCCGTTGTGCCTGTCCACCAGAGATTTCAGCAATTCTCTTTTTCAGTAAAGATTCAATCCCTAATCGTCCGGAAAGATCGTTTAATTTACGCTTCATCACTGAAATTTTTTCCCCATCCAGCGTCAAAGGTAAAATGATATTTTCTTCTACTGTCAACGTCGGCATTAAATTAAAGTTCTGAAATACAAAGCCCAGTTCTCTTCTTCGAAACTTTGCGATCGCTTCCTGATCCATCTTGTGAGGGTTCTTGTCATTCAATACAATTTCTCCTGATGTCGGCTGATCGATCGTAGCCACGAGGTTCAAGAATGTACTTTTCCCACTTCCGGAAGGCCCCATAATTCCGATAAATTCACCATCATTCACTGTAAGGTTAAGACCTTTTAAGGCCTGATATTTAATTTCATCCCCATAGGTCTTTGATAAATTTTCAATTTTAAGCATTAATCTCCACTCCATTTCTTTTCTCCTATATTCTAAAAGAAAGAAACGAGCTGGACAATTGATACAGATAACAGCTGACTTACATTTTTGTCATGTTCCTACTCTTTATAGCTTGAATAGAGGCATGCTTGGTCAAGATACTAGTACGAATCCTTTTTACTCACTCAATCCCAACGTTTTTCATAGTCAAATGTGTAGCCTAGCTCATTAAGAATTTCTATCCCATTATTCAGCTCTACTGTTCTTGATAACTGATTTAGTTGGAGGTGTTTCATTGAAAAAGAAATAATTTCCATAATAAAACGCGGTTGATTTAAATTGATGACTACAGGCTCACCCATATAAATCCCAGGAACCCCTCTATTGAATGGACAATACCCATGATCCCAATTACCCGTTCGAAAATTGATGAGCAATTTTCCTTGTTTATCAGCACTTTTAATAATAAGAGCAGAATCATTCTGATAGTCATAATCATCAAACGAATATTTCCACAGATATGCTTTACCATCCACAACTATTTTGCGAAATGTTGCCATAAATAAGCTCCTCCCTATCTTTTTTAGTGTATTTGGTCTGTTAATTCCTGCCATAACTAATTATTTACCCTAAAAAAGAACTTAAGCTGTAAACACATGCCCAAGTCCTTTTTTCAGTCTATTCAGATTCAATGTTTCCAGAAATTCTCAGAGACAGACCTGCGCTATGCCTCATATTCAATAACATAAGGATGCATTGCAGTGTTATAAAGAGCCTCTGAAAATTCGACCACTTGATTCTTTTTACCAAACGAACGACGGATTCGCTTCATAGCCATTTTCTCAGTCGTATCCAATAAAGCTTGTTGTTCCGCTGTTAATTCAACAATCTGAAAACTGTCTTCAAATCGGAAAATCTCAATACTATGTTGATCAAGAATTCGATACAAAGAGTCCTTGCTAAATTTTTCAATGGATACATCGGAAAGCTCTTTTGGAAGAAAATAATTAAAATAGATATAGGGACGATCATCCAGTAAATACAGCCTTGAAAACTTCACTGCTTCTGCTCCGAGACAGTCATATGCAGCAGAGTCTTTCGGCAAATCAATCAGCTCCAATTGGAGACTCTTTTTGACGATATCAAGCCCTGATTCATGCAGATACTCTGTAAATGTACCTGCTTTGGAAATTTTGTTGTATGGGCGGTCACTCAGCACAGTGGTCCCTTTTCCGCTCTTTTTTTCCAACAGCTCTTCGTCTGCCAATATTTCTATAGCACGACGAATGGTAATTTTACTGACGCCGAAAAGCTCCTCAAGCTCTGATTCTGTCGGCAATAAAGATCCTACCGGATATTTTCCACTTAAAATATCCGCTTTAATCTGCTCGGCCACATCCATATACAATACACTTTTTCTTCTCATCTTCTTCCACCTCAATTTTTACTTGATCAACAAAGCTATTGCTAGTTATCAATACTTCATTGAAAATCTATACTCCCCTTAAAACGTGCTTTCTCAAATTACTTTCCTCTATTCAAGCAAAAATCAATGCTTCAATACTTAATGTTCCATCACAGTTAACCCATCAATGACCTTTTCTTTTTTCCAGCCGCTTCTGCCGCTTCTTTTCAAAAATATCCTGCTTCTTCTCTTGTTTTTGGTTCCTAGTCGTATGCTTTCGTTCTTGCTTTAACGCTTCTCGCTGCTCTGCAATTGCAAGCTGTGCCTTTGTTGACAACAACGGTTTGTTTTTCTGTTTTTGAAGCAGGCGTTGCATTCGCTTCGGGTTGATTGTTGTTCGTTCTTTTTCTTCACCCTTGATCTCGCTATGCCAATCTGTCTCCATAATCTCCGGCAAGCGCTCACAAATGAAACGCTCAACATCCTGATCCTTCGGTTTACTGCCGAACACATGACGATGCACACGCAGCCGCCCTTCTGCATCTTGATACTCTACCAAACCACTCCAATACTGCCCATCAAAATAAATCGTTAATTCCATTGTGTACCTCCTCCTTAAAATAGAACAAGAACAATGGACGACCCAGGAGGGAAGGTTACTGACAAATTATGCTTTTGTACTACCAACCAAAACGTGTTTTTATGCCCTTATACTAATCATACAATAAATGAGAAGGATTGCAATTCCGTTAATTCCATTTTCTTCATAAAAAATGAGCAACTAATCTTTTCAATAACCTAAAAGTAAAAAATAGATAACCAAGACCTCTTTGAAAAGCAAATTCCCTGTTATAACAGACATCTAATTCGATCTCATCTACAAATTTTTAATCAACTAAAACACAAAAAAACTGAGTGTCTCATTAGACCCTCAGTCTTTTCTAATTTACATGTATATACTGGTTTACAGTTGATCTGGATCATGCTCCGGCATTTCCTCTTCTGGCTCTGCCTCAACAAAAACTTTACGAGGCTTACTTCCTTCAGACGGCCCAATCACATGATTTTCCTCTAGCTCATCAATCAAACGAGCAGCACGATTATAGCCAATCCTAAACCTACGCTGCAATAATGAGATACTTGCTGTCTGCATTTCAACCACCAAAGCTTTCGCTTCTCCATACAGCTCATCCTGCGGGTTGTCGCTCCCGCCGCTACTTGTGGCAATCTCTTCAGTCGGCATCATATCTTCCTGATAATCTGCTCCTTGCTGTTCCGTAACAAATGCAACGACACGCTCAACCTCTTGATCTGAGATAAATGCGCCCTGTATACGTATCGGCTTGTTCTCACCCATCGGTAGAAACAGCATATCTCCTCGTCCCAATAGTTTTTCTGCACCGTTACTATCAATAATTGTCCGTGAATCCGTACCACTTGAAACAGCAAAAGCCATTCGCGACGGTACATTCGCTTTGATGATTCCTGTAATAACATCTACACTTGGTCGTTGCGTCGCAAGAATCATATGGATACCAGCCGCCCGTGCCATTTGCGCCAATCGAATGATTGCATCCTCCACTTCATTACTGGCAACCATCATCAAATCGGCTAACTCATCTACGATAACAACAATAAATGGTAGAATCGGACGATTATCACCGTCCTCCAGATTTTTTTGAATCACAAGATTATTATAGCCTGAAATATTTCGAACCCCTGCTGCAGCGAATTTCTCATAACGAAATTCCATTTCCTGAACAACCTTTTGCAATGCCTGAGCGGCTTTACGCGGATTCGTTACAACAGGTGTCAATAAATGAGGAATGCCATTATAGACATTCAACTCAACCATTTTAGGATCGATCATCATCATTTTTACTTCATGAGGTTTGGCCCGCATCAAGATACTTGTAATAATCCCGTTAATGGCAACTGATTTCCCACTACCGGTAGATCCGGCAATCAACATATGCGGCATCTTCGTTAAATCTGCGGATTGTACCATTCCGGAAATGTCTCTTCCTAATGGCACCTCCAACAACTTATCCGGATGACTCGGTTGCGCTTCAACAATATCTCTGAAAGAAACAGTACTCACTGTATTGTTTGGTACTTCGATCCCAATCAAGGATTTACCGGGAATCGGAGCTTCCATCCGTACATCCTTGGCAGCCAAGGCAAGTGCGATATCATCAGTTAAACCAACGATTTTACTGACCTTCACACCAACAGCCGGCTGAATCTCGAATTTAGTTACAGATGGACCCAGACTTGCTTTGACGACCTTGGCATCTACATTGAAACTCCGGAAGGTCTGCTCAAGAACCCCAATATTGCTCTCTATCTTCTGATACTCATCACTTTGATCCGTTGCCGGAATCGAATCCAGTAAGTTCGGTGATGGTAACTGATAATCTCTATCTTCTGTCTCAGCTGAGATTTCAAATTCCAAGTCAGTATTGTCTTCATACTGATCAGACAGCTCTGGTTCCATTGGCTGCTGGCTCTCTTCATAATACTCTTCATAGAAGCCCGCTTCCTGATTTTGGAAACTGTCGATCGGTACCAACGTCAATTGCTCCGGCTCTTGCTCGGGAGCATCGAATTGCTCTCTTTCAGATTTCGCCAGCTGTTCTCCCGGCGTATGCTCTCTCACCTGATTTTTCTCCAACCATTGCTCGGCCATTTCTTTTGCACGTTCCTGTTTCGCTGCTTCTTTTAACTTCTTTTTTTCTGCCCGCTTTTCAGATTGTGCGGAGAGTCGTTCATCACTTTTAGCAAACAAGCGTCCCAACGCGTTACGAAACCATTGAATACCGTCAAGAATTTGTTGAAAATCCAACATGCTAATCATATAGCCACCTAATGCAATAAGTAATACAGCAATCAAATAGCTCCCAAGCTGTGCAACCAGAAAGTGCGTCATTGAATACAGAACAGCTCCGACCATTCCACCACCGACATTTTCCTGAACAACATTTCTAGTCAGATCCATCTTCAGAAAATCCCATGTTGTATTGAATATATTTGGATTGCCGTTGCCAATATTCCTGAACCAATAGGCCTGAATAAATAGCAGAACACCAAGATAAATCAGTCCGCCGCCAATAACCTTCCGAGGCGATTTTACTGGAAAATTATCTCCAAATAGAATCAGAGAAAAACCATATAACATTAATAGGATCGCTGCTGCTGAATAAGTGTTTCCAACAACCAGACGCAATCCGTTAGCAATCAAAACTCCTAAGAAGCCTAATTTCAATACTCCGAATAAACCAAAAAATACAAAGAATATTCCTATAAAAATATAACGCAGCTGTTCTTGCTGCTTCTGTTGCTTTTTGGTTTTCTTTTTCTGCGCCATTTTTGCCCCCTCTTCCTCTTTCCAATAACTTCCATTATACCTAAAAAATAAGCCGAACAAAAGTACCCCCATTCGTTTTTACATTCAATTAGAAAAAAATCAAGTATCTGTTCTATTTTATTTGGCATGACAAGGAAAAATTGCTCTCTATCCTTATTGCACTAAGCAAAAAATAGAGTAAAATTTTTATTAATATTACAAACAAAGAAACATTACAGTAATACATTTGACTTATTTGTAATACCATGTAATACTATTGTAGAAAAAGGGGAGTAATAATTGGAGGGTATGTTCCATGGGAAGAAAATTGTTTTGCGAAATTTCACCAACGACTTACAAAATTTCAATGGCAAAAAATAGAGTAGGTAGAACGATTCATGACAAACTGAGCAAGCATCTTTTCGCTTCTGAAAAAAGAAAACGACACTTGCCTGTTTCTATTTATAAACATCGGTCCTTGATGCGAAGAAAACTTGGAAATGTCGATCTTCACTTACAAAATAATAAAGTGGTCAATCTTTCGCTGTCCACACCTAAAGTTTCAGGTATTCTGATCAAACCTGGGGAAACTTTTTCTTTTTGGCAGCTGGTAGGCCCTTGTAGAGACAAGGACGGTTATAAAGAGGGCCTAATGATTGGCAAAGAAGAAGCCATCAGTGGTGTTGGAGGAGGTATGTGCCAGTTCACCAACTTAATTCATTGGATCATCTTGCATACACCATTTGAAATCATTGAACATCACCATCACGATGGGCTGGATCTTTTTCCTGATTTCGGACGCGTGATTCCGTTTGGAACCGGCACTTCTATTGTCTATAATTATTTGGACTATCGGTTTAAAAATACGACCGATCAAACGTATCAACTGGTTACCTATATTGATGAAGCCTATTTGCATGGAGAGCTTTATGCAGAAAAGGAACAGCCCTACAGCTACCATATCAAAGTGGAAAATGAATATTTTAGTCGTGAGCAAGGGGTTGTTTATCGTAACGGAAAAATCTATCGTCATATTATTGAAAAACGAACGGGAAATACACTAAAAAAAGAGCTGATCAAAACCAACCATGCAAAAGTTGTTTATGACACCTCTCATTTAACTATCATCGATCAATGATGTCTGAATAGCTTTTACTATTTTTAAAGTGGCTGGGACATAACTCAATTCCTACGCCTTATCTACACTTAAATTCAAATAAACAGTGGGCCAGAAGCAGTTTCTTCAACAATAAGCTTCTGGCCCAACCTCTTATACATTATTCGTTTGTTTCTCCCATCGCAACTCTTAATGCTGCTGCTAATGGACTTTCTTCCGGTTCGTCCTTTTGAGAATATTTCTTCATCAGACGACGTTCCTCATGCTTCGTAATTTTCTTACTACGCTGTTTCTTGTCCTCTATTTTTTCGCTTATTGAACAATTATTACACTTGAAATAGGCACCATTTTTTCCTTCAATAATGACCATCTTCTTGTGACATTGCGGACAACGATGATTGGTTGTTTTTGGATCTTTCCGTCTTCTATAGCTACATTCCTGACTAGAACAAACATAAATTTTCCCATCTCTGGTATTTTTCTCTCTTAAATTCTCGCCACAGTCCGGACATTTTTTCTGCGTAATCGAAAAATCCTGGTATTTGCTTTCACTTTTTTTGATCTCACTGACCAGACGTTTCGTATCAGCTTCGATTTCTTTCAAGAAAGCCGTGCTGTTCTTCCTCCCTTTGGCAATGTCCTCTAATGCTTTTTCCCAGTTCTCAGTTAGCTCTGGCGTAACAAGAGATGGATTGACCAATTGAAGCAACTGCTTACCTTTCGGAGATACCTGTAAGCCTTGTGGTGTTCGCTCCATCAACTCTGATTTAATCAGTTTTTCGATGATCTCAGCTCTCGTTGCAGGCGTCCCAAGACTGTGCTTCTCCATGGCACCAAGTAAACTACCTTCACTCAACGCTTTAGGCGGTGCGGTCAATTCCTTATTGATTGTGAAATTCGCCGGAACAACCATGCCGACCTTCCAATCCGCACGAACAATCGCATCTTCTTTTTCCTGTTTCCAGCCAGCCTCTTCCACTTTATTCTGACGGAAGATAAACTGCTCTTTGCCAAACTGAACCGTGATTTTTCGTTGATTGGCACGATGCGGCTTCGCGAAAAGACCTAAGAAGCGATTAACGATCATAAGATAAATCTTCTGTTCATCATTGCTTAGTTTTTCAAATCTCGGGGCTTGTTCTGTCGGTATCAAAGCGTGGTGATCGCTGACTTTACTATCATTGAACACTTTATCTTGAACAACCTTGCCACCATTTTTCAAATAAGCTTTGGCTTCTGGGAAGCTAGTACTAATTGCCTGTAACCGTTCTTTCATTGTCGCTTTCATATCTGTAGTCAAATATTTACTATCTGTCCGCGGATACGTCACGATTTTATGAAACTCATATAAACTCTGAACAAGTGAAAGCGTCTTTTTCGCCGAAAACTGATAGCGTTGGTTGGCGTCTCTTTGTACCTCGGTCAAATCATAAGGTAGTGGGGCTTGCTCCGTTTTGATTTTATCCTGAATATCAGAGACTTTTCCTTTTTGCTTACTCAGCTCCTTCACAAAGCTTTCCACTTCATTCCGCTCTTTGAAAGCAAATTGATTTTTTTGTTGCAGTCGCCCCTTTTCCTTTTCATGTAGTAAATCGACAGTGAAGTAAGTCTGTGGACGAAACGCTTCAATCTTCTTCTCCTGATCACGAACAAGTGCCAGTGTTGGGGTTTGAACACGTCCAGCAGATAAATTATCCTGATATTTTACCGTCAATGCACGTGTGACATTCAGCCCCACCAACCAGTCTGCTTTTGCTCTAGCCAAAGCGGAATAATACAGATTGTCGTATTCTTTTGCCGGCCTTAATTTTTTAAAGCCATCGTTGATCGCCTTATCTGTTTGAGAGGATATCCATAACCGTTTGACTGGTTTATCGAAGCGAATATATTCTAAAATCCATCGAGCGACCAGCTCCCCTTCACGTCCGGCATCTGTCGCGATAACCACTTCACCAATGTCTTTACGATTTGCCAGCTGCTTGATCGCTTTCAATTGATGACCCGTTTTAGGTAATGGCTTGATTCCTAACTGCTTTGGCAGCATCGGTAAGGTCTCCATCTGCCAGCTTTGCCATTCTTTATTGATATCCTCCGGCATTTTCAGTCCTAATAAATGGCCCAAAGCCCACGTAACAATCGCGGTAGGACCTTCATAATAACTTTTATTTTTATTGTTAGCTTTTAAAACCCGGCTCAAATCTTTTGCTACACTAGGTTTTTCAGCAATGATCAATTGTTTTTTTGACATAGTGATCTCCTTTGTTTTTTCTCTGTAAATCCTATTTAAATCATACGCTTATGAAAACCATCTTCACTCTAAGACGGCCTGAGCTTAATCAAACTTTGACCTCTAGTATATCTTTCATCAAAGGACAGTTCTGGTTCAATCAACAAAATTTACATATACTTCTGTATTATAACAAACCCCGAGGAAAAATTACCTATTTTTTTCAATCTAAAAATGAATCGGCCCAACTAAATAAAATCAACTTGATTATTCTTTGTTGTCCAGGATATGCAAATGGCTGAAGCAGAAATTGCCTCAGCCATCACCTATTCACTTATCTTACAAGACTACTCTTGCAGCATTTTGGTTTTCCACACTGATCGGTGGTTTCATAGAGATCTTTCACACTTTCAAATGCGACCGGCTTATCATTTTGTAAAAGCGCTAATCCCATATATTGTTGGAGGTCTTCATCACATTCATCACACCAGCGTTCATCCCCATCATTCCAGAAAGCAGAAAGATAGTTTGGCTTAGCACTTGTATATGTATATTCTGATGAAATCTCCTGCCATTTTTGCAGGTAGTATGTAGCTGCCTCTTCCAAACAGTCAAATTCCTGTTTTTCCACAATGTCCTCGTGCCAATCCTCGAAAAACCACCATGGTTCGTTATCTCCGTACATTGTTATCACTTGGTACACATTTTTCACCTCTTTAAATTCGTACAAATGCTATTGTAGTCAGTTCCACTCGAAGTTGCAAGTAATTGAACCGTTAAAAAACAACGGTTATTTATTAAATAACAATAAACAGAGAACCGAAACCCGGTAAAGAACAAGGGCCCGGTCCATCTGCCATCGCTTTTAATCGATGGATTTCACTTTAAATATATTGGAGTGTTTTTTCTTCTTTATACGCTTGATCAATCAAGCCTCCGCCTAAGCATTCCATTCCATCATAGAATACAACTGCTTGTCCTGGTGTGATCGCCCGTACAGGTTCATCAAAAATCACTTCTGCCCGATCTCCATCCAACAAACGAACCGTTACTGGTACGTCTTGCTGACGGTAACGGAATTTTGCTGTGCAACGAAATTCCTTTGGTTTATCTTCGGTTGTTGTAAAATGGATTTCGCTGGCATCTAAATGTGTTGCATACAATGTCGGATGATGGAAACCTTGCCCAACATATAGCGTATTTGTTGCCAGATCCTTGCCAATAACGAACCACGGATCTTGTGTTTTGCCTCCGCCACCAATACCTAGTCCTTGACGTTGACCGATCGTATAGTACATCAAGCCATCATGCTGTCCTTTGATTTCTCCATCTTCGGTAACCATGTTTCCCTTTTGGGCAGGTAAATAGTTACTCAAGAAGGATTTGAAATTCTTTTCTCCGATAAAGCACACACCCGTGGAATCCTTCTTCTTAGCAGTGGCTAAGCCTGCTCGTTCTGCGATTTCTCTAACCTCAGATTTTTCCATCCCACCAAGCGGGAACATCGTTTTTGCTAGTTGTTCTTGAGACAATTGGCTCAGGAAATAGGTTTGATCTTTGTTATTATCTATACCTCTAAGCATATGGACTGTCCCATCTTCCTCTTTGCTTACTTGCGCGTAATGACCAGTCGCCACATAGTCAGCACCTAATTGCATGGCATAATCCAAAAATGCTTTAAATTTGATTTCCTTGTTACACATCACATCTGGATTTGGGGTTCTACCTCGACGGTACTCCGCCAAAAAATATTCAAACACCCGATCCCAGTACTCTTTTTCAAAATTGACCGAATAATAAGGAATCCCGATTTGGTCAGCAACCTTTGCGACATCCTTATAATCTTCCGTTGCTGTACAGACACCATTTTCGTCTGTATCGTCCCAGTTCTTCATGAAGATCCCGACCACATCATAGCCCTGCTCTTTCAATAAAAGAGCCGTTACTGATGAATCGACACCGCCACTCATTCCGACAACAACACGTGTTTCGCCGTTATCTTTCATTGTATCACCATCATTTCATATAGATTCTGAAATATCCACGATTTGAAGGTCGCTGTTTCCAGTGATACTCATTATACTAGGATTTTTTGAGATGTAAAGATGTTGACCATATCTGTAATTTCTTCTTTATAATCCAATCATTTCTCGTCTCCTATTCTCCTTATGTGTCCTTCAAGCGAATCAAAAGAACTCGTTCATCTAGCGTATAAGCAGCATTTTCGATCCATCTTTCATGCGCTATCGAGTAATCGACGATTTCAAGCGGCGGATCGAGGCTCACGTATTTATAGGCAGAACCCAATTCCTGCTTTTTCTGATTGCCCTCCTTGATCAACACATGATCCTTGACAACGGTGGAACAGAAAAGCGGTTCAATTGTCCTGCTTTGCCTCGAGTTGCCAGTTCTACTTTTCTTATTTGCTAGATAGACTAGACATTCTTTCCACCATTCATCTACTTGAAAATTAGTAGACTGGAAAGATAATAGTAGAATGGTATGCGTAAAGATAGTTAAAGGAATTAGCTAATCGCAGAGGCAGCAACTACTAGTAGCGAGCTGCGTCGATGTCCGCTCAACACTCGTAGGCCCTAAACTGCGACGAGTCACAAGCGAGAATGCCTCAGTGGTAAACCACTGTTTTTCGAGCCTCTTCGAAGAGGCTTCGGCAGGAAAATGTCCCCAAAAATAAAAAGGCAAGGCCTGTCATTCAGAAAATTTCTCTGCCTTGACGGCCTTGCCTCTCTTCTATTTTACCAATTCATAAAGTCCCGCTACTACTTTGTCTGCTTCAGGAAGATTTTCCTTCGTGCCGATACCAATCACATACATTCCTGCTGCTTTTCCTGCCTGTACACCAGCCTGAGCATCTTCAAAAACAATACAGTCCTCTGGAGATAGCCCCAAACCTTGCGCCGCTTTCAAGAAAACTTCCGGATCAGGCTTGGCATTTGTTACCTTTGTTCCGTCAATAATCACATCAAACAGCTCATAAATATTCAGGCTTTTCAATATGGAAACGGCATTTTTACTAGCTGATCCCAATGAGATCTTAACTCCTTCCTTCTTCAGTTGGAGAAGGTATTCCTTTGCCCCTTTTAGAAGCTCGTCTTCAGTCATATCTTTGATGAACGTCAGGTACCAGTCATTCTTCATTTCTCGCAATCGACTTTGCTCCAGCTCATCTTTTTCGATTCCACCTAGTTCTAAAAGAATCTCTAATGAGCGGACACGGCTTACTCCCTTTAGTTGTTCGTTTTCCTCTTCAGTAAAATCAAAACCTAATTGATTTGCCAACTTTTTCCAAGCCAAATAGTGATATTTCGCTGTATCGACCAATACACCATCTAAATCAAAAATTGCACCCTTCATTGTTTCCATACTTTTCCACCTTCCTTTGTTACTTCTACATGATAAATTTCTTCCTTCAATTGAACCTTGAAACGCATTTTCTGCCAGTGCTTTGGTAGTTTAGGGTTCACCGAAACTCTTCCCTCGCTGATTTTCAGACCAGCAAAGCCCAAAACAGCTGCCATCCAAGCACCACCATTAGCTGCCGGATGTGTACCGCCGATATAAATCGTCCCTGCAAATTGCTTGGATTCACCGGTCAAATCAACAGATGCCGTCTTCATAAAGTACGGATAGGCCCACTCAGGATCACCAATGTCACAGGCTAGCAACGCATAGATGCAAGGGCTTAGTGAAGAACCATGCTCAGTTCTTGGCTCGTAATACTGCCAATTCTTCCGTTTGACTTCCTTGGCGTATTCTTCCTTGAATAACGTCAGTAATAAGACCACGTCTGCCTGTTTCAAGATTTGTGTATCTGCAGCAACCCCATAAGCTCCGCCCCAATACTCTTTTGGATCGATCAAGCGAGAACGAACCGTATCTACTGTCGTATCTTCTAGCTTAAAATAGCCATCAAACTGTTCGATTAGCCCCGTTTGATCATCTGGCTGAGGAACGTACAATGCTTTTTTCATATTTCTCAGCTGCTCTATCTCTTGCTCGTACGCCAATTTTTCAATCAACGCTGCTTTATACGTAGGGGAATCTTCCAGTTGCTCCAATACCTTCTCTGCAATATTGATCGTGTAGGCAGCCATTTTGTTGGTATAGGCATTGTTATACACGCGTTCATGGTATTCATCCGGACCAATCACATCAATCAGTTCAAAACGTTCTTTTTCCGGTCGATAGTAAGCATACGAGTTGTAAAAGCGAGCACACTCAAGAATGACTTCTGCACCACCATTCATCAACAGCGCCAACTCTCCTGTCATCTGAAAGGTTTCCCAAATCCCATAAGCAACCGCCGCACTGATATGGATTTGCTTATCTCTAAAATACGTACGCATTGGACGTTGAGTAAATACATCCGTCACATTATAGTCAGAACAGGCATCTTGACCATTCTCTTGACTTTCCCATGCATAAAAAGCGCCACGAAAACCATATTCTGCTGCCTTAGCTCGTGCTCCATCTAACGTTTTTATACGATAATCTATCAAATTTTTAGCTGTTTCCGGTTCCGTATGAAGAAAGAATGGCAGCATAAACATTTCTGTATCCCAGAACACAGCCCCTTTATAGGTCTGACCAGATAATCCTCTGGCCGGGATCGAAGTCGCCTGTGAGTTCCGAGGAGCAATGATCATCAACTGATAAATACTATATCGTAACGCTAACTGAGCTTCGTCATCTCCTTCAATTTCAACATCAGCCATCGACCAACGCTGTGCCCATTCTTGCTGATGCTCCTTCTTCAGCGCCTGATACCCTTTCTGGTTCGCTGAATGACTTGCCTTTACAGCATATTTTAGAGGTTCCGCCACATCCTGAGAGGTATAAATAGCGATTGACTTTGTAAAATGATAGGTCTGTCCCGCTTGCGCAACAAACTCGATTTGTCGAAATATTCCCTTCTCTGTTTCAAAAATCCGCTGCGTGCCTTCAAAATCTGTAGTAAGAGTATCTGCAACTGTGATCGTATGCTTCATTTCACCACTGATCGCTGACAGTCCGAGCGTCTGTCCCTCTGAATAATGACTATACTCAAATAAATGAGGACCATTGATATCCCAGACATCACCATCGATTCCCGTGACTAAACGTATATTCGTAGTATTCTCTAAACAGAAAGAATAGGACATCAGCAGTAAATGCTTGTCTGTACCACTTGCGAATCGCTCGCTTACAACCCTTACCTCCCCAGATTTACCAGAGAAAACCGTTCTGCGTTGGTGAAGTGCCTGATGCATATCTATTTGCTGCTGATGTGCACATACTTCCTTCGTTCGAAGATCATACGGATCACCATCAACAAATAACTGCGTGTACAAACCATTGGGGGCATTGATTGGTTCCCGCCAAGAAGCTCCTTGCTGATCGTAAATACCAGACAAATTACACGCTGGTAACTCGCTTTTATCATACTCCTCCATCGTTCCTCGATACCCAAAGTACCCATTTCCTATTAAAAATTTATTGCCAAAATCAATCGTTTTTTCAAGCTGTCTGCCTTCTTCTGAAATCAACCAACTCATGATTTTCCTCCTTGATCTTTTCCTGCTATTCTATTGGCAGCTTTTTTCTATCCATCACTCATTCGATTTAAAAGACTAAATTATTCTCTACTGCAATCCACTTGTGACTCGTACCCCTGACTGTTAAAAAAAGAGATGGACGGCTATTGCTTCGCTATCCATCTCTTTTATCAGCTATCACACTCAGTTCATTTGACCTAGTGCATCAATTTTATAGTTCGTTCTTTCACTCTCGTTTTTCTGATCTTTGTTGTTGAACGATCGCTTGTTCAACTAAGCTGGCTACATCTGAGACGCTTACTGATTGGCTGGGACAGCTAATTCTATTCCCTCACTATCAATCAACCGCTCTTCACCATATACAGATAATAGAAGCGGTTCTCCACTTACGACACGGATAGAAGCGGCTTCCGTGCTCGCCATCACTTCAATAATCCGTTTTCGATATTCGATTCGGAAAGTGTACCCCTTCCATTGCTTTGGCACTACAGGATGAAGCATCAGCTGATCGCCATCACTGCGCAAGCCGCCAAAACCGTAAACAATATTCATCCAAGCCGCAGCAATTGAGGTTGTATGCAGCCCTTCATTTGTATTTCGATTGTAGTTATCCAAATCCATTCGTGTCGCAAAGCTGAAGAAATCAAACGCTTCATCCACCCTTCCCAATTCAGCCGCCAAGACAGAGTGAATGGATGGTGACAGCGACGATTCATGAATCGTCCTCGGTTCATAATACGCATAATTCACTTGCTTAGATTCCTTAGAAAAGCGCTGATTATATAGGAATTGGAACATTAGCACATCTGGTTGCTTGATCATATCATTTCGATAAATGCGGTCATAAGACCAATGACTGTATAGTGGAAAATCCGAAATCGGAATCTTATCAATATCGATATGCGGCAAATCAAAATACCCTTCGTGCTGCTCGATCACACCATCGGAACGTTCAAAGAAAAGTGTTTCTTCTGCACATTTTTGCCAATGCTGCCATTCCTGTTCAGTCAATTTGATTTTATCCATCAACTGTCCCAACTGCTCAGGAGCATCAACACTCATTTTCTCTAAAACTTTGATCGTGTATTCAAATGTTTGCTGAGCCATATAATTGGTATACGCATTGTGATTGACCATCACTTGAAACTCATCGGGTCCCATCACTCCATAAAAACCAAATTTTTTCGTTAATTGACTCCAATCTCCTCGAGATTCCAAAAATCTAGCGATTTCCACCAGCATTTCAATTCCATGCCCGTAAAGAAATGCTCGGTCATCCGTTAAATGAACATAGTGCCAAATGCCGTAAGCAACACCTGTACTTGGCTGAAACTGGGTACTCGCATGCTGCCAGAGATCACAAGCTTCCTCCCCATTTAATGTAGCAATCGGATAGCAGGCACCGATACAGTCTAAATCACGTGCTCTTCTTCTAGCTGCATCTAATGTCGAATAACGGAATTCCAACAAATTCTTCGCCGCTTTTGGGTTGTTGAACAAATAATACGGTAGACAACAGGTCTCTGTATCCCAGAAAGCATGACCACTATATGCTTCGCCAGTCAGTCCTTTCGCGCCAATATTGTTGGAAGGATTTTGCCCATGATAGGTCTGTTGAAGCTGGAAAATACAGAAACGAATCCCTTGCTGATTCTTATCATCCCCATCGATCTGAATATCAAAACGATCCCAAATAGTCGACCAGTAGTCTTTCTGTTCCTGTTGTGCCTGTTCATAGCCGGATGTCACTGACTCATTTAAAACAGTACTTCCCTCTGACCATAACACTTCTTCTCTAACTTCCTGCTTTTTGATTACATTTACAACAAGCTTCTCAACAACGGCTTCTTTTCCTTCTAATAAAGGCAGAATCAGTTCGTAACCAATTTTCTTTTCTGATTCGATCCGTTGCTTTTGATATTCTTGATTGACCGTCAGATGAAATCCTGTAAAAATCTGCTGCTTGGTCGTAAGCGTCTGCCCAATAATGGCCAGATCCCCTGCCTTATTCAGCACACCCTTTTTCTGTTCTTGCCAAAAAGAAACAGGTTCTTCTCCATGCATCGTATTGAAATCGACTCCTAGCTTCACTTGAATAGTTCCTGAAAAATTCAATGGCTCAAAAGAGATTCTTTGATAGCCATTTGTCGATTTTTCCATATGAAGAAAGCGTTCAAAAGTTAGTTTCAGCTGTTTCCCCGTTTGAGTTATCCAGATAAAAGAACGAGTCAATCTACCTGTCCTCAAATCTAGCTCACGATAAAAATCTTTCAGCTGGATCGTGTTCATATCCAGTTGCTCATCATCCAGTTGAATAGACGTATCTAACCAATTTACAGCGTTCAGCATAAAATGCGGTTTCGTTACAATTCCCTTATAGTGAGATAAGGCTTCCTTTCGACTATACTCATAAATCCCATTGAAATAGTTTCCTAAAAGGCTATCGCCGGATGTCCCTTCTTCAAAATAGCCACGTACACCCATATACTCATTTCCTAAGGAAAAAATCGATTCAGATACTCGCTCATACTTTGGGTCGAAGCCTTCTTCAATGATTTTCCAGGGATCTAGTTTAAAATAATCATCTGCAGCTTTTGCCATAGAATATACACCACCATTTTTATTTAAAGTACGTTTTTTGAAACAAGAGCCGAGGATGTCCATAAAAACACCCTTGTCCTATCTCATTTCTCTTGCTTAATTGATTTTTGTTACTGAACGGCGAACAATCAATTCACCTGAAAGTAAATACAATGGTTGGACCTCCTGATCCAACTGATTGATGATAGCGATAAGCTTCAACAAGGCCATCTCACCTTTTTTCACATGGTCCAAGCGAATCGTCGTCAACGGCGGATCATTGATTTCCGCATAACGAATATCATCAAAGCCGATAATGGAAATTTTCTCTTTGTCATATTGTCCCTGTTCCTTCAAAAAATGAATGAAGGAAGCTGCTAAAAAATCCGCAGTTACAACAACAGCTGTAAACTCATGCAATTGCTTCGCCATTTTTTCGAACTCACCACGATGAAACAAAAGCTTGCGATTAAAACTTAGCGTATGGTTCTTCAACGCCTTCTTGAATCCTTGATAACGCTGCTCGATAACCCCAGTTGTATCTTCATCAAACGGGTATGTTAGAAAAGCAAATCTTTCATGACCATTTTCAATCAGAAACTCTGTTGCAATCGTTCCAGCTTCAAAGTCGTCCGAATTGATAAACACCCGATTGTGTTCATGTTCAATGAGATACTCTTTTTTGTTTGCTAAGTGCGTATCAACAAATACGATCGGCGTCTGAATGATTTTATTGATTTCACTATAAAATTGCGGAGAAACACCTACAGCAATAAACCCTTCGAATTTCCAATTTCTTTGAACCGCTTCCACATCTTCAACAGAAGTAACATTATGGATCAGTGTAAACATTCCGGCTTCTTTCGCCTTACGTTCGATTCCTTCCAAAACTTCTGTAACAAAGGGATCTGAGAAATCCACATCTACTTTATCAGAATAATACAATAGACCGATCAGCTTGGATGAAGATTGGACTAAAGCCCGTGCATTCATATTGGGTGTATAGTTATATTTCTTTATGATTTCTTCGATTAGTTCAATTTTATCCTTGGAAACTCGATGGGCTTTCTTATTAATGACATTGGAAACGGTCGTTACACTCACGCCTGCTTCCTTGGCAATCTGTTTGATTGTTACCCGCATATTCTTCACCGTCTTCTTGTTTATTTACAACTATTATATCTATAACTCAAAATAGTATGCAAACTTTCTTTTCTATTTTCCAGATCCTGTTGCCACACCGGCAATAAACTGCTTCTGGAAAATAATGTATACAATGATAACCGGAATAATAGAAATTGATGTTGCAGCGAACAAACCACCATAATCTGTTCCATATTGACCATTGAACATTCGAAGTCCAACTGAGATCAATTGTTTGTTTTCATCATTGATCACTAAGAACGGCCAGAGAAAATCCTCCCAGCTCCATAGGAATTGGAAAATTGCCAGACTTGCAATTGTGTTACGAGACATTGGTAAAATGATTTTATGGAAAATAAAGAAATCTGTTGCACCATCAACACGTGCAGCTTCAAGCATTTCATCAGATATCTGCGAAATAGATTGGCGAAACATGAAAATACCGAAACCACTGACCATCGCCGGAATAATCAATGCCTTATACGAATCCAGCCAGCCAAAGTCCATCATCATTTCATATTTTGGAATAATCGTCACAGCCCACGGCAGCATCATTGTACTCAATACGACGCCAAACAATAGATTTCTACCTCTGAATCGAAACTTCGCAAAGACAAACCCAACTAACGCGCTAGAATAAATCGTGATTGCTGTGATTGCCACTGAAATCAACAAACTATTGAAAAACATACGCATAAAATTGAACTTCTCTTGAACATCTACATAATTTTGAAGCGTTGTTGGCGTTGGAAAGAGTCCGCCGTCCACTCTGACGATTTCCTGATTGGTTGCAAAAGAAGAGAGAAGCATCCAAACAAATGGTACGACCGTCACTAAGGCTAAAAATAATAGGAATAAGTTGAATAGGATCTTTTTCGTTTTCATTTGTCCAGCTTCCCTTCCCCTGTAATTTTGAACATGATGATTGTTAAAATACCAATGATCACAAAGAGTATGATCGCCATTGCCGAAGCTGTACCAAAATTATATTTTTCAAAAGCTTCATCAAAAATCAAATAGGAGATCACATAGGTACTCGTCCCAGGTCCGCCTTTTGTCATAATCAGTATTTGTATATAAGCCTGTAAATAAGTAATCAGTGATGTAATGACTACAAAAAGAGTAGTTGGTCGTAACAGCGGCCAAGTGATTTGACTAAATTTCTGCCATTTACTCGCACCATCGATCGACGCTGCCTCGAACACATCCTCCGGTAAGCCCATCAGTCCTCCAAGAAAAATTACCGTAGCATAGCCAAAATCTTTCCAAATCGTCATGATAATAATTGCTGGCATAGCCCATTGAGAGTTCATCAGCCAGTTGATATCCAAGCCAAACAGTTTATTGATCAGTCCAAACTGTGGATTGAACATCCACATCCAAACAAAGGATACCGCAACTAATGGCGTGATCGTCGGCATATAGAACATCCCTCTAAAGAATGTCTTGAAGCGTGCCAGTTTTGAATACAGCAAAGTCGCCAGCCCCAGCCCAAGTACAACACGAAACACTACGGAGAAGAATGAAAAAATAAATGTATTGCTCATTGAACTCCAGAACAGTTTATTCGTTAAAACATTTTTAAAGTTCTCAAATCCGACGTAGTCATATTTATCAATCAAAGGATTCCAGTCATGAAGACTTCCTGCAAATGCTTTATAAATTGGATAGATAAGAAAAATAGCAAAATAGAGGACCAATAGTGTGATCGTCACATTCCTCAGATTAATGAATGCAGGTTTTATTGTTTTTTGTTCCATAATTACTCCCCCTTCATTCTTAGGAAGGACGGTCGGGGAAATCCCCGACGTCCGTTCCCAATCTATCTACTTTGCTTCATCAAAAAACGCATAGCTGGATTCCAATGAAGTAAAATCTGTATCCTTCATTTCAGATTCCATCTTTTCTTGTCCATCCTTGATTGCCTGCTTCATTTCTTTTCCGTTATAAAGTACATCATCCAATGTTTGATCTGCTGTCTTTTCAACAGTAGCAGGGAACGCACCCGGCCAGATCAAGCGATCCACACGTGGAGCAATCGCACTTAAAACTGGATTTTCTAAAATTTCAGTATCTTCAGCCAACGATTTTTTGGTTGGGAATGAAGCAAGAGCCAACGCACCTTTTTTAGAGTATTCATCATTTGCCAAGCAATACTTCAAGAAATCCTGTCCAACAGCCTGTTGCTCTTCAGACTGGTTCTTATTGATCCCCGGAGTACTTTCTCCATTGTAGCGGTCATAAGCAAATGGCGTTTCTTCCGTTGGTGTTGGCGTTGGGAACACTCCAAAATCAATATCCGGATAATTCGTATTTAGCTCATTCAGATACCAGCCCCACATATAAACCATAGCAGACTGCCCATTACCAAAGCTTTGTTTCGCTTCTTTACCAAAGTCTTTTGAACCAACCTTATCTTTTTCATACAAGTCAATCAGAAACTGCATATTTTCAACTGTTGTCTTGTTGTCATAATTAACTTTTGTGCCGGACTCATCAAACAACAATGTTCCTTTCTGATAGTTCAAGCCTTCATAAATCGCACTATAGTTTTCAAAGTTATAGTTGAAGCCGGCCTGAGTAATTTGGTCTCCTTCAGTTTTAGTCAATTTCTTCGCTACTTCTCTGAACTGATCCCATGTTTTCGGAATATCTGCCTCCGTCAGTCCAGCTTCTTTCCACATCGTTTTGTTGTAATAAATATTTCCAGTGTTGATCAAGCTATCTGTGTAATAAACCTTACCATCGATCACATGAGGATCAACCGAAGTAAAGTCTGCCTTCAAGTCATCTACTGAAATATCATATGGCGCGAGATATGGAATCAAAATATCGTGCTGTGAATTATGAATATTAAAAATTGCTGGTCCATCTTTGCCCTTTAGAGATAGCGGAAGCTTTGTCCAATAGTCTTCCCAAGGCTGATTAACGATTTTGATTTCAACGTTTGGGTAGATTTTTTCATACTCTTTTGCCATTTCGATTGCCGGATCTCCTTCATTCCACGTCCAGTAATCAATTTTGATAGGTTCTCCATCGTTCACGAGTTTATTAGGGTCAAACTGAACCGTCTGGCCAATAATGTCCATCCCTTTATCCTCAGTTGTGTCCTTCGTCCCAGAGCTTGCTCCTTCATCTTTTTTTGATGAGGAACAGGCAGCCAATCCACCAATTAATAAAACTGAAAACAATGCTGTGATGACTCTCTTCTTCATTGTAAGCCCTCCTAAAATTTATAAGGTTTAACGTTAAACTTAATCTTACAAACAAAGTTTAACGTTAAACTAAAAAGTTGTCAAGCGCTTTCATGATATTTTTTTATTTTTAACGAAGATTATTATAGTTACATGTTATTCAATTTCATAAAGAAATTCTCTTTCGGGCGCTTTCTGTTTTTTAATGATGTTATTGAATTATTCTTTTTATTTACTTATCATTTCTGGTACTCAAATTACAGGCAAACAGTATCTCACAGTTTAATTTGTACTTCGCTTGGCTATTTAAAAAGGAGCGAGACAATACTATAGCTCAGCTCCTTGAATCCGAATAAACGGTGCATCCAAAGTCGTTCATTGTCTTCTCATTGAACATAGTTCGCTCCTTTGAACCTCTCGATTTATGGCTTATATCCTGTTCTATCCATCTCTGTGATTTCACGAATCACTTTACAAGGTACCCCAGCGGCAATTACGTTCGCAGGAATATCTTTTGTGATGACACTTCCAGAACCAATAATAGTGTTATCGCCAATCGTTACTCCCGGATTTACCTGAACCCCAGCACCTAGCCAAACATTATCTCCGATTCTCACAGCGTCTGCATAACAAGCGCCATTTGTGCGCTCCCATGCGTCTACTGCATGATTCGAGGTATAGATACCAACTCTTGGGCCAAAAAGAACATTGTCACCGATCTCAATACTGCCACCATCAAGCATAACACAATCAAAATTGGCATAGAAATTCTTGCCTATCGATATGTTATAACCAAACTCACATCTGAAGGTTGGTTCAAAATGTACAGCTGTACCTATCGACTTTAATAATCGTTTTAATAGTGCTTCTCTTTCTTCTGATGATTTTCCAAAGCTGACATTGTACTCATTTGTAAGGAAAACTGCTTTTTCTCTCGCCTCGACTAGTTCCTTTGTTAAGTCATTATACATTTGGCCACTTAAAATAAATTGTCTCTGTTCTTCTAAATTCATTTATTTTACCTCATAAAGTTTTATTCACTAAAGTATATCACATGCAAAAAAAAGAATAATCACTATTAATGAATAGGCGAATCCACTTTTTAAACGTTTACACTAAAAGTTATTTTTCTATAGTTCATAGCCACTGTCAGTGCGACCTTTCAACAAAAAAGAACCTGAGGAGGTCCCCAAGTTCTCATAGTCAGTTTACGCTTTTTCCAGTACGCCTCGACTAATCATACCGTCCATCAGAAAATAGAATTTTTCTTGACTCATTGCGTGCTGCTCATTTTTAAAAATATTCATAGATTTCAAACCATTAGCTGTCGTTACTGACATCTTCAATGTTTGTAAATCTTTTGCCACTGTAATTTTCAACTTAAAGCCTTCTTTGCTCTGTGGTGTTGCATCCAATGAGCGGATCAATTGAAAATTACCGGAATTTGTTTCTGTAAAGCCATTATCTCGTAACGTATAGCGTTTTGCAGCTGGATTCATTTTGTAGAAAACGTCTGATCCTTCTACTGCTGCTTTTTCTTTAAATGCCATTTACTCACCTCTTTTATTCATTTCATCTTTCATTATAGTAGGAAAGTATCACTTTTTCTAGTCAATTTCTCTAAAATATCTAGTAGGCCTTCAGGCGGCGGACCGTTTTGATCAGTAAGTCTGAGAAACGTGCAACTTCTTCCTCTGTATTGCCATAGCCAAAGCTGATTCTCAGTGATTCCTTTACAGCCGGATGTTCTTTCCCATAAATAGCTTCCAACACATGGGAAGGGTCTACTGTTCCTGCGGTACAAGCCGAGCCAATCGAGACAGCCGCACCATTTAGATCCAGATGCATCAGTAGTAAATCACTGGAGACACCCTTAAACCAGATATTTAAAATATGAGAAAGCTTATTTTCTATATCCCCATTGACCTGATGTTCGATCTCAGCTTCCTCGAGTTTTTCCAGAATAATTTTCTGAAGTGCTGTATTCTTCGTTTTGTGTTTTTCCTTTTCTTCCAAGGAAAGCAGTTCGACTGCTTTGCCCATACCAGCAATACCAGGGATATTCTCTGTTCCGGCACGACGTTTTTCTTCTTGTTCACCGCCTCGAAGAAGTGGTTGAAATTTTAGTCCATCTTTTTTGTATAAAAAACCAACACCCTTTGGTCCATTGATTTTATGAGCCGAGGCACTGAGCAGATCAATCCCTGCTTCATAAGGGGCAATTTGTTCAGAGCCGAAAGCTTGCACTGCATCTGTATGGAATACTGCCTGATGCTCCTGCAGTAGTGCGCCAATTTCTTTGATTGGCATGAGCTGCCCCGTTTCACTATTACCGGAAACAATAGAGACCAAAATCGTGTCTTCCCTTAGAGCTTGACGAAAATCAGCCAAATCGATGCGTCCGGATAAACCCACAGGCAGATAGGTCACCTCGTATCCTTGGCTTTCTAAATAATGTAATGATTGTAAAACAGCCGGATGTTCTACCGCTGTTGTAATGATATGCTTGCCATGTTCTTTCATCACTGCTGCCGTCTCGATAATTGCAGTGTTATCACTTTCTGTTCCACCACTTGTAAAAATAATTTCGTGAGGCTTGACCTGCAAACTATCTGCAATACTTTGACGAACCGTCTCCAGTTTATGATGCGCCTCTCGTCCAACCCCATGGATACTAGAGGGGTTTCCAAAAATGCTGTGCATCACTCCTGTCATTTCTTCGATCACATCAGGATGCATCGGTGTCGTTGCAGCATGATCTAAATAAATGTATTTCATCGGATTCGTCCTTTCTCGATATGCTTTACTGAGTCATTCTAGCATAGACAACAGGTTTCCTCAAAGTATCTTTCATTCGCTTAAATCTTTTGCTCCTTTTTAAAGGTCAGGTAGCTACTATACGTAAATACTGCGATGCCCAGCCAAATAAAACCAAACGCTGTAAATTGAGCCATTGTATACGGTTCTTTAAATAGAAACACAGCAAATAGCAGCATGATTGTTGGATTGACGTACTGAATGAAACCGACAATGATATATGGAATTCGTTTCGCAGCTTCTGCAAACAGCAACAATGGAATTGCTGTAACGATCCCTGCACCCATCAAGAGAAGATTGATATTGAACTCATAAGCCATAAAACCTTTAGCTGAGAAGAAGAACAAATAAACGAATGCAACTGGTAATATGACAAAGGTTTCCAATGTCAGACCCGTATAAGAACTGACCTCAATTTTTTTCTTCATCAGTCCATAAAAACTGAAGGAAAAAGCCATAATTAGAGAAGCATATGGGACAACACCTGTTTGGATCGTTAGAAGCAATACACCAGTCAATGCCAACGCGCAAGCAAAAATCCCAGCCCTATTCAACCTCTCCTTTAAAATAACTGTTCCCAGCAATACGTTGACCAGTGGATTCATATAGTAACCGAGACTAGCTTCGGTCACTCTTCCTTGACCAACAGAATAAATAAAGGTAAACCAATTGATCGAGATCAAAATAGCCGCTACAATAATGCCAATAACTTTCTTTTTGTCTTTCAATACAGCTGTTACTTCCTGCATAAATGCCGGACCACGCTTAGTGATCAAAATATAGATACCCATGAATAAAAACGACCAAACAATGCGGTAACACAAAATATCCATTGAGTTTACAGTCGGCAACAACTTCCAATAAAGAGGAATGATTCCCCATAATACATAGGCTACCAAGCCTAAAATAATCCCTTTTTTCTGTTCTTTCATACGTTCTCCTTCCACTCTCTTCAACTCACTCATCGCTAGAGCACCTCGCCATTTCCTCCCTTATCCTCAAGCGCTTCCTATATTTTTCACAAATAATAGAAAGACACTTAAAATCGAAAATAGCTAAAACGACCGGAAGACAATCCACCCAGCCGTTTTACTTTTACTTTGTATGTCAATGATGATTTACTCTTTTTTCTTCAGATGGAACAATGGACTCATTGGTGTATTTTCATGAATTCTCTTTAGCGCTTCTCCCATGAGTGGTGCACAAGACACAATAGCTAAACACTCTGGTCTGCGATCTTCCGTTACAACCACTGAATCTGTGATACATAACTGTTTGATTGGCGAAGCATCAATTCGTTCCTTACCACCTTTTGAAAGCAACCCATGCGAACCACAAGCATAAACCTCAGCCGCTCCGTTCTCTTTCAAAATCTCGGCAGCAACAGTCAGCGTCTCGCCCGTATTGATGATATCATCAACTAAAATACAGGTTTTGCCTTTAACTTCTCCGATCACATAACCTGAACGAACGCCATCTACTTCTTCCTGATCCACGATTGCCAATGAAGCATCCAGATACTCTGATAAACTACGCGCTCGTTGAACCCCACTATTTTTTGGAGACACAACAACGATATTTTCTCCAGTAAGGTTCTTATCTTGATAATGCTGTGCAAACAACGGCATGGTAAACAGATTATCCACCGGAATATCAAAGAATCCCTGTACCTGTACTGTATGCAAATCCAATGTCAGCAGACGCGTTGCTCCTGCTTCAACAAGCATATTAGCTACCAACTTCGCTGTGATTGGTTCTCTCGGCTTCGCTGTACGGTCCTGACGGGCATACCCATAATAAGGCAATATCACGTTGATCGTTTTTGCACTCGCCCGCTTCAACGCATCAATCATAATCAACAACTCCATCAAATGATCATTTACAGGTGCATTCGTTGCTTGAATCAAATAAACATGATCCCCTCGAATACTCTCCTCAATGTTGATTTGAATTTCGCCATCACTAAACTGGCGAACAGTGCTTTCTCCTAATTTTGTTCCAACGACCTCAGCAATTTTTTCTGCCAAAGGTTTGTTGGCATTCAAACTAAAAATCCGCAATGTATCATCTTTGTATTTGCTGCCCATGATTTCCTCCATTTTCCTCATTCTACCTCATTTATTTTACCACTGATTGCCTGAAAAATCATGAAACTTTCACAAGTAATGTCAAAATACAGCTTGAATCTGCTGAAAAGTGATATCTATCTATCATTCTCTCACAAGTAACACGGAAATAGTTGTGAGGTGTCCTATTAAATCACTCGTTCCCTTTTCAAATTGACATCGGTTTAGATAGGTAAAGCGATGAAATAGAGTGGCCGTGTCATCAGACGTTTCCTTATAAATACATGGTACCCTTAATCGAACTATTGAGCCAATGAAAACAGTTGATATTTTTGACTATAGCACCACCAAAAAACGCACTCAACATGGAGTGCGTTCTTTGGTGAAAAGCCTAAATAGATTTTGGGGAAATCTACAAACTTTGTTTACTCTGCACTCAAAGAGTTCTTCTCATGCAAGGAAAACGTTAAAAGAATCTATAGTATCATTTATATGCAAAGACGATCAGGTTTGTTGCATCGTCAATACATGTCTGCAACGTAATTCGTTCACCACCGCCAGTACCGGTAATCATATCCCAGAGACTGTTACCTGTACCGATTTCTGTGGCATAATCATCTACCTTGGTTATGCTGCTGACTGTGTAAGTTGTGGGGGTTCCGGCACCATCAGTAACAATAATTTGACTGCCTCCACCAACTCCAAAAATAGCACTGAAGATCCCAGGGTTATGGCCGATAAAATGAGAATTTAATCCATCATCGCCAGACTGTACAGCTGCACCACCCCATGTAGAAACCGTCCCATTGGGATTGCCATCAATGATACCCTGCCCTCCTGAACCACCATTTTGATAAGGAATAGCCATACCATTGATATACATTACCATTGCTTGGTATGCTGGTGCACTAGGCTGTCCAGCAGTAGAATCACCAATCGTATTGGTCACAGTCGTTGGTTCATTGACATCAGGGGCCGCAGTTTCTACAACAGGAGTTTCTGCTACAGGCGCTACTTCTACAACAGTTGCTTCAGCAGCGATTGGTTCCTCTTCCACGACTGGTGTTTCCTGCACTGCAGGTTCTTCCTTCACATGCTCAGTTGCTTCGGCTTTCTTCTCTGCTTTTACTTTGACAATTGTGTATGTGCGCTCTGCCCAACCAATATTACCACTGTTATCGGTAGCAGAATACCGTACGATTTGTTTCCCAGCAGTAGCTGTATCGATGCTTTTGTCTGCAACTACTCTTGCTGAAATATCTCCATCCTGGTCATCAACCGCTTTGACCTTCTCGAGTACATTTACTTTTTGACCAACAGTAACTGTCACATCTTTAACTGAAACGACAGGAGCAGTTTTGTCCTCTTTACTTGTTTCGGTCGCTTTTTCCGTTGTATTTTCATCTGTTGACTGACTGCGAATTTCCGCAAATGTTGTTCCCCCAGCGACAGTTAATAAGGCAATAGCTATGACGACTTTCAATACATTGGCTTTCATGATAAATCCCTCCTGCTCAGTGATGAGATTTATACTTATCGATGAATGAAAACCCGTTTGCTTTCTACACTGCCATCATATATCTAATCGTTTGAAACAACTAACGATTAGACTGCTATATCTATTAATTTTTATGAAAAAACATGGTATAATCCTTGTTGTAACAGGATTATTTCAAAATCTTCTTAATCATGAGAACATTTTGAAACTAGGGGAGAATAAAACAATGGAACAACTTATCACAACAGAAATGACCAGAAAAATTCTATTATTGAATCTTTTATATGGTGCTGATGATTGGTTGACGACCGAAAAAATTTCAGCACGACTTCATTGTTCAACCAAGACAGTCATTGCTGATTGCCGGTATATCGAGGAACATTGGCCCGATCAGCTAACCATAGAAACCTCAAAAAAGAACGGCATCAAGTTAACCATATCTACTTACCATTCTATCCATGATATTTATGTCGATATCATTAAAAGCTCAGCCTCATTTACACTTATGGAAACAATCTTTTTTCATCCAGGAGAAAGCTCTGAGGAAATGGCAAATAGGGTTTTTCTCAGCAGCTCTTCACTCTATCGCTTATCGAGAAAATTAAATAAATCGTTGAAGGAACGCCATTTATCAATCGAGAGTAATCCCTTCCTTTTTTCAGGAACAAGCGAAAGGCAAATTCGCTATTTCTTTACTTCCTATTTTGTTGAAGTATATGGTGTCCATAAATGGCCCTTTCATTTTGACAAGGTGGCTCTACTCAATCTGGCGAAAAAATTCAATGCAGATTTCCAGCTCTATCTTAGTGATTTCCGCATTATTCGAATGGCTTTCTCTATTGCCGTGACATTAACTAGAATCCATCAGGGCTTCACTACACAAAAGGAAATGACTAATGACGACCAGCTAGTCGAGAAGCTGTCTCAGTGCATGATGGAAAGCTATCACGAAGAGTTGCTGGCTCTGGTGAAGGACTTGGATTTTCCCACCCATTCTGAGTGGCAAAAGGACTTTTGTTATAGCGTTTTTTGGTGGATATTTGGCAAAGATGAAGAAACAGAAGAAAAGACAGAACTGTTAGCTGAACAACTGATTCAAGGGGTAAATAAAGAATTGAATACCTCAATCGATGACATTAGTCGTAAAAAAATCAATCAAATCATTCGAAATCTCTATTGTTACCACCAAATCTATCCTTACAAAAAACATATTATCTATTCCCGTTTTTTCTACTCGGGGAAATCAATCAAACAAAATTTTATCCTTTTTTCGACCCGCATTTCAAAGATACTAACAGAACACGAAACCAGTGACGGACTCCCTTGGAATACATTCTATTTAAATGAAGTGCTTCATGACTTCATGCTCTATTGGGAGGACTTACCAACACAGTTATTCAATAACCGTGGAAAAGTTTCTATTGCTGTCCTAAGCGATCTCGGAAAAGAACATGCTGAAGTGATGGGGACGATTTTGAAGATGAATTTTCTGAATAATGTCAGCGTGACGACACAAAACACCTCACTCTTCGACCCACCAAAGCAACAGGTCGCGAGCAAACGCGACCTGTATGTTAGTAACCATCATATAGAACACGTTTCACAGGAGAAAGTAGTCGTGGTTGAGGATATCCTTTCATCAAAAAATATTGTTGATTTAAGAAAGATCATCGAACAGAATCAGCTGTTCGCATTTGCTGCAAAAAAGAAGGCAGCAGCTTCCACGAAACATCTGTAAAACAAAAAATAGGCTTGAAGCACGATCCAAAAAGGAAGTACTTCAAGCCTAACTATTTACGTAAATTTTTGGGGAAAATCTACATACTCTTATTAACCATTTCAATGGTAATTATTTATATACAATGACCACTCACTCTTATAAGTGTCATTGATACATACAGCTTTTCTTTGTCTGTACCCGCGAAGCACAGAGCAAATGATTCTCGCAGGTGAGCTCCTGCTGCGAAAACAATGCAGTACTACTTTTTGAATCATTGATGCTTAATTGTAGAAAGAATACACAAACGGCTGGTTTTGTCGAACATCGATAATTCTAAATCTGCTTTTGTTTACACTGTTATGATATCCTGTTTTATTGAAAACAACCAGTATTTATTTTAGAAAAAAAGTTAAAATCAAGCGAAAAAAATGATATAATCCTTGATATAAATGAATTATTTCTATTTTTTCATTTGATAAGAACTTTTTGAAATGAGGAGGAAAAGTGACTATGGAACGACTGCTTTCTACTAAAATAGCTCGAAGAATCTTGTTATTGAATTGGCTCTATGGCGCAGAAGATTGGATCACAGCTGAGAGACTAGCCACTAAACTTCGTTGCTCTGTAAAAACAGTGTTCAAAGATTGTGACTATTTGGAATCACATTGGGAAGATCACTTGACAATCGATGTCTCAAAGAAAAAAGGACTGAAAATGTCTCTTTCTTCTAATCACTCTGTTCATGATATTTATGCAGATATCCTCAAAGGTTCAGATGCGTTTACATTATTGGAAGCCGTTTTTTTTCATCCTGGTGAAGATTCAGAAGCCTTAGAAAAAAGATGCTATATGAGCAGCTCCACACTCTATCGTCTCTATCGAAAAATAAACATCCCTTTAAAAGAACGAAGCCTGAAACTTGAAAGAAACCCTTTCGCCCTATCAGGAAATAGCGAACAGGACATTCGTTATTTCTTCTCTTATTATTTCGTAGAAGTATATGGCGTTCATCGTTGGCCCTTTAAACTAGAAAAAGAAAAAATTCTTAATATTGTCCAAAAATTAAACAATGATTTCCAACTTTATCTCAGTGATATTCGTGTTATCCATCTGGCCTTTTCCATAGCCGTATCACTTACCAGGATCGAGCAAGGTTATATGAGTCAGTATGAATCACCAGACACAACTGTGTTCCGAACAAGTGCCGGAGCTGTTACTTCTATGGAATATAGAAATGAACTTTCTCCCTTTATTGATGATTTGGCTCTCTCTTTGCCTGAAGATTGGTATGAGGATTTTAGTCAGACTGTCTTCTGGTGGCTTCCTTGCCGGAAAACAGATGAAGGAAAACAAGTGCTTCACGCTGTAGAATTTCTCATTAGTGAAATACAATCAAGCTTGAACCTATCCATAGACGCACAAAGTCACGAAAAAATAACTAAGGTTATCCAAAATATTTATTGCCTTCACCAGATGTATCCTTATAAAAAGCATATCATCTACTCGCGCTTCTTCTATTCCGGGAAATCAATCAAACAGAATTTCATCCTGTTTTCGGCCTTCACTTCCAAGGCTTTAGGACAGCTGGAAAAAGAAAGCGGTTTTCCTTGGAAAAGTATGTATTTGAATGAGATCCTTCATTGTCTGATGTTGTATTGGCAGGAATTACCGGCACAGCTTTTCAAACGTAGGGGGAAGGTCTCTATCACTGTTTTGAGTGATCTAGGGAAAGAACACGCTGAAGTGATGAGCTCAATCATAAAAATGGTTTTTACAAATAATGTGGTTGTTACAACACAGCACGCCTCACTCTTAAATACCCTGAGCAAAAATTCGGTTGAAAAGAGCGATCTTTATGTCACCAATCATCGTATTCAATACTTGGCAGGTGAGCGAGTTGTGGTTGTCGAAGATATCTTGTCACAAAGAAATATTATTGAACTGCGAAAAATCATAGAGCAAAATCAATTGCGTGCATTTAGACGAGCAAAAAGACAAGCAATGATCTCTAATTAGCGTTGGAGATCATTGCTTGTCTTCTTTTTATGCGTATTTCTATAGCTATTTCAAAAACTATTATTTCCTCAATTTAACGAACGAAAAACTATTTCTCCATTTTTCCGGAAAACAAGTTGACAGTCTACACTTGATACGATATCCTATAACTTGTGTTAGAAGAATGCCGCCTTAGCTCAGTTGGTAGAGCGCAGCCATGGTAAGGCTGAGGTCGACGGTTCAAGCCCGTCAGGTGGCTTACTATAAAACGCTGAAACCTTTTTATATCAAGGGTTTCAGCGTTTTTTCATTTGTCTTTCCACGAAATTTTCATAGGCCAAAGAAGTGAAAAAGCTTTTAACTAGAAGATATAACACTCAGACTATTTAAGTATGAAATATCTCAGTCATATCTCTTTCGTTTAGAGGATGATGGAATATTCATTGCCTCCCGATATTTCGCAACCGTTCTTCGAGCAATTTCTATGTTGTTTTCCTTTAGTCTTTCCACTAATTTTTGGTCAGATATTGGTTTTGCTTTATTCTCCTGATCAATCATTTCCTGGATCAGCTTCTTTACATTACTAACCGATGTATCTTCTCCTTCATTATCTGAACTGGCTAAGCCTTGGGAGAAAAAGGACCGAAGCTCAAATGAACCAAACTCCGTTTCTAAATATTTTCCATTGACAGTTCTACTAACTGTCGACTCGTGGATGTCTAATTTTTGAGCAATTTCCTTTAAAGTCATTGGTTTCAATGGACGCTCAGGCTTCAAAAAGAACTCTTGTTGCCGCTCAACAATTTCTGTTCCTACTCTTAAAATCGTATCGCCACGTTGAACAATGGTTTTTTGTAGCCATTCAAATTCCTTTTTCTTTTCTGAAATATATTCCTGAACTTCTAAGTCTTCTGTCTTTTCCATCTTACTGAAATAGGCCTGCTGAAAACGAATCGTCGGTATTCCCTCTCTATTCGAAATAACAGTTGGATGCCCATCTACGACCTTCACTTTTAAATCCGGTCGAACATACAGACCTGCTGTTGAGCCAAATATACTTCCCGGTGAAGGAGTCAATGTTTGAACATAGTCAAACACTTCCTGCACATCTGACAGCTCAATATCAAATTTTTTGCTGATTACTGCCCATTTTCGATTGGCAAAGGCTTCAAACTCTTCCTCGATAATAATATAAGCCAGTACAGGTGATCGGTCATCTCGCTCGATTTGAAGCAAAAGACATTCCCTCAAATCTCTGGCCCCTACCCCTGCCGGATCAAGCTGTTGCAGTAAGACCAGCGCATCTAAAATTTGAATTGAATCTGCTCCGGTCTGTTCTGCTGCCTGCTCTAAAGAAATCGTCAGATAGCCATTCAAATCAATAAACTCGGCTAAAAAAAGGACGAGTTTTCGTAAGAATGTATCTCGATAGTTTAAATGAATCTGATCGATTATATACTCGAATAATGAAAGTGGACTATCTGGAATCTGATTCATCAAATTGGATTCTTTTTCGTTCGTATATTGTCCGGACGAAGTACCAGAGTATGTATAGTCGGTTACATTTGTCTGTAACTCAATCAATGGATTCTCCAGTGCTTTATTCTCAATAAATGCCTGAAGTTCCTCAGTATTGTATTGCAGTACCTGTATCGATTGTTGCAGCTGTTGTGTCATGGCAAGTTTCTGTATTTGCTTTTGCTGTTGAGAAAAGTGCTGCTCAAATTTCATAAATTTCACTCTCCCACTTGTTTTTTTTCGTAATATCCGATAAACTAGTATTCGTGCTTGCGCCCTTAGTGTAGTGGATATCACGTAAGATTCCGGTTCTTGAGACGGGGGTTCGATTCCCTCAGGGCGCGTAACTTAATAGCTCATTTAGAAAATCTTGTTTCTCAAAGATTTTCTTTTTTTGTGCTATTTTACATCAAGCGATACCAAGCTTCTCATTTATTCATTGTATCACAAATTTAATTGCCAGAACGTAACGATAAGGCTTGTTCCGCTCAACTTTTACCTTCTTATTTCAAAAATTCAATCATTTTTTTCGGTTCACTGCACACTTTTCTTCCATTCCTTCAAGCATAGCCAAGATAGTATTTTTTTACCGAAAGAACATCAGCTAATTGCTCGTTTCTAACAAAAAAATAGAGCTGAGACATTCGTATGTCACAACTCCTTAAACTCTAAAAAACAGTGGGACAGAAGCAGAAATTTCTTTTGCTGCCTGCACATTTTAGAGCTTACAAGTACGACGAATAATCGCAAAAGCAACACCCTTTTATTGCTTGAAGCATATATTTCTGTTCCAACCTCATTCATACTGCTGTTTATATCGTCAAGCTGGCTAATTCAAAGCGGATCTTATATTGCAGTTCTTGAACGCTGCTCGCCTCTTCAGTAGTCAACTCATTTCTGTATTTTCTTGCTGCTTCGTCACTGTAGGAAGCAATATAGCACATCGCCCATAGCTTCGGTTCTTCGATCAAACGATCAGAAAACGGATAAATCAATGCAAAGTGGATGCGAATCTCCTCCAGCAAATCCAAATACAGAATATGATTGTTATGCATTAATTCTTTTTCTAAATATAAAACGATTCGCTGATAGGAAGAGGTTTCCAACGGTCGAGCCAAAGTCGCTGGAACGACAGTATATAGCTGATTGTCTCTCCACAAAAATTCAACATTCTTTTTATAGTGTAGGCGAGACAACTCTTCAAGAACTCGCGAACGGACAAGATTATGGATTTTTGAATCTACGAGAATCTCTTTAGCTATCTCATAGAATTCTTCCTGCGGCAATTGAGCAGATTTTCTAATAATGGACAGTTGTTGATAGTAATCACAACGATTTAACCCCTTAAGCTCTTTCTTCAGCGCTTCAATTCTTTTCACTTCAAATTGTTGATACAGCAACTCCGATTGACGCACTTTCTTTTTCACGCCAACTAACGCCCTCATCTCACCACTATTTTCCATTAAAATCCGCTCATTGATAATCCCATGGGCAGATAGAAATTGGTAATTAAGGATCAATACCTGAATGTACGTCTCCATATACTCGATGCAGGAAAGGTATTGTTTCTTCATTTCTTCTGCAAGTGTCAAGGCTTCTTGATTCTCCCCAATCGCTATGTAGGTGTTTACCATTAAATAATTTAACGGGAACTCCTGGCGTATGGCGTATGCTTCCTCATAATATGAAATAGCTTCTTGCATGTTTTTCTGAGCCGCCGCTTCTTTTCCGAGCTCAATAAACCGATCATAATTTTTAGGAAATTGTACTTTATTGTCCATCAGAGATGCCACCCTTCTAAAAACCCTTACGATTTATCTATTAAGTAAATAATAACAAAAAAAGAAAACAGTGTACACCACAAAAAGATGGAAATTCATGCGATTTAGAAGCCTTTTCTTTTATTTCTCAATAAAGATTTCTTAAAATGATTGCGGTTTCTTCTACTCCGCTGGCATTCATCTTTTCAGCCTTTTCTGCTAAAGAAAATCCTGTATATAATTCTTTGGTCAATTCATCTTCTACTTTAAACTCTTTGACTGTTTCAACATGGATAGATTCCGGCTCTAATTCTTGTACACTATCCCAACCGGTATCAATAAATATCTTTGTATTTTCAGAAACCTGACGATTATTTTCTAAGTCAGAAATGATTTTTTTCAGTTCGCCGAATGTCATTGCTCTTACTTGATGTTCCATTGAATGTCCCCCTGTATTTGTTCAAGTGATGCCTTTGATTCTATCATATTCAGCCACAAATAGATAGACACGACAGGATTTATTGGCCTTCATTGCTGTGAAGAAACTTGATCAATTTCATGGCCCTAAAGCCGGTTTAATAATGAAGAAGGAGATTCACAAAAAACGTGAATCTCCCCATCCTGTTAGAAGAAAGCAACATATATTTCGCTAGCAAAATTATCTGACCTGCAGTCCTGTTATTCTACCGTCACACTTTTTGCTAGATTCCTCGGTTTATCCACATCATATCCTCTATGCAAGGTTGCAAAGTAAGCGATCAACTGTGTTGGCACAACACTGACTAATGCGCTCAGCAAAGGATGAACATCAGGAATGATTAGCTGATCTTCTTTTCCCGCTAAGGAGTCACTTACGATTCGCAACGTCTTAGCACCTCTGCTCTCCACCTCTTTCAAGTTTCCTCTTGTATGTGCCGCAGTTCTTTCATCCGTAATAATTCCAATAACGGGCGTTCCTTCTTCGATCAGTGCAATCGTTCCATGCTTCAATTCTCCGGCTGCAAATCCCTCTGCTTGAATATAGGATATTTCCTTCAGCTTCAATGCTGCTTCCATCGACACATAGTAATCCATTCCTCGTCCTATATAAAACGCATTACGAGTATCTGATAGAAAATCCTCGACAAACTGACTAATCATCATTTTCTCATCAACAATCGTCTCCATCACCGTTGCAACTAAGCTCAGCTCAGCAGAAAGATCAAAGGCTGCCGCCTGTTGATTCTTTTTTGCATTTCCTACCGCTGAAGCTAAGGTAGCCAGAACCGCGATTTGAGCTGTATATGCTTTTGTAGAGGCCACCGCAATTTCAGGACCAGCATGAAGTAACAAGGTGTGCTTTGCTTCTCTTGATAACGTAGAACCTGAAACATTCGTCAATGTCAATGATGGATGTCCTAGCTCATTGATTTTTACCAATACTTGACGACTATCTGCCGTCTCACCGCTTTGGCTCAAGAAAAGGAACAAAGGCTTCTCAGATAATAGCGGCATGTTGTAGCTAAATTCACTGGAAAGATGAACTTCTGTCGGAATTCCTGCCAATTCTTCCAAAAGTCGTTTTCCTGCCCAACCGGCATGGTAGCTTGTTCCACAAGCAACAATATATATGCGGTCACATTGAGCAACTTCAGTAACAATTGAAGAATCCAACAATGTTGTTCCTTCTTCATTTGTATACTGCGCAAGGATTCGACGCATCACACTTGGCTGCTCATCAATTTCTTTGAGCATGTAATACGGATATGTCCCTTTTTCAATATCATTCAAATCTAGTTGTGCTTCGTATGATTCGCGGAAAACCAAGTTGCCTTTTTGATCTTCGATCTGAATTTTATCTTGTCCGACAATAACCAGCTCACCATCTGCAATTTCTACAAAGTGATTGGTTTCTTGCAGCATTGCCATTGCATCACTACAAATAACATTGAAGCCATCACCCAATCCTATTAATAAGGGACTCTTATTTTTCGCTACATAGATAACATCTGGCGCCTGTTCATCAATCAACGCAAACGCATAAGATCCTTTGATTACACTTAATGCCTGTTGGAACGCTTCTTTTGTTGTTTCAGTTGTTTTAGAAAAATGAGCAATCAAATGTACAACAATTTCTGTATCTGTCTCACCTTCCAATGAATGCTCTTGAAGAAATTCCTGTTTTATTTCTTCAAAATTTTCGATTACTCCGTTATGAACCAAAGTAAATCGACCATTCTCTGAAGTATGAGGATGTGCATTTCTCTCGCTTGGTCTGCCATGCGTAGCCCAACGCGTGTGCCCAATGCCAATTGTTCCGTTCAGCTCTCCTGTGATTTTCTTCTGTAAATCAGCGATACGACCTTGGGATTTGACCAAATGATTTTCTCCCGATCCGTTCGTTACATAAATTCCGGCTGAGTCATAGCCTCTATATTCTAATTTCTCCAACCCCTGCAATAAAATATCTGCAGCGTTCTCTTTTCCGATAATTCCAACGATTCCACACATAATGTCTTTTCCTACTTTCTCACATCAATTTGTCTGCAACAAAATTCAGCATTATATGTCTCTATCTGCATGGCCAGTGTTTTGTTATGACTTCACAGCCATTCTTTGTACTGTCCTGTAGAGTGCAGTCCCTGAAGCCACCCGCCGATAATTCGATAAGCTTCTCCCTCGTCACCTGGTTATCAAGCCAGATCTGGCGCTCTCCATTCTAAATTGGTATAGATACCTCCTTTTAATAAAACTCATAGAAACATATTAAATATTATAATACACAGTTTAAGTTGTCAACAAAAAAATAAGAAAAAACGAAAATTGGTATACTTGAAATAAACTTATAACCGAAAGAAAGAGGGACCCTATCAAGCCCCTCTTTCTTTCAGCTGTATAAACTTTATTGAAATGGATTGTAGAAACGTCCACCGTTTACTTTGAACAATGAAAAACTGAAAATCGTCAATAGAACCCCTAGCAGCATAACTAAAAAATCAACCTTATGAAATGGTTGCTGTGCATACCAAGTACGCTTTTTCTTCTCACCAAAGCGGCGAAGCTCCATCGCTGTACTGATGGTTTCTATTCGATCTAAACTCGACAAAATCAGCGGAAAAACAATTTGTGCCATTCCTTTAATTCGCTGACTGAACTTGCCTTTTCTAGACAGCTCATAGCCACGAGCTTGCTGAGCCAAGGAGATATCAAAATAATCTTCCTGAATATCTGGGATGTAGCGAATCGCCAAAGCAACTGCATAACTGATTTTATAACTGACACCCAGACGATTCAAGCTTGAAGCAAATTCACTTGGGTTTGTCGTCAATAGAAAAATCAGTGCTAAAGGAATTGTACAAAAATACTTCAAAACCAAATTAAACTCATAAAATAATTGCTCAGAGGTCAGTGTAAACCGTCCGATCCCTCCCCACAAAACTGTTCTACTCCCATATAATTCCACACCATACTCCGGTGAAAAAAGATAGACAGCTAAAATATTCAGTACAGAAAAAACAAAAATAAATTTGATAACAAACGAAATTTGGTGCCACTTGATATTGGATAGCTTGAATAAAACAACCGAAGCTACACTCATGCCCAACAAAAAGCGCGTATCATAGGTTGTCATACAAGCAACTGACAACAGGATCAAAAATAACAGTTTCGTTGTCCCATTTAGTTTGTGGATCAGTGTATCATCTGGGGTGTAACCCAACATTTGATGCTCACTCATTTTCTACGCACCTCCTGGTCATACGTCATGAAATTCTCAGTAAATAGATATGGATCGGGTAGAGACAAGTGCTTAGCAAACGTAAAAAGGCTCGTTTCTTTCAAAGAGGCTTTACTAATCAACGCTTCATCTGTCAGTACATCGACCGGCTTCGTGTCCGCAATGATCTTCCCATCAAATACGACAAGTGCACGCTCGGTATATTCCAGCATCAAGTGCATGTCATGCGTAATCATCACTACCGTCATTCCCGATTGATTGAGTGACTTCAAGAACGTCATCATCTCTGTATAATGCTTGAAATCCTGTCCCGCAGTTGGTTCATCCAGAATGATCATTTCTGGTTCAAGAACTAGTATTGAAGCAATCGTTACCCGCTTCTTCTGTCCAAAGCTCAAAGCAGAAATCGGCCATTTTCTAAATGAATACAGCCCACAAACCTCTAGCGCTTTTTTCACTCTACGCTCGATTTCCTCTTCAGAGACTCCCCTCAAGACTAAACCAAGAGCAACCTCCTCCCAAATCATTTTTTTTGAAATCATTTGATTCGGATTTTGCATGACAAAACCAATTTTATCTGCTCGCTCTTTGATTGAAGACTGGTCAAACGATTGTCCTTCCCACGCCATCGATCCGGACGAAGGTGTGATAAAACCACAAATTGCCTTACATAGAGTAGATTTCCCAGCCCCATTTTTCCCAACAATACTGATCATCTCGCCTTTGTTCAACGTCACGCTGATTTGGTCCAACACGTTCCGACCATTTTTAGTATAACGATAATTGATAGCTTTCAGTTGTAGCTGTGGCTGTTCATGCTTTTTTTTGATCGGTTCAGCTATGTCTTTCATCCAAACAGCTATCTCTTCTTTCAGGCCACTTCCAGCGACCTGTTCAATATCGGATAAATTAGTAACAGTTGATAAATCAACGCCGGCATACTTCATCGCCGTAACATAAAGAGGCTCACGAATGCCCTGCTCACTCAAAATAGAGGTTTGCAGTAACTCATCTGGAAGCATATCCGCAATGATTCGCCCATCATTGAAAACAATCACGCGATCGACCGGACGATATAAGACATCCTCTAGACGATGTTCAATGATAACCACGGTCGTCTCTGTCTGCTTATGCAGCTGATCGATCAACGCCACTGTTTCTTTCCCAGTTGCCGGATCAAGATTGGCCAACGGCTCATCAAATAACAGAATAGGCGCTTCATCGATCAATACACCTGCCATGGACACACGTTGCTTTTGCCCACCGGACAGATCCTGTGGGCGATGTGAGAGGAACTGATCCAACTCCACCGTTTCAGCCCAGCGCCCAACCTCTGCTCGCATCTCAGATAACTCTACCTCATCATTTTCCAAAGCAAAGGCAATGTCTTCACCAACTGTTAAACCTACGAATTGGCCATCTGTGTCTTGAAGAACAGTCCCCACATCGAATGATAAATCGAACAAACTTGTTTCAGTCAGTTCTTTTCCATTGATTGTCACACTGCCTTGTATTTCTCCCTCATAAGTATAAGGGATCAGTCCATTGATACATTGAGCAAAGGTCGACTTTCCGCTACCGCTCGGCCCTACGATAAGAACTTTTTCACCTTTATAAATCGTCAAATCAATGTCATGCAAGGTCGGTTCTGCCTGGCTGTGGTATTGGAAAGTAAAATTTTTAAATTGAATGAGCGGTTGCTTCATAATTTCTCTCCTTTATTTCTAGGATGTATCTGAAACTCTAGATGTGTCCGATCGTTTCAGATATCTCTGAATCACATTAAAATAACTGAGTCCATCCTCAATGTTTAGAATAACTCTATGTACTACAGATTTTCAACACTATAAATAACGGGACAGAAGCTGTCCTGCGATCTTACCACAGAAAAAGACTGCTACTGTCCCGACTACTTTCTTAAAACATTTTACCACAGAATCAGTCTTTTGACAGACTTCCTTTTTTCGTTCGTGTTGCTGCGTAAGCCTTCATCAATAATGTTCCGATAACACCTACAGCTATCACGTTCGATACCACTGCGATTCCTCCTTGCGTATACACTTTACTCGCAGGTTCACTGTAAATCAGCACATCCAAAGTTGGCGCAATCAGTCCCCAAACCACCGCATTACCAATGACTTGATAAATGTTGAAGGTGATCATGTCTTTCTTTGTGAATTCACCATGCTCCAAATCCATTTTTCTTCCTGCAAATCCATAGACAAGTCCAATAATTCCAGAACAAATGATCCAGCTCCACCAAGCACTTCCGTACGTAGTAAAATCTTTCAAGGTATGACCGATCAGACCAATCAAGCCACCGGCAATTGGTCCAAATAAGGCAGACATCAATGCTAGAAATGGATAGGCTGTTTCTAGGTTCGTATTAGGAAATCCGGTTGGGATAACTGCAAAACGACCTAAAATGACAAACACAGCGGAACCGATTCCTATCGCAACAATTGTTTTAACTGAAAAATCTTTTTTCATTTTTTTCACTCCTGCTTCTATTCAAAAATAATTTTTGGCGCTTTTCTCAACTGAATCGTCCATTCTGTTCCTGTGCCGATATGATATAAATCAGAAAAAGAATCCTGATTGACTGCAACACCGATATTGACTAATGAATTGACATATACCAGAGGTTCTCCGATATGGACATCTGCAAATGATTTCGCAAACTGCATAATATTCTGATACACTTTTTTTCCTTGATGAAAAATCGTAACCTGTAGATTATCCCCATGAGCTATTTGTTCTTGCTTCATGAAATCCAATGGGATATTGGTCCATAGAGAGCCAAAACGGACATCTAAAACATCAATACTCCCCTCTAAAATACCACTATTTCGTTTTGCTTCAATCAGCGGCAGAAGCTCTAACGTATCTGCTGTTACAACACTGCCCAGCTCAGTAAACTCGATCTCTCCATGAGCTAAACGCGCACCATTATAAGCGTAAATATCGCGTCCATGAAATGTATGACTTTCTTCTGAATGAGGCAATCTGCTTTTCACTTCATCAATCGCTCGAATTTCTTCAATTCCTTGGTAATGATGAATATGTGTCAATGAACCATTGTCCGGCGTAATGATATAATGACCGGAAACTGTTTTTGCTACAATACTTCTTCTTGTACTTCCTACTCCTGGATCAACAACTGAAACAAAAACTGACCCTTTCGGCCAATACTTCACCGTCTGATACAAACGATACGAAGCGACCCAAATGTCATACGGGGGAATCTCATGTGTCAGATCCTCCACGACGATCTCATCGCTGACCATGTGTGCAACACCATACATCGCACTGACTGCACCATCTCCCAGACCAAAATCCGTCTGTAATACTAAATATTTTCCCACACTGTCAGCTCCTTCATTAATCTGAAAAATCAGTATATTATAAATTCAGCTCCAATCGTATCATAAGATTAACGGACAATCAAACAAGAAATATGAAAATCATTCGGGATATGAAAACATACTCCCGAACTATTTTTTTAAAGTTCAGAATGCCTGCTTGAACAGCTACAAGTGATTAAGTTTAAAACTAAAAAAGAGCCTGGCATCAAACTCAATGCCTCGACTCTCTAAAAATTGAATAATCAGTCTTCTATAAGAAAAAGTATTTTGCTTAAGGACTGCTTTTAATCCATCCCAATTTCAGCCTGTACAACCTCTGCAATCGTATCTACATAGTAATCTACTTTTTCTTTTGTCGGCGCTTCAGCCATGACACGAAGCAACGGTTCTGTACCTGAAGGTCTAACTAAAATTCGTCCATCACCATTCATTTCCTGCTCCATCAATTCAACGATTGCTTTGATTGCAGGAACATCCATCGCGTTATTTTTATTCGTCACACGAATGTTTACCAGCTTTTGCGGGTATACAGTAATTTCAGAAGCTAGCTCGGATAATTTTTTGCCAGTCTGTTTCATCACGTTCAATAATTGAACACCAGAAAGCATCCCATCACCCGTCGTATTGTAATCCAAGAAAATCATGTGACCGGATTGCTCTCCACCAAAGTTGTAATCATTTTTCTTCATCTCTTCAACAACATAGCGATCCCCAACTTGGGTAATCACATCAGACATTCCCTCTGCTTCCACAGCTTTACGGAAGCCAAGATTACTCATAACTGTTGTTACGATTGTATTTTTCTTCAAACGTTTCTTTTCAGACAAGTATTTTGCACAGATAAACATGATTTTGTCACCATCAACAATATTTCCAAGCTCATCTACTGCAATCAGGCGGTCCCCATCTCCATCAAAAGCCAAACCAACGTCCGCACCCTTTTCAAGTACAAACTCTGCTAATTTTTCCGGATGTGTCGAACCAACACCATCATTGATGTTCAAACCATTAGGACTAGTTCCCATCGTGAAAAAGTCCGTGTCTAAATCAGCAAACAGACGATTAACAGATGTAGCTGTTGCACCATTTGCTGCATCAATACAGACAGTCAAATCAGATAAATCTCCTGGAATTGTTTGTACAAGAAACTGAGAATATTTCAACAATCCTTCCGGAAACTCTTCTACTGTTCCTAATCCTTCAGCTGATGGTCGTGGCAGTGCATCCTCTTCAGCATCCAACAACGCTTCGATTTCAAGCTCTTGATCGTCAACTAGTTTAAACCCATCTGATCCAAAGAACTTAATTCCGTTATCTTCTGCCGGATTATGAGAAGCAGAAATCATGACACCTGCAGAGGCTTTCTGCAAACGAGTGAGATAAGCAACACCCGGAGTAGCAATAACGCCCAATTGAAAGACTTCAATACCGACAGATAATAAGCCTGCGATAAGTGCTTGTTCAAGCATTTGTCCTGATACTCGTGTATCTCGCCCAACTAGAACTCTAGGTTTACGTGAATCATCTGCTGCATGCTGACTCAATACATAGCCACCGCAACGTCCTAGCTTAAATGCCATTTCTGGTGTCAATTCCTTGTTCGCAATTCCTCTGACACCATCTGTTCCAAAATATTTACCCATCACTTAATTCTCCTTAATCACTAATTAGTTTGGTTAATTTGTACTCTGTTCGGTTGATTGCTGACTGGTCTCTGATGTTCCTGTTGAACGATCACTTTCAGTACTTGTTCTTGATTCAGACCGCTCTGAACTGCTCCTGTTTCCTTGTGTGGTACCAGAGCTATCCGTGATCCCCCAATTGGTTGATTCACTGGTTCCCGACCTTGAGTAAACTGGATTGATTGTTACTTCTACCTGGCTAGGCTCTACTGTGTATTCACCAGTACTTGGAATCGTGATCGTCTGCTTGATCGATGTTCGAATGTTACTGACATCTATCGGTACTTCGATTGTATCGATTGTTTCCAAAACAGAGTTTGACCCACTGATTTCCACAACATTTGTCTCCGCATCAAACGAGAAGCTATTCACATCAGACGGTGGTGTTCCGGAAGCTATAAAGCGTAAAGCAACTTCTTTCTTCGGTAACGACAGCTTCACAGTCACCTTCACTTGAGGCGCCGGATTCTCAATACTAAGCACCTGGCCTTTACTGTCCAGAGCCTGTACATTCACCGTTTGATTGATCGTATCCGTCAATTGGTTTACATTTGTCAATGGTGCCACTACTTGAGCGATCTCTGCCATTGTTTCTTCTCCGGTGGTGATTTCCACATTTTTCGGACTGATAGAAACCGTATCAACCTTATACCCTTCGGCATCAAAGCTGTCAGGTATTTTTGCTTCTACTTCAAATTTTTTCGTTGCTTTCTTTTCAATTGTCACTGTGATTGTCTTAGTTTCCAGCTCAGCTGTGACTGCAGAGCTTAAACTTGTTACTCGTAAAGGCACCTCAGTAGTACCTACGGAAGTATTGGTTAAGTCCGCCACTACTTGAAAATTTCGAGTATCTTCATTGGTCTCTAAATTCAACTGAATTCTGTTGGCACTACTCAGATGAACGGCCACAGTGTCTTCATAACCAGAAACGAAATACTGTTCTTCATCATACTTCAATTGGACGGGTACATTATAAATCATTTCATCATAAATTTGGCTGGTTGTTGCCGTGTTCCCGGAATTTCCTTCTGAATTCGCATTGAAAAAAAGAAGTAGGGCGAATAATAGAGCAAGCAAGCCGGAGAACCAGTTGCTTTGGTACGCCTTTTTCATTTCTTTTTCCCTCCCTTAGTCACACCGTCAATAAAGTGCTGGAGGATATTTTTACGACTTTTCTTTTCTTCGTCCGGAACAAGCTCTTCCCTAAGAATTTTTAAGTACTCTTCTTGTGTCAGTCTAGGAATTAATTCGTTATTCAGTGTCAAACTGACATCACCGGTTTCCTCAGATACAATAATGGTCACTGCATCGCTGACTTCACTGATTCCAACTGCTGCTCTGTGCCTCGTACCAAATTCTTTTGGAATCAAATTACTTTCTGACAGCGGTAGGTAAGCAGATGCAACGGCAATTTTTCCCTCTTCAATAATCACAGCACCATCATGGAGAGGTGTATTTGGTATAAAGATGTTAATCAATAGTTCGCCTGTGACATCAGCATCCAAACTGATCCCTGTTTCAATATACTCCTCTAACCCGGTATTTCTGGCAACAGTTATCAACGCACCTATTTTCCGTTTGGACATATATTGAATGGCCTTATCAAATGCGAGAATCATCTTCTCATCTTCCTGCTGCTCACTTTTAGACGCTTTGAAAAACGAGCTTCGACCCAAATGTTCCAAGCCTCGCCGGACCTCTGGTTGAAAAATTACCACCGCTGCAATCACACCATACATAATGACCTGATTCATTAACCAAGACAGCGTGTGCAATCCAATGATTTCACTTATCATTCGAATGATAATAAAGACTGCTACACCTTTTAATAATTGAACGGCTTTTGTTCCTTTTACAAGCATGATCAGCTTATATACTAAGTACCATACGACTAAAACATCAATAATATTTATAATAAAATTACTGGACAACAAGTCATTGGACGTAAATTTCTGCCAATAGCTTACATCAAAAAATTGACTGATTTGAAAAGCTGTCATATAAGTTATCACTTCTCTCTGAAGATTTCCTTTTTTTAGTATAGCATAAATTTTTTAGGGATTACAGAATACTGAAAATTGAAAGAAACTTTTATGAAATAGGACATAGTTTTTTCGAAATAAAAAAGCTTTTGAAGAAAAGCGTGGAACATAATTCAGTCCCGCACTCCTCTATACACCTAAAACTGAATAAACGGTGGGTAACCACTGTGTTTCAAGGCTCTTCGGAAATAAGCCGTAGTATTCTGAAAATGTGAGTGATCACTTTCATATACTACGGCTTATTTCTTGAAGCAGACCACTTTTGGCCCAACCTCTTCAAAAGCTTCTGTTTTTATGCTATTCTTTTTCTCTTCGCGCAGCCCGTTCTGCTCGACGCGCCGCTCTACGTGCATCTGCTTCCGGATCTTTGACACGTTCTTTTCTTTCACGTACTGGTTTTTCCGTCGGCTGCGTACCAGATTCCGCTGCTGATTTTTCCAGTCTCGCACGAATCTTTTCTTCCTGACCAGCCACACGAGCATAACTGTAGAAACGATTTTTCGCATCGTTTACGGTCTTATCAAACAGCTTCCCTGCGTACTCTGCCTGTGTAGATTCCAGTGCGGAGAAACGGACCTGCTTTCTCATAAAGCCTTTCATTTCATCAAAATTCGGTTTTTTATAATCCAAAGTCATTGGATTCTTCCCTTTTTCTCTCATTTCAGGATTGTAACGATACAGTGACCAATAACCTGATTGAACCGCTTCTTTTGCCTCTAGTAAAGTTTGGCTCATACCACCTTTCAGCCCATGAGCGATACATGGCGTATAAGCAATAATGAGGGATGGTCCAGGGAATTTTTCAGCCTCTTCAAAAGCTTTGATCGTCTGCATTTGATTTGCCCCTGAAGCAATTTGTGCAACATACACATTTCCATAGGTCATGGCCATCATGCCCAAATCCTTTTTGGAAATATATTTCCCGCTAGCAGAGAATTTCGCAATCGCTGAAGCTGGTGTTGCTTTCGATGTTTGCCCACCCGTGTTGGAATAGACTTCATTATCCAAAACAAGCATATTGACATCTGCACCACTTGCCAACACATGATCGATACCACCAAAACCGATATCGTATGCCCAGCCATCGCCTCCAATCATCCACTGGCTTTGCTTCACAAACAGGTCCCGATCTTCATAAATAGCTTCGAGTAACGAATGACCGGATTTTTCAGCTTCTAAAGCAGCTGTCAGCTTCGCAGCCCGTTGCTGTGTTCCTTCACTGTCAACCATATGTGCCAGCCAATCTTCCATCAGCAGCTTCAGCTCAGTTGATGCTTCGCTCATCGCTTCAGTCATTGCAACAGCCAGATATTCTCTTCTTGTTTGCGCGGCCAAAAACATCCCATAGCCAAATTCTGCATTATCTTCCAATAAGGAATTAGACCAAGCCGGACCTTGTCCAGCATCATTTGTAGTATAAGGTGACACAGGTGCTGCCGCTCCCCAGATAGAAGAACAACCTGTTGCATTGGCAATCATCATCCGATCACCAAACATTTGTGTCAGCAATTTAACATACGGTGTTTCCCCACAACCCGAGCAAGCACCTGAAAATTCAAGTAAAGGTTTATTAAATTGTGAACCGAGAACCGTATTCGGCTTCGCCGGATTTTCTTTTTGTCTCAAGGTCATAGAGAAGGCCCAATTCATGGCTTGCTCTTTTTGTTCGTTGTATGGCTTCATTACCAAGGCTTTTCCTTTAGCCGGACACGCTTCAACACAGAGACCACAGCCTGTACAATCTTCTACAGAAACCTGAATACGGTATTTCAAACCATCTGCGCCACGCATTTCTCGCACGATATAGCCTTCAGGTGCTGCGCCCATTTCTTCCTCATCTGCAAGAAATGGTCGAATAGCCGCATGTGGACAGACAAAGGAACATTCGTTACACATCGTACAGCGATCACTGATCCACTCCGGCACTTCCAAAGCAATCCCGCGTTTTTCTACAGCTGTTGTTCCTAAAGGCATCCGCCCATCTGTCATACCATTATTGACCAAAGCTCCAACAGAAAGATCATTCCCATCCTGACGATTGATTGGTTCAACGATTTCACGAATATATTTTGAAACATCCATATTTGGTGTTGCAATCTTAATTTCACAGTCTTTCCAATCTTCCGGCACCTCTACTTCATGCAACAGTTCCACGGTACGATCGATCGCTTCCACATTTTTTTCAACAACAGCCATCGATTTATGCCCATAGCTTTTCAGTGCTTCATCTTTCAAAATAGGTAATACTTCTTCAAAAGGCATGATATCAGCAAGCTTAAAGAATGCTGTTTCCATCGCAGTGTTGATTCTTCCGCCCAAACCAACCTCCGTTGCCAGTTTGACTGCATTGATCGTATAAAAGCGAATCTCATTTTCCGCAAGGTACTTCTTCATCTTTGCAGGTAAGAACCGTTCAAGCTGTTCATCATTCCAAATCGTATTGAGCAGGAAGGTTCCGCCTTTTTTCAAGCCTTTCAATAAATCATAGGTATTCAAATACGCCGCTGTATGACAGGCAATAAAATCTGCATGCTCAATGAGATAGGTCGACCGAATCGGAGTCTCCCCAAAACGTAGATGAGAAACAGTCAGTCCACCTGATTTTTTTGAATCATAGTGGAAGTAGCCTTGCGCATATTTATTTGTATGATCTCCAATGATTTTGATTGCTGATTTATTGGCACCCACAGTTCCGTCAGAACCAAAGCCCCAGAATTTCGCTTGATAGGTCTGTGCATCAGTCAAATCGACCGCTTGGCCTGAATCTAAAGAGGTTTCAGTCACATCATCGACGATTCCTAATGTGAAACGAGACTTACGACTGCTTTCTTCCTTCAACAATTCATTATACACAGCGATGATTTGATTTGGTAAAACATCTTTTGACCCTAGTCCATAACGACCACCAACGATTGCCGGACGAAGTGTGGACTCATATAAAGCACTTTGAACATCCAGAAGCAATGGATCACCACCAGCACCTGGTTCTTTCGTGCGATCAAGCACAGCAATTGATTTCACTGTCGCAGGCATCTTTTCTAAAAATGTATCAATTGGAAACGGACGATACAAGTGAATATTCAAAAAACCGACCTTTCTTCCTTGAGCGTTTAAATGATCCACGGTTTGCTCGATCGTTTGCGCCACTGATCCCATAGAGACGATGACTTCTTCAGCATCCTCTGCTCCATAATAAGTCACTAGGTCATAATTGGTTCCACGTAGTTGATTGATTTCCTTCATATAGGATTGAACAATTTCCGGCAGCTTGTCATAATATTGATTAACTGTTTCACGCTGTTGGAAGTGAATATCCGGATTTTGGTTTGTTCCACTGACCGAAGGATGGTTTGGGTTCATACTCCGCTCTCTAAAATCAGCCAACGCCTCTTGATTTACCAGAGGAAGCAATTCATCATAATCGATCACTTCAATTTTTTGAATTTCATGGCTTGTTCTAAATCCATCGAAAAAGTTCATAAATGGTACTTTTGCTTCTAATGAAGCCAAGTGTGCAACAGGCGACAGATCCATCACTTCCTGTACACTGCTTTCACACAACATTGCAAAGCCTGTTTGACGAGCTGCCATAACATCCCCATGATCGCCAAAAATATTTAAAGCTCCAGTTGTTACTGCTCTACTTGCTACATGAAAAACAGTTGGAAGTAGCTCTCCGGCAATTTTATACATATTTGGAATCATCAGCAACAACCCTTGAGAAGCTGTATAAGTGGTCGTCATTGCTCCAGATTTTAGTGAGCCATGAACCACTCCAGCCGCCCCGGCTTCAGATTGCATTTCAACGATTTTGACTGGTTGACCAAATAAATTCAGTTTTCCTTCTGATGCCCACTGGTCAACCAACTCGGCCATTGTTGAACTTGGTGTAATCGGGTAAATAGCTGCCAATTCTGTAAACGCATATGAGATATATGCTGCTGCAGTATTTCCGTCCATTGTTTTCATTTTACGCATACGAATAATCATCCTTCTATCTATTAAAAGTAAAGTTATTTAAACATTCATTCCTCATCTATTATAACGGATAGAAGCAAACAATGAAACATTTTATTGAATTTTTTCACAAACTTTCAATATTCCATACTTTTCCATTCTGTTTCATTCATAAGAAAATATCTTTTTTGTCTAATAAACCAAGCTTTCATCTTGATAAATCGCACATCTTTTATGTTCAATCTTTTTTACTAAAATCTGTGAAAAAGATTCATAATCCAAGAAAACACTAATATTTGCTGATAATTTCAATGGAATTACCAATAAATACAAACATGGTCTTCAAGTACAAAAAAATACCCTCGATTGCAATCACTTAGTAAGTGATTGTAATCGAGAGTGCGATAAAATTTTTTATTACTTAATTAATATAGCTCCAAATACTGTTCTCTTTCCCATTCAGAAACAGTTTGACGGAAGGCCGCCCATTCCATACGTTTCGCCTCAACAAAGTTTGCATAGATATGTTCGCCTAACGCATCTTTCATTACTTCATCCTTGCGTAGCTCTTTGATCGCATTATGAATTGTTGATGGTAAATCTTCGATCTGCGCTTCTTTTCTTTCTTCTTCATTCATTACATAGATGTTTCTATCTACTGCTTTTGGCGGTGTGATTTCATTTCTGATACCATCCAACCCTGCCTGAAGCAGTACAGCCATTGTCAAATATGGATTGGCAGATGGATCAACCGAACGTAGCTCTAAACGTGTAGACAAGCCTCTTGACTCCGGTACACGTACTAGCGGTGAACGATTTCTTCCACTCCAAGCTACATAAACAGGAGCCTCATACCCCGGAACCAGACGTTTATAAGAGTTGACTGTTGGATTACAAACCGCTGTATAAGCACGAGCATGCTTCAGTAGACCACCTAAGAAGTAATATGCTGTTTGACTAAGCTGCATTGGGCCAGCTTCATCAAAGAAGGCATTGCCTTCTTCTGTAAATAAGGACATGTTACAGTGCATCCCGGAACCGTTAATCCCGAATAACGGCTTCGGCATGAATGTTGCGTGAAGGCCATGTTTTCTGGCAATTGTTTTTACAACCAGTTTAAATGTTTGGATGTTGTCACAAGCTTCCACAACATCTGCATACTTGAAATCGATCTCGTGCTGACCTGGTGCTACCTCATGATGAGAAGCCTCTACTTCAAAGCCCAGACTTTCCAATTCCAATACAATATCTCTACGACAATTTTCACCTAGATCCGTCGGGGCAAAATCAAAATATCCGCCTCTATCATTCAGATCCGTTGTAATTTCACCATCTTCATCCAGCTTGAACAGGAAGAATTCCGGTTCTGGACCCAAGTTAAACGAAGAAAATCCTAATTCTTTCATATCTGCAAGCGCACGTTTCAGATTCCCACGAGGATCGCCTGCGAAGGGCTCACCATTTGGATTATAGATATCACAAATCAAACGAGCAACTTTTCCATGATCACTTTCCCATGGGAATATCATCCATGTAGATAAATCAGGATACAAGTACATATCACTTTCTTCGATTCGCACAAATCCTTCAATAGAAGAACCGTCAAACATCATTTTGTTGCTGAGTACTTTTTCCAGCTGACTCACGGGTACTTCAACATTTTTGATTGTCCCCATGATATCCGTAAACATCAGTCTTAAAAATCGAACATTCTCTTCTTCAGCAATTCGTTTGATATCTTCTACAGTCTTTTGTTTTTTTGTCATAAGTTCCCTTCACGTCCTTCATTTTTTTATCCGAAACTATAATTTCGGGCCTTGCGATTGGAATGGATTTTGTTGAGTAAGTCCTCCTTGAGAAAGAATCTCGTCGTATAAAATTTTCCGAACATCTTCATCAGTCAGAGGCTTACCAGATGTATCCATGCTTTTCTGTTCTTCCAGCTTCATTGTGTAAACACGTTTGATTCCCGCCATGTTTAAGCCATCTGACAGATAATCTTTGATTTCCAGTAAAGTATCAATATCATTTAAAGAATACATTCTACGATTTCCTTCGCTTCTTTCCGGATGAATCAGGTCCTGCTCTTCGTAATATCGAATCTGACGTGCCGATAAATCAGTCAGCTTCATAACTGTACCAATCGGAAAAACCGACATTGATCTTCTTAACTCTTTTTCTCTCATATCCACCCCCCTCTCTTAGTTGCCTATAAGAATAACAGCACTTTTTTCTCTTGTCAATGATTAATGTTAGGTTTCCTCACATTAAATTTATTTTGTTCGGGTTTAGAAAATTTATAACAAGGTTGTGTGAGGAATGGGCTATCTCAATAAATAAGTCAGATGACGCAGAAATCACTTTGCTCACTTTTAAAATTAGTCGCCTGTTTCTCCATTGTTTAGTTACTAAAAAGTTTGTTAATTGGTTCTAAGAGGTCGTCCCTGATCGGCCCACTCTTTCTCCCCAATAGACCAATAATAAAAAAAACGTATCAGGATCAAGCTCTCCTCTATAAGAGATCGATTCTTCTGATACGTTTCAAGATTGTGCCAAAGCGCTTAGCTTCAAGCAACAAAAGTAGGTACTTTTCATCATCTGCTCTGCTCAAAAGGACAATCACAGTGATTCTAAGCAATAAGCTGCTTCTGTCACACCGCTTATTTAGATTGAGGCACATGAAAAGTCTGGGAAAATATTTATGTCCCAGACCCCCATGCTTTAATTGATTACTACAATATACAATGCTGAAGTAGGCAGATTTGCTTTTGATTATGAATAAAATACGTCATTTACAGCATTTGTTACAGCAATCTTCACATGCTCTGCAGTCAAGCCACCTTGAACATAGAGCATATACGGCGGCCTGATAGGACCATCCGCACTCAGCTCCATGCTAGCCCCTTGTACAAAGGTGCCTGCCGCCATAATGATGTCATCTTCATAGCCAGGCATATAGGATGGAATCGGTGCAACAAAGCTGTCTATCGGAGAAAATTTTTGAATTGCCTGACAAAATGTAATCATCGCTTCCTTCTCTCTCAGCTCGACCATTTGAATTAAATCTGTCCTATGCTCATCCCATTTCGGTGTGGATTCAATACCAAAGGTTGCTAATAGAGCAGCTGTAAATACTGCTCCTTGAATTGCTTGACTAACCACGTGAGGCGCTAAAAAGAAGCCTTGCAGCATCTCATATACGGAATAAAGCATCGCGCCACCCTCGCTACCGACTCCCGGCGTAGTCAATCGATAGGCACAACGTTCGACCAAGTCCTTTTTCCCAGCTAAATAGCCGCCTGTTCTTGCTATCCCACCACCGGGATTTTTAATCAATGATCCTGCCATGAGATCTGCTCCAACCTGTGTTGGTTCTACTTCCTCAGCGAACTCACCATAACAGTTATCGACAAACACAATAATGGTTGGATCGATTTGCTTAACAAACTGAATCATTTCACGAATCTTATCGATCGTGAAAGAAGGTCTGTCCGCATAGCCTCTGGAACGTTGAATACCAATAACCTTTGTCTGTGGCTTCATCTTTTTTCTAACCGTTTCGAAATCAACTTCACCACTAGTCAGCAGATCAACTTGGTCATAATGAATGTCATATTCTTTCATCGAACCGATCCCATTTCCAGCAAGTCCTATCACTTCCAGTAAGGTATCGTAAGGGGTACCGGTTATATACAGCAGTTCATCTCCCGGACGTAAAATTCCAAAAAGGGCCGTTGCAATCGCATGTGTCCCGGAAATCATCTGAGGGCGAACCAACGCATGCTCTGCACCAAAAGCTTCTGCATACACTTTTTCCAAGGCATCTCGCCCCATGTCATCATATCCATAACCTGTTACCGGCATAAAATGAGTGTCCGATATGCGCTGATTCCGAAAAGCTTGCAGGACTTTCGCTTGATTGTTCAAGGCAACTGTCTGCAGCTTTTTTATCTGTGGAGCAATTTTCTGTTCTACCTGCTCCAGCTTTGTAATCAGTTCTGGATGAAGCTCTTCTGTCCAGCTCATTCCTCTGTTCTCCTTACCCATTTCGATTCATTTTTCGCAAATCCCCGAACCTGATAGCTGTTCTCAGCCTCTAAAAATTCTTCTGAAAGAACAATGGTCTGTCGCTTCAGTTCACTCAATGCCTGCCCTTGATCTGCTCCTAAAGTCAACTCGTACGGTGATAGCAGCTCCATCATCTTTTCTCTGATACGACTAATTAGTATTTCTTTGTCCTGGCTTTCCTTCGCTGAAACCAAAACATTCGGAAATAACGTAGGGGTAAACTCATCTTTATCGATTAAATCCTTTTTGTTGTAAACGGTCAAGACAGGAATTGTACCAAAATCCAACTCCTCCATCAACGCAGTGACAGTTTGCTCATGCTGCAATCGATTCGAAGCGCTGGCATCTACCACATGTAACAACAGATCCATCTCACGACTTTCCTCTAAGGTCGATTGGAAAGCTTCAATCAGTTGCGTCGGCAGATCCTGAATGAATCCAACCGTATCTGTGATCGTGACAACCATTCCATTAGGCATCTGCCATTTTTTTGTTAGCGGATCCAATGTCGCAAACAGTTGATCCTCAGAGTATGTTTTAGCTGCTGTTAGTAAATTGATAATGGTCGATTTACCAGCATTCGTATAGCCAACCAGTCCAATCTGAAAAATATCTGCCGTTTGCCGTTTTTGACGACTGCGTTCTCTGTGAGCAGCTACTTCTTTTAATTCTCTTTTGATTACAGTTATTTTGTTGCGAATATGTCTACGGTCCGATTCCAGTTTGGTTTCACCCGGCCCTCTCGTTCCAATTCCTCCGCCAAGACGAGACAAATGCTTTCCTTGTCCAATAAGCCGTGGCAACAAATAGTTCAGCTGAGCTAATTCCACCTGCAGCTTTCCTTCTCTCGAACGGGCACGCAGTGCAAAGATATCTAAAATCAACTGTACTCTATCGATAACGCGAATCCCAAGTGCTTCACAAACTAATTGATTTTGTCTCGGAGTCATTTCATGATTAAAAATGATAACATCCGCCTCATAGGCATCTGCAAAATCGATCAGCTCCTGTAGCTTTCCTTTTCCGATCAAGGTCTGACGATCGACTCTCGGGCGTTTTTGCGTCAGACTAAAAACGACTTCACCTTGTGCCGTTTCTGTCAGGTTTTTCAGCTCTTTCATGGAATCTTCAAATTGTGCACTGTTCTCTTCTGTTTCGACGCCAACCACTATCACTTTTTCTTTCTCGTTTGCCATGTCTTTGTCCTTTCCTATCGCTCCAACCATTGAGTAACCTGCTGTTCAAGCGTCTTCAACGTATCAGGCTGTTGGAGCAAATCAAACCACGCTACATTCTTCATCCGGTTTCTAAACCAGGTCAGCTGTCTCTTGGCATATCGTCTGGAATTCTGTTTGACCTGTTCAACGGCTTCCTCCAAACGGATATTCTTATCAAAATAAGGAAAGAATTCCTTATAGCCAATTCCTTGTGCTGCCTGAGCGTCTCTATTATGATACATCTGCTCTGCTTCTGTCAAAAGTCCCTGTTCCAACATTACATCTACCCGATGATTGATTCGCTCATAGAGAGAGCTGCGTTCTGTTTCCAAACCGATGATAAAATAATCATAAAGAGACGCTGGTTGTTCCTTCGGTGTCAAAATACTGTACCCTGTCACATCAAAAACTTCTAAAGCTCTGATTACCTTCTTTTTATTATTGAAATGGATAGCTGCGGCTGCTGTCGGGTCTTTTTCCAATAGCAGTTGCCATAAAGCTTCATTCCCATTTTCCTCAGCGAAAGCTTCGTATTTTTGTCTCACCTCAGATGTTTCCTCTTCCTTTTTGCTTCCCAGCTGAAAATCATAAAGTAATGACTGAATGTAGAGACCTGTCCCCCCCACAATGATTGGAAGTTTCCCTTTCTCAGTGATTTCCTTGATTCGTTTTCGTCCTTCGCGTTGAAAATCTGCGGCGGAATAGCTCTCCGATATTTCTCGAATATCAATCAGATAATGAGGAATACCTTCCCGCTCTGCTTCTGTTACCTTGGCAGTCCCAATATCCAATTGTCGGTACACCTGCATGGAATCCCCACTAATGATTTCTCCATTCAATTTTTTTGCCAGATGAATACTTAACGCAGTCTTTCCAACCGCTGTAGGGCCTACAATTACTAAAACTTTCTCCATTTGTTTTTGTCCTTTTATATTTTTTAAAAAGACAGGTGGATATACTCATTAATTACTAGTGAGTCTCCGTCCTGCCTTTCTTTTTTATTTATGGTATAACACGTTGCATGATTATTTGGGAACCTTGACTCTGTTGCCAAGTCAACCTCTTTTAGAAGCTTGAGTATAATTACACGCTTTGTCGCGCATCTTTATAATCTGAAAGACTACAGTCGGACGCTAAAATCGCCACCGCTTCTTGTCAGATTTGGGTTATAAAATGGGTCGTCTTCAACATAAGGTAACCATCTATCACGAAAACGTTCGGCTTCTTTCAGGAAGCGTTCTTGTTTTTCCGGCGTGTCTTCGTAGCCTCTTGATTGAGATTCATAATGATAGAGCTCTGTATCTGCTGAATAAACATTGTATTTACCTAATTCTTCATAAACTCTTAAGCAAAGATCCACATCATTATAGGCAACAACAAACTCTTCATCAAAGCCATTCAGTTGTTCAAAATCTGCTTTTTTGATCATCACACAAGCGGCTGTGACTGCTAAATAATCTGTATTTGAAACCAAGCGGCCAAAATAGCCAAAGTCTCCTTTAGGGTAGGTATGGTGTCCATGCCCTGCAACACCACCTAGTCCAACGATCACTCCTGCATGCTGGATTGTATTGTTCTCATAATAAAGCTTGGCACCAACCGTACCTACATGGTCTAGTTGTGCCAGCGAGACCATACTTGTCAACCAATCAGGTGTGATCACCTTCGTATCATTGTTGAGAAACAGCAAGTATTTTCCTTTTGCGTCTCTGGCAGCAATATTATTGATTTTTGAAAAATTGAAGGGGATATCGATCGAATGCTTGATGAAACGATCCCCAAGTTCTGTTTTATACTGATTGTATAATTCTTCCATCTGTGGCTCATCGCTACCATTATCAGCTACAATTACCTCATAGTTCGGGTAAGTCGTCAGTTCAATGATCGAATCAATACAACGTTTCAAATCTTTATAGCCGTTTCGAGTGGGGATGATGATCGAAACCAGTTCTTTATCGGCAATCGCATAGTTCACTCGATACAGTCCATTTGCGGCACCAGCTTCAACTGTTCCATCAATGCTTCTTCTTTCCAATGCTTCTCGCAACGCTTTTTGCCCTGCTTGAAAGGCATAATCTTTAGAGCCTTGATTTGCGGCAGTCGAGGTTTCCAGCATACGCCAGTGATAAAGCACTTTCGGTATGTGAGCAATGGTCTTTGATGAAATCATTTCTGTAAAGCGAAGAACCAAATCATAATCCTGTGCTCCCTCAAACCCAACGCGAAGACCGCCAATTTCTTCAATGATTGAACGACGATACACCCCTAAATGAGAAATATAGTTCGTACTCATCAGCAGATCCGGAGACCACTGCGGCTTAAATGCCGGATCAGAACGTGTTCCTGCTTCATCGATTTTATCCTCATCACTATAGATCAAGTTCAGCTCTGGCCGCTCGTTCAAGAGACGGACAACCTCATATAGTGCATTTGGTGCCAGCTCATCATCATTATCTAAGAGCGCCACAAACTTTCCTGTAGCGACTTCCAACGCTGAATTAGTTGCTCGACAAATATGACCATTCTCTTTACGGAAAACCACTTTGATTCGCGGATCTTCCTTTTCATACTTCGCCAGAGCATTTAACAAGTCTTGATGGGTAGAAGCATCGTCAGCGATGCAAAGCTCCCAATTTGTATAGGTCTGATTTTTGACAGACTGAATACACTTATCCAGCCATTTGACCTCAACATTATAAACAGGCATCACGATAGAAATCAGGATATCTTTATTGATTTCTGCTGGCATGTCCAATGGTCGTTCGTTCTTTTCGATCCAGTCCAAGTATTTGTCATTTGTCTTTTGCTGATCGATCCGCACTCTGCGATAGGTATTCAAGATTCCGTTTCGCTTTAAATAGCCCAGACCTTTTTTGAACTTTCTAAAATAGTGCACCCATTTTTCTTTGCGGGCAGTTTGACTGACATCAGAATAACTTTTGGTCAAGTCGACTGTTTGGGTAACAGTCCCTTCTTCATTAGAAAAGTTTAGAATAGCTTCTCCTTTAAATGCGTTCAGCTTCAAGTTTATATTGAACCCGATAGAGACATAGGGTGGTAAATCATAAGCTTCTATCACATCTGGTCTTGGTGTAAGTCCAACCTTACTTTCAATAACGACTTCTGATGAAGCAACATTGATTTTTGGATTTTTCTTCGTCGCTAAATCAACAGCCCAACCTCTAACTGTGATTTCTTTTGTTTTCTTGTTTTTATAAATATTATCAATTGTTACGATAATGCTCTGCTCGTTTGTCATTGAATTGATTCGTTCCTTTTCTGCAAATTTTTCCTAATTCTAGATTACAGTGTTTTTTCTATAAAGTCCACTCACGTCGCCAACCTGAAATTGAAAATAATAATATCGTTTCAAATCACTTGTGATGAATCTGTAAATTTCTTTTATCTTCCGAAGCTTATTATACTTTGTCTATTTTAAATAAGCAATCTGCGAATAGTGTCACTGGTTTGAGATTTGGAAAAACAGTTTGTGCAAGATAGCAAACTCGGCTTAGCTATATCATATCAACTTCTACGCATAGAACATACCAGTCTTGATAGGTTGGCATTTTCTTTTGCTCGATGTTTTAAGATCTTTTAACAGCAAAAAAAGATTGGCGCATTGTCAAATTGACTAATGCTCCAATCTTTAAAGTCAAACACTAAGTACGAGACCTAACTGATCAACATCGATTATTTATGATCGTTCTAAAAATATCACTTTAAATGGATTTTAACGCAAAATTCTGTGTGTCTAAAGAAAGATTAACATTGTAATATGGATCACCATGTTCGATAATATCAGGCCATCGACTTTGAAACACAGCAATTTCATTTTGGAATCGTTGAATTTTTTCTGGAGTATCTTCTATTCCTCGAGATTTAGACTCATAATGATACAGTTCAGCATATGGATTATAGACGATCAACTTCCCTAAGGCTCTAACCTTCAAACAGAAATCAATATCATTAAAGGCAACTGCCAACTTTTCAGAAAAGCCTTGTACCTCTTCAAAAACTGAACGTTTTACCATCATACAGGCGGCTGTAACCGCACTGCAATTCTGAGTAATAATAATCCTGTGGAAATATCCGGTATCTCCTGGAACATGGTTTGCAAAGGAGTGAGCAGCAACGCCGCCAAGACCTACAACTACTCCGGCATGCTGAATAGTTCCATCCGGATAATAGAGTCTTGATCCCACAATTCCTACATCTTCACGCATCGCGTAATTCAGCAATTCTTCAATCGTCTCAGGATTAATAATTTCTACATCATTATTCATAAACAAATAATAATCTCCACTGGCAAAAGAAGCCCCATGATTATTGATTGCTGAATAATTAAAGGTCCCTTCATACGTAACGATTTTCACACGCGGATTAGCCGCCTTCAGCTGCTCATAATAATCAAACGTCTCATCCTCAGTACTATTATTTTCTATGATAATGTACTCATAATTCTTATACGTACTTTTTTCTTCGATTGAGTCTATGCATAGTTTCAAATCATCAACGTGATCCTTATTAGGAATAATGATTGAAACCAATGGATCACTACTTCGCTGTAACCTGGTTCGATATAAGCCAAAATACTCACCATCTTCAACGGTAGCCTTTATGCCAACACGATCGTAATGTTCTTGGACAGCCTTCTTACCTGCATCGATTGCATAACGTTTACTTTCCGGATTTTCAGAGGTAGAATCTTCAGAAATACGCCAGTGATACAGTATTTTCGGAATATGATAAATGTAACTCGTAGCTTCCACACATCTAAGCATAAAATCATGATCCTGTGCGCCATCAAATGCGGAGCGTAGCATGCCCACTCTATCAATAATCTCTCGTTTTACAACAGTAAAATGACAAATATAATTTACTGAACAAAGCATATCAATACTGAAATCCGGTTTAAAATGCGGTTGGACGTATTGTCCAGCTTCATCAACTTTGTCCTCATCTGAGTAAATCACTTCAGCATCCGGGTGTTTATTGATCAAAGAAACATTTTCAAATAAAGCATTTGCTGTTAGTAAATCATCGTGATCCGCAAAAGCGATATAGTCTCCGGAAGCAATCTTTATCGCTTCATTGGTATTGTCAGATATATGCAATTGTCTCTCATTATGCACAGCTTTTATTCGTTCATCTTCTGATTCAAACTTTTCCAATAGGCTTCGTATAGGCGAATTTTCGCCACTACCGTCAGATAGACAAAGCTCCCAATTCTCGTAAGTTTGTGCTTTAACTGAAGCGATCAATTGTGTCAGATAGTGTTCGGGCGTTTTATACAAAGGAATCACAATACTGATCAATGGACGATAGTCGAATGAATGAACTCTTTGCTGCTTGAGCTCATGTTCATCTGGAAGATGATGTACGATCCACTCCTGATAACTAACTTGCTTAGGTTGATCAGGAAGTGCTCTGCGTTTAAGCTTTCTAAAGACTGCTTTGATGAATCGACGATAGCCTTCTGTTTTTATCACCATTCGTGCCTTTTTTATTAGCGTTTGAAGGCGTTCTTTTCTATAATGTCCTTTGCTTAAGTGAAGCTCCTTATTGACCACAAAACTATCGTTACGAATAATCAACGAGCTTTTCTTATTGTTTCCATATTGAAAAGTGATGACAAATCCATTGTCCTGCTCCAAATCATATTCTGGATAGACAGCTAAAACATCTCGACGCTTCACCCGTTCAATCTCAAAAGGAAGATTACTATTTTTATCTCCGGTAAGAATGATTTCAACTGGTTCTGATGAGACGATCCAGCCCTCTACTCTACATGTTCTAGTGGCAAAATCAACATCAATTTTGTCATAGCAAGTCTGAATAGGTATTTTTTTCTGTAACAACGTAGGAACATCAACTTCAAAGCTAACTTCTTCTTTTCCATCATCAAGACTAACTATCTTTAAAGTTCGATAAGAGTCTAATGATTCTGGCAGAAAAACAATAATTTTTACGAATCGACCGATTACATCCTCTTGCAACGCATCTGATTCTTCAACTTCATAGTCCAATTGTTGCTCATCTAATCTAATACTGATGGCTTGATCTTTATTTAGCCAGGCATCAACAATATATTTGGATTTATCCTTTAAATGAAAACGATCACTTCTTACCCAAAAACTATTATCCACTGTTTTTTTCTCCTCGATTCACACAGTTTCCCATCAGTTCTTTCTGAAGGTCTTCTTGTATTGTTCATAGGCTTTCCAGATTTTCGTATTCTCCATATTGGTAATTACTTGTTTCTGGTACGCCAATTGCTTCTCTTTGTCTTCTAATACCTCTTGACATTGATTCATTTTTTCATTGATTTGTTGATTCTCTTGTTCTGATTGCTTCAGTTTTTCTGTCAGTAATTCTTGTTCACTAAATACAGTTTGAAGGACTTCTCTCTCTTGCATTTCTGTCAACTTGATTTGATAGCGGATAGTCAGTTGCTGGACTTCTTTTAAGTTAGCTAAAATCAGCTGTGGGTCCTCTTCTAAAAATACGACCTGATCTTCTTTTGTAAAAATACCATTTGTAGCAAAAACAGGTACCGCGAGTCCTTTTTCATCTGTAATCTTTAAGCCAGACACATTACATGAAAGTTCGTGAGGATCTAAACGTAGAAAATCCGTTTCTGCTTGCAAGTCAATTTTAAGAGTTACTTCTTTATCGATATTGCAATGCAAAAGAAAAGAATTTTCCTCAGAAAAATCATATGTTGTACTCTCAAACACTTGGATAAGTGCATTTCTATGCATCTTCTCTTCTTCGTAAATTCGTTTTAGATCAATACCTCCGGGAGAAATATCCTCATGCATTTCTCGTATTGGTACTACTATGTTTTCTTGCTTCTCATCACTCAATAAGAATTTCACCTGAAAATGTTGTTCCATCGAGGCATAAATTTCCTGCTCAGCTTCAGTAATACCAGCTTGTTCAAACAGCTCAACAACATTCAGTCGACTTTGGAAATGACTGTTTGCAATAAAATAATGCAGAATACGATAAACAACAAAATTGGCAGGAATCGGAAAATCAAACGTCCATTCATAATCAATGATTGTCCATTTCTCAGTCAAAATAACGTTATTCAAGACCATATCAATATTAGTTACTTCTGCGGAAAGCGCCGTATCAATCTGCACATCGCCAAATGTTTTAATGAATTCTTCCGTCTTAACAAAGGGGTGTGTCATTCCGCCTTTTTTCACTTCATTTATATAAGAAAAAAGAAGCGTATTAAACTGCTCAATCTTCTGTTTTTTTAATAATTCATTCAACTCGTTTTCTAATGTCAGCTGAGTCAGATACTCCAAAGCAACTTTATCCTGACAATAATCACAGTGGTTTAACTCGATTTGAGTTCCCTGATAGCTTTCGCTTAATCGCTTATACCAAGTATGAATATTTTTTATATGCTGTTGGCCTTCAGGATAGAGATTCCTTTTAAAAACTGTTAGATGATCGGAGTCATCAGAGACAATGTCCGTGCGAATAGCAAAACGACGAGCTCTTTCATTTGAATATTTACTGAAAATCAACTTCTCCATATCATTGATCTCCTTTCAACACTGTTAAAAACGAGTTTGAAAAAAGAGGAAACAGTCCGCTTTTCACTAGACTGTCATACGTTTTTGTTTCATCAAAAACATTCACTCGTAAACGATCATAATTCTGATTGATGTGCAAATCGCCCAGTTGAGGCAGATAGTCATCTGAATAAATATATAACGGGAGCTTGTAATCAGGATATGGATAATAGAAATCCACCTGTGAAAAACCACTCTTGTTAAAAATAGTCTGCAGCTCCGGTTTTGAGAATGTTGCTGCTATTCCATCATGATGATAGCCCTCAATCCCATCGTATAGAATACCGGAATGATCCTCAGCACAGCCGGCAAAGTACTTTAGACCCAATCTATTTTCAATCGCAATCACGATTTTACCATTTGGTTTTAGATGCTTTTTGATGATTTTTAAAAAATCAACATACGGATCTTCAGAATCTATGTATCCTTTACCATATTCAAAAACACCAATCAACGTAATCCAATCATATTTTTCAGACAGAGACTCTTCCACATCTTGGAAATTCCCAAGCTTGATCTCAATATTTTCTTTGTCCTTGTTTCGAGTAGCATTAATTAGACTTCTTTTTTTTGATAAGTCAATACAGTCTACTTTTTTTGCTTTTTCACTCAAGATGCCAGTAATTGCACCACACCCGGCACCAATTTCAAGAACACTTTCCGTTTTTTCAATAGGCAACCATTCTATAATATTTGTCCGCAGATGCGATAAATGATACAGGATCGCCCAATCCTTGCTTTCTGCAATCACTTCATTGTATTTTTCCTCAGGGTAATTTGTCACGATTTCCAACAGTCTGTCTTCAATTGCACCATCACTGTAATAATCTTCACCAGGATAGTGTGTTTCGTCTAGCTTCACTTTACCAACATATGTATCCACGCCAAGACCCCTTTCACTTATCATTGGATAACTTCAACTTGAACTTTAGAGTCCATATCAAAGTAACCAACTGTATCTTTTGAAGAAATAACCATAATATTACAAACATCATACAACCTATGGTATACATCAAATTCTCCCTCAGTATATCCTGTACAGCCAAGAGACAATAAATAGTTTCCACCTTGAATCGGCATGTTCTGAGTAAACGAAACCTCCAGAATAGTTCCTTTTTTCCGATTCTCTATTTTTACCTTTTCAAACATACTGTTTGTTCCTGAAATTTCAGTTCCTCTTAAGTCTTTGATTGTAAAGGCATAAATACCATCTTCCAAATCCTGATTAAACTTGATTTTCATTTTGATCGTAAAATCACTGAACTTTTCAATGGTATTGGTTGGGATTTTCTTTGAGTCAAGAATTGTAAAATCAATGATTTCTGCCATCTTGTTCCCATATTCCAATACATTAGGATTTAATGTAAATGGCTTCTGCCAGCTATCTATTTCCGCTGACTCGATCTCTTCCAATTCATTCGCCCCTTTTGGCGAATCATAAGCCTGAATACCTTCTTGCTTCACAAGGACTTTCTTGAATAGATCCACCATTTTTTTCGGCGTTCCTTCATCTAGTTTTTTCCCATTGTTTAACAAAACAACACGATCACAGTATTTAGAAATACTCCCTAAATCATGACTAACCAACAGAATCGTCTTGCCATTTTCTTTAAATTCTTCAAATTTCTTATAACATTTCGCTTGAAAAAATACATCTCCAACAGATAACGCTTCATCGACAATCAATATTTCCGGTTCGATGTTGATTGCAATCGCAAAAGCCAGTCGGACAAACATCCCACTGGAATAAGTTTTGACCGGTTGATTGATGTAGTCACCGATATCCGCAAAATCTAAAATTGCTTCCAGTTTTGCATCGATCTCTTCTCTTGAAAAGCCAATCATCGTACCATTCAAATAGACATTTTCCAATCCGGAATATTCCGGATTGAAGCCCGCTCCAAGCTCAAGAAGAGCAGAGATGCGTCCATTAACTGTTACTTTTCCGCTAGTAGGGTTCAATACACCTGTAATGATCTTCAGGCATGTCGACTTCCCAGAACCATTTGTTCCGATGATTCCAATTGTTTCCCCTTTTTTCACATCAAAGCTGACATCATCCAATGCGTAATGTTCACTGGATTTCACTTTCATTCCCAACGCTTCTTTTAATCGATCCGAAGGCTTGTCATACAGATGATAGACCTTGCTCAAATTCTCTATAGTAATTATACTTTCTGACATATAAGTTCCCCTTCTACAATACATCCGCAAAATGGATTTTTAATTTTCTGAACAATGTTATTCCTATTAAAAACAAGACCCCTGTTATTGCCCAAAAATAAAGAGTTAAACTAGGATATTCCCAGAAACCAATCTTATCTATTAATGTTGTGCGATACCCATTCACAATATAGTACATTGGATTTAATTTCAATATTGATGCAATGAGGCTATGTTCGCCTATATTCAAATCAGGAAATGCCCACATGATTGGTGTCATCCAGATTCCCACCTGTAGCACGATATTAATAATCTGTGTCAAATCTCTGAAAAAGACAACAATTGAACTAGTCAAATAAGAGACAGCTAAAACAAAACAAAAGATACAGAAACTATAGTAAATCACCTGTAAATAGTACAAGTCCGGTGTCATTCCATGAGCCAAATAAAGCAATAGAACGAACCCAAGGAAAAAGACATGAATAAAGAAAGCAGACAACACCTTTACCATTGGTAAAATGCTGATTTTAAAAACAACTTTTTTTACAAGATAATTATATTCAATAAATGTATTGGTTCCTGAAACAAGCCCTTCCTGTAAAAAGAACCATGGAACTAGTCCTGTCACTAGCCATAGAACATACGGTGCTCCACGGTCTGTTCCATTTTTGAAGATACTTCCGAAGACAAACCAATAAACTAGGATTGTGACGATCGGTTGGATAAACGCCCAGACGATTCCCAAATACGAGCCAGCATATTTGGTTTTGAAGTCGTTTTTAGCGAGTGTCAAAATCAGTTTTCGATTTTGATATAATTCGACTGGTATGCTCATTAACTTTTTCAACATAAACTCATTCAATCTCCTAAACTACATTATTTTACTAGTATTTTCCACATTAAAACATCAATAGATTATATCACTTATTTTGAATTCAAGCAATTTATCCCAGGGTTCGTAAATAAATATTTAACAATCTCAAATCCTAAATGCCCACGTAACTGAAAAGTCGTTTTCTCCCTATAAAACAGACAAAAAAACGATTTTATGCTCAGCTAAACCAAACATAAAAATCGTTTATAATTACGAATGCTCTCTATTCTTATACATAGATCAGCATTTCCGTTTTATCGATTAAAAAATGCTAACAAGAATGTGCAAAAGCCTAATACTGTTATAGCCAAGCCAAGAACTTCACTTTTAGGTTTAGAGATTTTTCTCAGCTCATTCAGGAGCAGTAGTACCAAGAATACAGCAACCATATATGTGATAAAGTATGTCCGTATCCCTGAAGCCCAAGAAGTAGGTGAGAAACCTATAATTACTCTTGCAGATGCACCCATTAAGAAGATAAGAGCTGCAAGAATCCCGACTTTAGGATCTTCAAAGCTCGTCACTAAGCCCACAAGCAAGCATAAAATCAACCCCAAAATCAGCAAAGTAGGAAGCCAAGTGCTCGGATGTCGGAATGCTATACCTGTCCCTGTATCTGCAAAAATCTCATTTAATCGATCTGTCGAGAAAATAGCACTTAAGTGATTTGAAGCATAGTGGGTAAATCCTAGTCGCATCGTTCCGCCGAGATAGACCATAACGTTAAATCCAAGTGGGATCATTGACAAAAATCTTACATAATAGTTTTGACTTCTAGTAAATGCCAAAAATGCAACTAAGGCAAATAATAGGAAGAATAGAATATTTGAATCAATGAAAAAGGGTTTACCAAATGAAGATAGCCCGATATCCAATTTGTTGATGAATGAGAAATTCTCAAACGCCGGAAAACGTACCTCTGTTTCAATCCCTGTTCTCGTTGTAGTCCCAGGAGACAAAAGAAACAAACCTAATCCAGCCAAGCTCAGTAGTGAAAATGCAAGTAGCTTGAACTCATATTGCTTCTTCTTAAATAAATAAATGCTGATGATTGTTGTAAACACAAGGAAGCACGAATTAACTTGCTCCTGATTCAATGCAAAAACAGCAGCAGCTAAACTAGCAACATAAATCGGAATAGTTATTTTCTCCCCCTGCAGCTTTTGATAAAACGGGTAAAAAGCAACTAAAGCAAGAAAAACAGCCCAATGATAATTTAGCGCTGTCGCGACCCAACCTGCTTCATCCATCATTCCATAAGGAACAAAAGAATACACACCAAAGGTCAAGAACAATCTTTTCCCTGTTATTTTAGGAAACGCATATTTTGTTAAAAGCCATACAGTCCCTGTCATCACAGCGGCATTCAAAATTTTCCATAAAGTAAAATATTTTGCCAAATACATCAGTACAGCTTCAATGACAATCCGTGCACTCCAGCTCTCATAATGTGCCTTGCTGGCTTCAATTAACCCCATCGAATTTAAGCGATCAAGATAGGTAATATCATCTCCACTTACAGCTGCCATATAGAAATTAAATACCAATGTTAAAAATGCAATAATCAATAATGGCACCAGATAATCTATTTTTTTGCCAACATTGCCTCTTTTTTTAGTATCCCCTAAGGAATTTGGATTATCCATATTTGCTCCCTTCGCATTACTACTTTTTTACTATCAGTCACTTATGAACAGGTAAAATTTCTGATGCAGCCACCGAATGAACAAGTAATTGCACCAGAAATAATTCAGCTTGCTATGCCTCTTCAAACGACCTTATTATTTTACCGCTACAGGAGAGGTGCTTGCAACCTTTACCACGCCATTTTTAGCATATAAATACGCATGAACATTATAAGAACCTGTGGCATTCCCATGATTTTTAATTGCAATGGTTGCTTTATAGGTCCCATTTGCTTGTTTCGTCGCTTTGTACCAACGCAAATCAGACTGATTGGCTTTATTCCAAACAGGAATACTGATTTCAGAAATCCCCGCTTTACTGCTTCCAGTTGCTGTTACTGTAAAGGATTTTGTTGTTCTATTATACGCACTGGCCACAACAGTCAATGTAGGCTCAGCAACATTGAAGGTTGTCGCTGCAACCATTTTTTTCGTACCATTTTTCAATGTTGCATAGGCATGGACCTGATATTGCCCAGCATCTTTGTGATTAGCTATCTGAATATTTGTTGCATAAGTCCCATCGCTATTCCTAGAAGCTTGATACCAACGAATATCATCCTGTCCATTTTTTGAACTCCAGGTCGCAAAATGAACCGCTTCAGCAGTACCATAGACGCCCAAATTAACCTTCAACTTAGCTGCATAAGTTGTTTCTGCATTATTCCCAGTTACAGATAAGCTTCCCGAAATAGGTGTTTCCACAACTTTTAGAGGAGTCATCCCTGCTACACCAGTCAAGCTATTATTCGTCTTCACATAGGCATGTGCCTGATAAACACCAGTATTGTATTTATGATTTTTAATATCTACAGCCACCTTGTATTGCCCGTTTGACTGTTTCGTTGCTTTGTACCATCTTATGTCGTTTTGATTCGCTGTACTCCATACAGGCACTTCAACTTCTTTTATTCCTGCAGGTGCGCTCGCTTTGACAAAAATATCAAATGTTCCTTTATTTTTATTATAATTGGTCGACGAAACAGAAGCTGTTGGAGCAGCTATAGTGAAGCCAGAGCCAGATACAATCTTTGAAACACCTGAAGTAAACGTCACATAAGTGTGGACATGATAGTAGCCTGCCGTTTTATGTCTGTTAATATCAATTGATGCCTTATATTTTCCATCGCTTGACTTAGACGCAGTATACCAATAAAGGTCATCTTGATCATCCTTAGCACTCCATACAGCATATCTAACATTTTTTATCGCTCCAGCTGAAGATGAGCCGGAGAATTTAGTTGATGCGATAATTGTTTTCTCCGTCTTGGCCGAATCTGAAAAGCTGACCTCAGAAGTCATTTCCTGAACAGTTACTTTTTGTGACAATCCAATCACTTTACTCAAACCATTGTTTGCATAAATATAAGAATGAACATTATACACACCTGAATTATACTGATGGTTCTTCACATTTACAGTAACCTTATATGTGCCATTTGACTGCTTCACACCTTCATACCAATAGATGTCAGACTGATTGGCTTTGCTCCAGACTGGAACCATTACTCTATTAATGCCAGAAGGTGTACTTCCACTCACGATAACATCAAAAGTTCCTGCAGCTTGGTTGTAGTTACTTATTTTAGCTGTCCCCTCCACAGAGGATACAGAAAAATTCGAGCTACCCAACATAATATTTGCACTTAGATGCGGCAACATTTGAACATAAGCATGCGTTATATAGTCACCTACTGTATTATGTTTGGAAATATCAATATCAGCACTCCATGTACCGTTATTATTCAACTTTCCTTCATACCAAACAATGTCATCCTGTCCATTTTTAACAGACCAAGTTGGGAAGAAAACCTTGTAAGGCGTGTACCCTCCTGCTTCTACCTGAGCTACAGCCTTGAATGTCTTCTCTTGTTTAGAGCTGTCCGCAACAGTTAAGCTGCCTGTAACTGGAATACTTGAATTCCATTGTGCACCATTAGTAGTAAACAGCCCAGTATAATCCGTATTGATATCAAATGGATGAGCTATCCCCGGGAAATAAAAATTGGAAGACCATTGCCATGAAGAAAAATCACTGTTCCAATTTTGAGATGCAGTTGGTGTGTAAGGATATTGAGCTACCCATATATTATTTTTGCCAAACATACTTGTACTAAACACTCCGCCGGCTACATCCAGCCAGCTTCTAGAAAGATAATACGCAACATTTCCATAACCAGAGCTGTTCAATTTATTTTGAAAAGCTTTAGAGTTTGCGTTAACGGAAGCTGTTCTCATTTTGGCTTCTTCTATATCTGAAACCATCACTGTGTTCGCTGGCAGAGATAATGACTTCGCTTTGCTGGCGAAGAATGCAGCTTCACTTTCCGCTTCAGCTGTTGATACATAATGAGAGTAATGATAAACAGATACCTGTAACCCAGCTGCCTTTGCATTAGCAACTTGTGATTGCGCATATGGATTAAAATAAGTCGTACCTTCAGTCAGCTTAACAACAACTCCCTTTACACCATAGGTCATCATCATCTTATATTGACTGGTTGTAATTGTTCCGTTATGAGAAGATACATCAATGAAGCTTACTGATGGTCGATTGGCTTCACCAGCATTTACCTTATCAATCGTCGCCCTAGTCAAACTACGACTAGAAACAGCTAAATCAGACCTACTTGCAGGAGAAGGTTCAGTATAACCATCCTCATCTTGTGCGTCTTCAGGTTCAACTATCTCTGTTGTCTCTTCCGTTGCTCCAGTTTCATCAGTTGGTTCAGAGCTTTCCGCATTGTCTTCCATATTAGAAGCATCCATTTGTTCTGAGCTGTTCATTTCAGAGATAGAACTATCTACTACATTGTTAGATACTTCTGGTGTTTCATTTGCTATTGGATTTTCCTCGATTTGATCATTTAATGTTGCTACAGTCCCCTCTTCCGCGGAGACAATACTCACCGGAACAGAATATCCCGCAATTACACTCCCACAAATAAGTAACGTCACTAATTTTTTTATCATCTTTTCCTCCAGCTTTCGTCTTGCATCATTAGATTTTCATACTTAAAGTTAAAAAAACTCAAAAATGCACAACTACCTATCCATCCCAATAAAGAAAATTACTTCTCTACTTACTCTCTTTCTTCAAAACTTTCATTTAGAAAAACTTTTCTGATAGCTATGGTTATCTTTGTTTAGCTCTTTTGCTTTTCTTCGAGCAACATTTGTCTTGCAACAAAATTGAACACCATCGTCAAGCCAGTTGCAAAGAATTTTGCCAGCATATAATACATATTTAACCATTCTATGCCTACATACATGACTGCTTGATTTATAAGTAACCCAATCACTGATGTTCCTAAAAATATTAAAAGTTGTGTTCTTACAGTAAGTCCCTCTTTAGCAACAAAAACATACTTCATACTCGCAACATAATTAAAAATAAGCGACAGTCCAAATGCAAGTGTTGTCGCTATGTACACATCTACGCCCAACAAAGATTTAAGCACAAACAAGCTGGCAAAATCAATCAGCGTAGCAATAATTCCAACAATTCCAAATCCAACAATCTTATTTAACATAGCTTTAGATAGTTCCTTTCCAATACTAAATGCGCTCAACTGTTTCCATTACCAGACACTCAAATAATTTTGACCACTGTCTCACGCATTATCTTTTCGAAATTCTTTTTACAGAACCAACTATTTCCAGTCAAATATTGACTCTGGAAATCATTTCTTTTTTTCTGATTTAAGAATAGATAACTCTTGAATAAGATTCTTTATTTTCATTTGTTGTTTTGAAGCCGTGATTGTGTTTCTCAGCTCCATTACCAATAATACAATTACTGCAAAAAACAGTAGGAAATTGGCGACTGTTTCGAATCCCAAGAGCTTAGAGAAAAATTCCGGTATCCCCGGAGCTGCGGCAAATATAACCAATATAAACGCAACAAACAGCCATAAGATAGCATTTCTCAATAAAAATATGTTCCGATTAATTGAACGGATAACATATATAAGAAAAAGTAATGAACATGCGATCATTACTGCATTCAACATCATATTCATCAATCTTTCTCCTTCATAAATCCTGAGACAAGTATTGCCAAACTAACTTCAATCATGTACTTTACCGAAGTAAGTGACTGAATAGAAGACACGCCTCCTGTACGTTCCATCATCGCGACTGGTCTTTCGACCACAGAGAATTTTTTCTTAAATAAATGGACAATCGATTCTGGTTCTGGGTAACTAATCGGATATCTTTCAGCGAAATAGGCAATTACCTTTTTGTTCGCTGCTCTATATCCAGAAGTCACATCATAAATTTTTTCTCTTGTAGAAAATCTTACAAAGGAAGATAAAATCTTGATACCCATTCGTCTCATTGGTGTTGTTTGAAATTCCGCTTTCGCACCTGGCAAAAAGCGAGAGCCTATTGAAAAATCAGCTTCTTTCTCAAGAATCGGCTTTATCAAATCATCTAGACTATCGATGTCATGTTGACCATCTCCATCAAACTGTACAGCAATATCATAGTCATGTCCAAACGCATATTTATAGCCGGTCTGTACTGCTCCACCGATTCCTAAATTACTAACTAAATGAATAGCAGGAATATTTGCTTTTTCTAAAATTTCTTTCGTTCCATCTGTAGATCCATCATTTATAACAATGTAATTCAATAAGTAATCACCATTTTTTCTTTGATTAAATCTATCAATAGAGGAGATGGTTTTCAAAATATTAGACTCTTCATTATATGCTGGAATAACCAATAATACCTTCATTTAAAGCCTCTCCCTTTCACAAAATAATTGATAAAACTTTCCTTCATGTTGCTTTGTATCTATAACTAATTCAAATTGCCCATATACATCCCAGAAAAAAATCTACTCAACAAAAGTTTCGAGTACACTGTCCGACAATCTCCCAGCAATCCTTAATACATCCAGTCAAACGAAACCTCCAAGTGACATATCCCACTTGAAAATGAACGGACAACCTTATTTCTTAGCCCAATGATTACTCAAAAAAATCATTTTATTTTCGCTTAATATACTAAAATGATAACGAAGTAATTTTTCAATCAATTATACAACTATTCTTTTTTACCCAATCCTAAACAATTATACTATATCGTTTTTTTTTACGCAATTATCGTTCCAATCATAAAAGTAAATACCATTCTTACATAATAAAATGAAACAGATAACTGCAAATTACCGTCTTAATAATGCGACAGTCTACTTATTCCCCAATTTAGTAAACCATGAGTAACAGGACGTTCGATAGGTTTTCATTAAAATATTAAGCTATTTTTAAATTTCTTATTTTTTCACTTGCCTTTTATGCTATGATGTTAAAGTTATCTTTTATAGCACTTATATATTAGAAAGGGGTACACAATGTTACTTTTCATTATTTATGTAGTCTTATCTTCTTCTGGGCTGATTCTTTTTAAGTTAGGTTCAAGCAGTTTAACTCTTCAAGTCCAAAACTCAATCTTTTCCATGAATGTTTCTTTAACTACTATTCTAGGCATGCTTTGTTACATGATCAGCTTCATTTTATGGATGGTCATTATCGGTAAATCTGAAGTTTCGTATATTGTGCCTTTGGGTGTCGCTTGTACAAATATCGCGATTTTACTAGGCTCTTATTTCATTTTGAATGAGACAATCACTACTAATGTCATCATTGGTGCTGTTTTGATTATTGCGGGAGTAATCCTGATCAGTCGCTAATCTCATTAGCTTTATTCACCAGATTAAGGTATATTTCTATCTATTCTTTTTTGTTCTTCTGTAAAGAGAAATGATAGAGATATACCTTTTGTTCTCATCTCAATAAGGGGCTGTGGCATTAGTATGCCTCAGCCCTTTAAAACCGGATAAACGGTATTCCAGAAGCAGCTACTAGCAGCGAGCTGCGTCGATGTCCGCTCAACATCAGTGGTAAACCACTGTGTTTCAAGGCTTTTCGACAATAAGTCGAAAATTCGCAAAAATTTATGGGGACACCAACCAATCAGATAATTCGAACAATCCTCGAGTAGTGGTATCGAAGCTGGCAAAAAACTTTTCCGAGCGTTTTTTTCCATCAATAGAGCGAATAACACAGGCAACAATGACTTTTTGATGGATGTCTAATCCAGCACAACAAGAACGAAGTACATCTTCCATAATAAAAAACCTCCTTGAAAAAAAAGGTCAGAATAGGCTATTCTACTTATAGAAACGATTTATTTTTATACGCAGGTTCTATGACCTAATGATTGGTACAAATAAGTAGAATGATCTAGTTTGTCACTCAAGGTCAACTTGGAGAAGAACCTCAATAAGTAATCGACCTACAAGCCGCTCCTGTCAGTTTTAGTATGACAGGAAATGACCTGTAGGTCGATTCTTTTTTGTTTTTATTCTGTTTGGTGGCGGGAACCACTATGGGTGTTTGTCACAACCTCGTTTCGCTGAATAAAATAGAGAAACTTGGAACAAAGCCAGAAGTTCTCTGAGTTTTATTCCAAGTTCTATATTCTTATTCGACTTTTTCTAATAATACCATTTAACATAGAGTCGAAATTCTTACGTTTACTATTGATTAAACTAATAGATCCAACTGCTTAAATGATGAAGCTTGAGATAACACTCGTCCACATAAAGCTCAAATTGATAGCAAGAAGAGAGAAGAATGTTAAATAATAAATGGATTGTTCGTTGAACGTATTTCTAATTTTCTTTGAAGATAACGTCATCAATAATGGTAGAACGATTGGCCAAAAATATCTTGGTTGGAAACCGTTGACACTCAGAGACCCTACTGGATTAAACGTTATATACAATGCCGTAGCAGATAAAATAATCATACAGAAGATAGAAAAATAAGTGATCAGTTTTTCAGGTATTGAAAAATAGAAAGACTCTATTTCCTGATCCTTTTCCCGTATATCAAAGATAGACAAGAAGATGAGTATACCAATATCAACTAATACTACAAAAGCATTCATATGCTTAAGATAGCCTAGCGACATAAAAATATCTTGTGTATAATCGATCGTTCGTTCAGAGAAGTAATCTATCACTACTTTTAAATACCCCAAAGGATTGTGAAGGATTGCTCGCATTTGAGCTGTTGTATCAACTCCTTCTATCGGCCACTGGTCCATTCCTCTTGAGTTTCCATAGCTATAAGTAATTAGGGCTAACAAGAACATCACAATCGATACGATGGACGTATAGATAATCCTCTGTTTCTTATCGGAGAAATTCTCTTTTTTCAACAATAAAAAGAACAGCAGAATCGGAGCATAGGTCACCTTACTGACGAGAACAAACAGGAAACTAAAAAGAATTGCCAGAAATTCCGACGTTTTCAGTTTTCGTCGATTCATTCGTACATCATAAATCGTTGTCAAGCCTAAGAATAAAAAGCCCATCATTACTGAGTCAAACCCAGCTGATGCACTGCCATAAAGAAGAACTGGCTGTGCAGCAAAAAAGAGCAACAGGTACTTATTTCTTGGCATCTTTCTGGCCACTAATAAAATCAATACTGCATAAGCAATTACGTTACTGAGACGTGCGAACCAAATATAAAACAGTGCTGGTAATCCTAACACCTTAGCAACTAAGATTCCTCCTGCTTCAAATATATAAGGAACAAACAAGTAACTTGATGCCGTAGAATTCATTTCTTTCCGTTCCAGCGTTGCACTTTCCTTGGTCAGATACTTAGCTGTGTATTCTTTTGCCTCTTCATAAGAGTAAAAGGCACCATCTAGCACGGGAACATTGTCATAGATATCAGTTAAACCTTTTGGCAAACTAATCTCGTCTCCATTTGAAAAGAATAAATTTCCTTCTGATACACTAAAAGCCTTGTATAAATGCTCCTTTTCATCATACGTATGCATTGGAGGAACTACAACACTCAACAATGTGCCAAAGGATAAAATAAGAAGAAAGACAAATCTTGCATGGTACTTTTCATCTTTAAAAATGAACACAGCAAAGCCAAATAATAAAATAAGAAAACAAAATAGAAATCTAAAAAGGTTGAATCGATACGTACTTTTTGTAGAAGCATTCAACTCGAGCCCTTGAACTCCGATTTCTCCAGCAGTAATTTCCAAACGAATGCTGTCAATTCTTGGCGAAATATTGATAACCTTCATACCATCATTCAGCCTTCTTGTTCCTATCAGCTTTTCGCCAGCAAATAATTGATACGTTCCAGACATATTATCCGCTGTCTTTACATCTAACATTAGCTTATTGAATCCGCGCCCATCTAATTCGAGAACCGTGTTTAGCGGCTCTGCTCCGTTCACACGCTTAAAATGATTTTTCTGCTGCTGCTCAACATTCCCTGTTGCTAAAACAGTAGCAGCCTTCTCTTGATTACTTTGAATAAGAGGTCGCCAGTTAAAAACGATCGCTTCTAAAATTATAGCTAATATCAGCGCCATTCCAATAATAACGATAGCCTTTTTTCCCAATGAATAACTTTTTACATTTTTAAACTTGTCAGTTCTCCTACTATTTTCCACTTAATACAACCTTCCCCTATCTCATTTTCCAATAAGCTGAAGCATTTGCGCTAAAGCATCTTGCCAGCTAGGAATAGTGAATCCTAATGCTTCCGCCTTGCTTAAATCCATTACAGAATATTGAGGTCTTTTGGCTTTTTGAGGAAATTGGCTAGAGTCAACAGGCAGTACCTCTGTCTCTGTATCCTTCAAAATTTCCGATGCAAATTCGAACCAACTACAGCTGTTTTCATTAGACAAATGATAAATCCCGTACTCTGCATGTTCCTTCACTACAAATGTCATAAACTCAGCTAATGTGCGAGTCCATGTTGGTCGTCCGAATTGGTCATTTACAACAGTCAGTTGATCCCTTGTTTCAGCCAGTTTCTGCATAGTAAACACAAAATTATGTCCATAAATGCCAAAAACCCAAGAGGTACGAATGATATAGTACTTGCTCATTATTTCTTGAACAGCCAACTCACCTAATAATTTAGTTCGTCCGTATTCATTTTGTGGATTTGTTGCATCATCCGGGCGATACATTCCATCCTTTTTTGTTCCATCAAATACATAGTCCGTGCTGATATATACTAGCGTGGCTCCTATTTCTTCTGCCGCAGCTGCAACGTTTTTTGTTCCTTCAACATTGATTCTCTCATCAAGTTCTTTGCCTTCATCCTCCGCTTTATCTACAGCAGTGTACGCTGCGCAATGGTAGATAATTGAGGGTTGCTTTTCACTGATAAAGCTCTTCGTTGCTACTGCATCTGTAATATCCATTTCAGCAGCATCTGTCGAAATATATTCTACTCCCTGCTCATCCAATAAATGACGCAATTCTGTTCCCAACTGACCATTTCCACCTGTAATTAAAATCATATAAATGCCGCCCTTCTTCTCATTAATTAAAAGTTTTCTAAATAAATATTTCCTGTTAAATGCAATAAGGTTGTGTAAAAACCAACTAAAGGAACTGTGACATAACACTGTCGCAGCTCCTTAAAACTAAAATCGTCCCTATGACAAGCGATTTGACTATCACTTCATATATTTGTATCATACGTAGCGCACAATAATAGTAATTGTCTAAAAAGTAGCATAGACATCTGTACATTCTCGATCCATAGAAAAAGAATGCCTTTTTACCTTTTACTGTCCATTTTTTGCGTAGTTGGCTTCCACAGCTTCTTTCTCAGCTCTCCACCAGTTTTCATTTTCTGTATACCATTTAATTGTATCAGCTAAACCAGTACGGAAATCTGTAAATTCAGGTGTCCACCCTAGTTCTTCTCGTAACTTAGCAGAATCAATCGCATAGCGTAAATCATGACCTGTACGGTCATTAACGTGATCATATGCATCACTTGGTTGTCCCATCAACTCAAGGATTAACTCAATTACTGTTTTGTTATCTTCTTCTCCATCGGCACCAATCAAATAAGTTTCTCCAATACGGCCTTTAGTCAGAATTGCCCAGACAGCAGACGAGTGATCATTGGTATGAATCCAATCTCGAACATTTTTTCCGGCACCATATAATTTAGGTCTGATTCCACTCAAAACATTGGTAATTTGACGAGGAATAAATTTTTCAATGTGTTGATAAGGTCCATAGTTGTTCGAGCAGTTAGAAATCGTTGCTTGCAAATCAAACGAACGGACCCAAGCTTTTACCAAAAGATCTGAACCAGCTTTTGTTGATGAATATGGACTTGATGGATTATAAGGTGTCTCTGCGGTAAATTTCTCTCCCGGGCCTTCACCATGTTCTGGAAGATCTTCACGAAGAGGTAAATCGCCATAAACTTCATCTGTTGAAACATGATGATAACGAACCTTGTTTTTCCGACATGCTTCAATCAATGTATAAGTTCCAATAATATTTGTTTGAACGAACGGGAAAGGATCATTCAATGAATTATCATTATGAGATTCCGCAGCGTAATGTACGACTGCATCTGTATCCTTGACTAAACGATCGACTAGCTCAGCATCAGCAATATCACCAACGACAAGCTCTACTCTGTCAGCAGGTAATCCAGCAAGGTTCTCTCTATTTCCTGCATACGTCAATTTGTCTAATACTGTAACATGAACCTCTGGATGATGGTTCACAACATAGTGTACAAAGTTAGAGCCGATAAACCCTGCTCCTCCGGTAACAATAATGTTTTTCATTATAGATGTCTCTCCTTGTTATTATTGAGAAAATCAATCAAGTCATTGATTGATTCTTTCATTTTGGTGGTTCGATGACCAATTCCCTAGCATTCTTGGTATAAGGGAATTGGCTCTCCTTGTTATTCTTGAGGAAAGTAGTCAAATCATTGCCTACTTTCTTCATTTTTTTGGTCCGATAGCTCTTTCCCTAGTTTTCTTGATACAAGGGAAAGAGTCCTCCTTGTTATTGTTGAGGAAAGTAGACAAGTCATTGCTTACTTTCTTCATTTTGGTGGTCCGATGACCAATTCCCTAGTTTTCTTGATAAAAGGGAATTGGCTCTCTATTTATTTGTTGTTTTAGATTTTGCCGTAGACAAAATCATTTTTTACTTCAAATTCTTTGAGTGTTGGATGCTTTTGATCCTTTTCTGATGTGATTGCCTTTTTGATATCGATTGGCCAATTGATTGCCAATTCTGGATCATCGAAAGCGATGCCTCCGTCGGCTTCAGCGTTGTAATAATTATCACACTTGTAAAGGAAATTTACGTTAGGTGTCAATGTTACAAAGCCATGAGCATAGCCTTTCGGTACCAATAGCTGACGATGGTTGTGTTCAGATAAGATATAGCCTTCCCATTCTCCATAAGTTGGACTGCCTTTTCTGATATCTACAATTACATCCAGAACAGCTCCAGTCACTACACGAATCAACTTTGTTTGAGCCGCTTCTCCGGTTTGAAAGTGTAATCCTCTCAAAACACCTGCTTCACTGGAAAGTGAGTGGTTATCTTGAACAAAATCAAAGTTCAAGCCCTGAGCAGCAAATTTTTCCTTTGAATAGCTTTCAGTAAAAAAACCACGATGGTCGCCAAAAACGTCCATTTCGATAATCTTTACATCCGTTAATTTTGTTTCAATTACTTTCATGATTTGTAGGTCTCCTATCCTGTTAAGCTTCTGCTAGTCTTAATAAGTATTGCCCATAGCCATTTTTCTTCAACGGTTGAGCTAGCTCAATCAGCTGATCTTTGGTAATGTAGCCCATACGATAAGCAATTTCTTCCAAGCAAGCAACTTTCAGGTTTTGACGTTTTTCAATTGTTTCAATAAATGTAGAAGCTTCCAATAGTGATTCATGCGTTCCTGTATCTAACCAAGCAAATCCTCTACCCATTACCTCAACCGATAATTGGTTTCTTTCAAGATATACTTTGTTTACATCGGTAATTTCCAGTTCTCCACGGTCAGACGGTTTGATATTTTTAGCGATATCAACGACCGTGTTGTCATAAAAATACAAACCGGTAACTGCATAATTTGATTTTGGTTTTTCAGGCTTCTCTTCAATAGAAAGAGCTGTCATATTGTCATCAAATTCAACAACGCCGAAACGTTCTGGGTCGTGTACATGATACCCAAATACAGTTGCACCCCTTTCTTTAGAAGCAGCTCTCTGTAACATTTTGGATAATCCTCCACCATAATAGATATTATCTCCAAGTACCAAACATACACTGTCGTCACCAATAAATGATTCACCAATGATAAATGCTTGTGCGAGTCCATCCGGGCTTTCTTGAACAGCGTACTCAATATGGATACCCAAATCTGATCCATCACCAAAAAGATTTTCAAATCTTGGTGTATCCTCCGGTGTGGAAATAATCAAGATTTCCTTAATTCCTGCTAACATCAGTGTTGACATTGGATAGTAGATCATGGGTTTGTCATAAACTGGCATCAATTGTTTAGATGTTGCTTTTGTCAACGGGTATAATCTTGTCCCGCTTCCTCCAGCTAAGATAATTCCTTTCATGGAAAAACTCCTTTGTAATTTAATATTTAGTCTTTCTTACATAGCGTACCATCGTACATTATCTCATTAACCTAGAAGCTTGTCATGTATTTTTATGATTTATTACAAAATTGTAAAAAACTATTTCTTGAGAATAATCCTCTTAAAAAGCAAATAAAGAAGCGTAGCTCGCCAATTCAATTGCCGGATAAAACTTGAACTCGTTGCAATTTCACTAACATTTTCATCATGTCTACGGTAATAAGTCAATGGCTTCTGCAAAAATGAACCGCTCTTCGCATATTCCGCAAGCAGACCAATCCACATATCATGCATTGGAACCTTACGTGGAATTGGCAGTATCTGTTCTTTCATTCGCCCTCTAAAACACATTCCCGCACCAATATAGCTATTTCTGAGGATATTTGGCCAAAACCCGCTTTTTATTTTTCGATATTCAAAATAAGAAGGACGAATCATTTTCAGTCCTTCGTCTACAATAACTAAATCACTGACTACCACATCAATTTCAGGCGATCTCTCAAAAAAAGCCAGTGTTTCTGCTACCTTTTCCGGAAGCCAAACATCATCCTGATCGGCAAGAAAAATGTAGTCGCCTTGTGCTTCTTTGATGGCTTGCTCAAAATTTGCAATTACACCGGAACGGGGCCCCTCTATCAAATAAATACGTGCATCTTTTTCCGCATAGTTTTTTAAGATAGTCAATGTACCATCGTCAGAACCATCATCAGAAAGGATTACTTCATCCTGTTCATCTAGCTGAACAAGAATACTATCCAATTGCTGGGCAAGGTACTTTTCTCCATTATATACTGCTATACAGACTGAAATCATTTTCCTTCCCTCACTAACAAACGGTATTCTTTCCAGGTTCGTCGCCAAATTTTTCTGTTTTTCACCGTAACAAACTGCTTGACAGTCCGCTTCATTAAATGCTTAGTATGATCAGCCAGCTTACCCTTATCATACTTTTGATAAAACAATCGTTCCGCTGAAATGATCGATTCATAGCGAGCTAAGCTGATTTGACTATAATCCAGAACAGACAAATCATGCTCCAGTTTTAGATCAAGCACTTCGATTGACTGATGCTCTTGGTTTAGCTTCCAAAAAATCCAATGGTCTAAGAAATCTAATGGAAAAGCCTCATTAAATTGACCAACTGCTGTCACCCCAGCTTTGGTCAAACTAGTGCCCGAATTTATGGCCATCAATCGTTGCTCTGTTCTTCCAACTGAAGGAAAGGATAGCTCACCGCTGACGTAACTATCACTAAATACCGGAGAAATTTTTCGACTTCCTGAATAGACAATAGGAACAAATGCCCCTACATTGTCTACATCCGAAAGCGAGGTAATCTGTTCGAAATAAGAACTATCTACCTCTGTATCTTGATCCAACAAGAGCAATAGCTGAGCTGAAACTTGATTAAATAAGGACAGTCCCTTGTTATAGGCTTGAGCTAAACCAGGATTCGCCGAATTGTGGAGATAGCTAACCCGCTCTCTATCAAAAAGAGCGTCTGCTTGTTTTTTCGGACTGTTATCGTAAATCAATAAATAGACATTTTTTCTTTTCGCCACTATTTGACTTAAAGCATTATAGCTTGGACATTCCGCTATCTTCTTTTTGTAGAGAACCAAAACGACCACTAGAGTATGCGCCATTAGAAGAACCTCCAACCCCATTTGTTAAAAAATCTATACATTGATTTCATAAATATATTAAACAAAGGAACACTTTTATGCGCAGCTTTTTCATAAATATGAATCACTGGCTCAAAAGGGGTATAGAGAATCTTTTGGCCTGCCTGCTCAAAACGCAAACATAAATCATTGTCTTCAAAATACATGAAAAATCGCTCATCAAAGCCACCGATATCATTGAATTTTTTTGTATCAAGCAACATGAAACAGCCTGATCCCATCCTGATATACGTAGTCTCTTCATCTGATAAATCTCTGCACTCATAATAGGCCAAGCGTTTGTCAAACAGTTTTCTGACAAAATTAAATGGAATAAACCGCAACATATAATCAAAAACATCCAACTTTTGTCTCACGAGATATTGGATCGTCCCATCCTCATTCAATACCTTTGGGCAAACCATTGCCAATTCATCATTCGCCCTAATTCTGTTTATCATAGCATCCAATGCTTCTTTCGTCACAAGCACATCCGGATTGAACACGATACCGTACTTTGTTGTCAACTGACGAAATATGACATTGTGCCCATAGCCAAACCCTCGGTTTTCACTATGCTGATGTAAGTTAATAAACGGCACATATGTTTTTAACTTTGATATATAGTCATCATCAGAATGATTATCAAAAATATGTATCTCATATTCTGAAGAATCAGCTAATTCTTTTTTTAGATTATCCAGTACTCTGAATATATGTCTGCTATTATATGTCACAATAGAAATTGCAGTTTTCTCATTCATTCGCTCTGTAAACCCCTTAATCATAGAATCCGGTATATATTAAGAATATACTAAAAAATTCACTCATCTCATTTAAATAACTTAAATATTGCTCTTACAGCCGACTAATTGTTTTCTTTTATGGTGTGAGCTTTTTTGTCCGTCTATCAATTCAAAACTTGATTTTCTTTGCTTAGAGTCTGAGATAACAAGCCTTTCAAAAAAAACTCTAAACAAACGGCAAGGCAGAAGCGGCCCATTCGGAGCTGAACACTTCTGCCTTGTAAAGTATACCATAATCACTTGGTTTTCGAAAATCAATGCTTCTTTTTCTTTGAATGCTTCCCAGCATGTTTTTCCAATTGCTGTTGACGGAATTCTTTGTTTCCAAACACGCGTAAAATATACATGAGCGGTTGATGATTTTCGCCTACCAAACCAATCAACTCAATAAACAGCTCAAGCCCAATCAGGCTAAATACAATTAATAAAATTGAAGCCAACTGACTGGCATAGCTAAATAGTAGTGCAACAAAAGAAAACACTAATGCCAAACCATAGATTGTCATTACTGCGCCCTTATGACTGAAGCCAAGAGAAAGCAGGCGATGATGTAAGTGCATCTTATCTGCAGAAGAGATAGGTCGTTTATTCAGCAGTCGTCGGATAATTGCATACACCGTATCTGTGATAGGAACACCTAAAATCATCAGCGGTGTAAGCACAGAAATGAACGTTGCATTTTTCAATCCCTGCAATGACATGACTGCAATCATAAAGCCTAAGAACAACGCCCCTGTGTCTCCAAGAAAAATCTTAGCAGGATAAAAGTTATATGGAAAGAAACCCACAATACTCGCTACTAAAATAAAAATTACAATTGACACATAAATCGTATTAGCATGTAAAAAGAAATACCCTATAATCCCGATGGTTGTTAAGCTGATGATTGAGACCCCTGAGGCCAATCCATCTAAACCGTCAATCAAATTGATTGCATTTGTAATTGCAACAATCCATATAACCGTCAATGGTAAACTAAACCACCGTAAATCAATCTGATTGAAAAATGGTAATGTGACAAAATCAATGCGAATTTCAGCAACAAAATAAATAACTAATGATGCCAGAATAATCCCTATTGTTTTCTTAGAAGGAGATAGCTCCCAAATATCATCGATCAACCCTGTTGCCACAACAATTCCAGCTGCTAAAAGAATCGGACCAATATATTCTAGCGGAATGACTGATTGAAAAAGAATCAAGCAAGAAAAACTGAATGAGAAATAAATAGCCAGGCCTCCTGCGGTCGGCATGATTTTCTTGTTGATTCTCCGTTCCCCAGGTGCATCATAAGCTCCAATTCGAAAAGCCAACAGCTTAACAAGAGGAGTCAGAATTAAAGAAATCATGAATGTCAGTAAAAGACGCAGCATGACCTCGTAAATAAACATAGACATAAAAAAGCCCTACTTTCTTAAGGTTCATCGTATATTATACAGAATCGCTCCTGATTTACAAGTTCTACTAATAATGTAATCCATTAACCAGAATCAAAAAACTTTCTGTTTCATCCCTACTGTCATACAAGCAAAACAGTTATTTTTTTAGCTTTTTCTTCACTCGTTGAATCACCTGTCGAAACATCCCTTCGCGATCCTCAATTTTTCCATGGGACAAGTAATCCTCCACAACAGCATTGATAATTCCACCTAAGACAATGATCGTTGAAGCAAAATTCAACCACAGCATCAAAACAATGAAGCTTCCAATAATCTGATATCCAGAAACCCTTGAACTGAAATAGGTGATATAAATCCCAAATGCTTGTGACAGTAGCAACCAACCGACTGTTGCAAAAATTGCTCCCGGAAATACAGAGCGACTTTTTAGCTTCACGTTAGGGACAACAAAATAAATCAAGCTCAGTGCAAGAAACAAACCTAACGCCGTAACTGGCCATTTCAGTGCTTCAAAAGTATCTATAAAATCTGTTGGGATGTGCACCATTTTCTCCAGCAGATCCAGAATGTTTTGACCAAGCCCTAGAATCAGCACAACGCCTCCTAAAGCAATCAAGAATAAGACGATCACAAACAAAGAGACAAGTCTCACTAAAATGAAATTTTTTCTCTGCTCCACCCCAAAAGCCTTATTCATTGCCGTTTGGAGAGCGTTGATACTCTGACTGGCACTCCAAAGAGTGGCCAATGCTGAAATAGAGAGCAAACTACCGGAACTTTGCGTCAGTAACGATTTAATTGCCGGCTTTAAATCATTGAATATTGTTTCCGGAATAATCTCAGCCATATATGGCAGTACACTATTCGGGTCAATCCGAAGGTACGGTAAAATATTTCCAACAGCAATCAATAATGGAAATAATGATAACAGCAAATAGTAAGCAACCACTACAGAAGTATTCCCTATCTCGGAATCGATCATTCGATCCTGTGTTGTTTGAATAAATCGCTGAAGCTTCTGATTATTTTTCAATTTATCCAGCATCTCTATCTCCCCACTCTTTTATCGGTTTAACAACTACGACCATAAAAAATTGAACAAACTCCATTTTCCTTCAAACACTATAGCCTCGTCAAATCACAGAAATGCTCTTCATCACGAATCCCATGTTCAAGTTATTTTTTTGTCGAACCGTACCTATTTTCCTCTCAAAATCTATCGCACAAAGGAACTCGCTCCTGTGGCTAGTCAATGTCGTGCTTTATTTAGCTGTTCCTTGATTCAATTAAGTTTTACATAAGATTTTTATTCCTTTTATGTAAAAAAACTGAAGACCGGAACAATCGTCAGAGTGACGTTGTACCTGGCCTTTTCAAGAAAAAAAGGACAACCCTTAAAATGAAAATTGTCCTTACATGTACAGTTAAAAATTAGAAGAAATCGGTCAAAGACCTTGATTGCTGCTGAAAACAAGGTCTTTGACCTTTCTCTGTATCATTTGCCTAATTGCTTAATATGTCAGTTCTTCCCCTTGAGACGTAAGGATTTGCGGCCCCTCTTTAGTAATAGCCAATGTATGTTCAAACTGGCAGCTTAAACCGCCATCTTGAGTATATGCTGTCCATCCGTTAGGGTCCATCTTCATTCGCCATGTCCCTGTATTTACCATTGGCTCAATTGTGATCACCATTCCCTCTTTCAAGCGAAGACCTTTACCCGCTTCACCATAATGAGGAACAGATGGGCTTTCATGAATAGTCGGGCCAATGCCATGACCAACAAAATCACGAACAACAGACAGCCCTTCTCCTTCGACGTAGGTTTGGATCGCATGACCTATATCACCAATACGATTACCGACCTGTGCCTGCTCAATCCCTATATAAAGAGCCTTTCTTGTTACTTCCATTAAATGATCCAACTCAGGTGTTGATTCTCCAACAACATAGGACCAACAAGAATCTGACATAGCCCCTTTAAAATCAATACACATATCTACTTTAATCAAATCGCCGCTTTTCAATAACTTCTTTCGAGGAAAGCCATGGCAAATTTCATCATTGATACTGCAACACGTCGCATATTTATACCCTTCATAGCCAATCTGAGCAGCTATGCCGCCATTTTTTTCAATAAAATCTTTCACAAATACTTCAATATCCCAACTGGAAATCCCAGGTTTGATAAAATCTCTCAAATGACGATGGACATCTGCCAGTAGCTCTCCAGATTCGTTCATCATTTCAATTTCTCTTGCTGATTTTAATGTGATCATCTTGCTTACCTACTCCTAATTCAATATATTTACTGTTAGTTTAGCACAAACTTATCCCACAAGTGAAATGAATAGTGAGGATTTCATTTACTTTGTAATGGTTTTGTAAAGTTATAAACAAAGATTTTTTCTCTATTTTGTGGTAATATCTTAATGATTAGGGGGGAAATAATAGTTGAATACTATACTAACTATACTATCAGCCTTCGTAATAATTCTTATCATTTTACGGCTGTCCCAGAAAATATCTTTTATCAAAATAAACAAAGAAAAATTTTTGTATTCTCTGGGAGATACTTTTTTTGTTTGGATCAGTTCATTGTTCGTATACACAGTAATTTTAGGTAAAACTGTAGAGTCTGTTGAACTACCTATTTATTTCGCTATTACTGTTGTGATTACACTTATTTTCTTAGGCATAACTATGTTTATCCAGTCAGAAAATTCTTTAGTCACGAAAAAAGAAAATAGGAAGAAGAGTAAAATTCAACTATTTATGTTAGTTTTTTATTCACTGGTTGTTTTCTTCTCATTACTTCTTTATACAAGCAGTATCTGGCTAATTAATACCTTTGGACCAATCAGTATTGAACAATTGCTCTACAGTATGCAAACACTAGGTGGAACAAATACGGATCAAGTATATACTTTCATTGATAATCCATTGATCATTTCCGTTTTTACAACTTATCTTTTCATAAAAGTTGTATTACTTTTATGGAATAATACAATTTTGAAAAAAAATGAAGGTCGACGTGTCAAGAGAAAGCAAAAAAAATGGACAAAATTGATTCTTCCAACGGTTGTATTTTCAACATTTGCCGCATCCATTTTACTAAGTGTCAATACAGTCGGTTTCGCTCAAGTTAAACTTTATTTTGGGCAATCTTCAATGATTGAAACAGAATTTGTCGATGCAAAAAATACAAACCTTGCGTTTCCTGAGCAAAAAAGAAATCTCATCTATATCTTCGCTGAATCTCTTGAAGGCAGCTTCACAAGTGAAGAATTAGGAGGAACACAAAAAAACAATCTGCTTCAAGAATTGACAGATTTAACAAATGAGGGCGCAATTAACTTCTCAAACTCAGATAAAATAGGTGGAGCATACCAAGTACCGGGCACTGAGTACACCGCTGCTGGTATTGTGTCACAAACTTCCGGCATGCCGCTTAAGGCACCAACCGCAGACTTGAATAGTTTTGGTCAAGGAGATATTTATAGTGATGGGAAAGCCCGCTTTTTACCTGGTCTAACTTCTATAGGAGAGATTCTAGAAGAGCAAGGGTACAATCAAACCTTTATTATGGGTTCTCCAGCTATATTCGGTGGAAGAAGTACGTATTTATCTCAACACGGAAATTACCATCTCTTTGATTTACAAGAAGCCAGAAATAGAGAGCTGATTCCTCAGGATTACAATCATTGGTGGGGATTTGAGGATAACAAATTGTTTGAATACGCCAAAAGTGAAGCTCTTGCTCTTGCAGATAAAGGAGAGCCGTTCAATTTGACTATGCTAACTTCAGATACACATTTTCCTGATGGGTTGTTAGATGATAAACCCACACCTTATGATAATCAATATGCAAACGTTATTGCCTATTCAAGTAAACAAATTACAGAATTTATCAGATGGTGCCAACAACAACCATTCTATGAAAACACAACGATTGTTGTCTCTGGCGATCATTTAACAATGGATCAAAATTTCGTTAAGGATTTCCCAGAGGATTATGAACGGACAATTTTCAACCTATATATCAATTCACCAATCCAAGCCGAAGATAATCGCAGTAAAAATCGTGAATTTGGGAGCTTTGATTTATTCCCTACTACCCTTGCTGCTCTAAATGTAACAATCAGCGGGGATCGTCTGGGAATGGGAACCAATCTTTTTTCTGATAAAAGCACTGTAATTGAAAGACAGACGCTAGCGAGCGTGCGAGATGAGTTTACACAAAGATCTGAATTTTACGACAAGCATATTTTAAATTATGACGAAAAAAGTTATAACAGTGATGACGAATCAAACGATAGTTCTCAAACAGAGACTACTTCAGAAGCAGTAGTCGAATCGTCAACAGTTTCTTCAACCACTGGAACAATAGGGACAACACCCTCTATTCCAGTAGTCACAGAAGAACAGACAACTGACGCTGTAACTGAACAAGTTATTGAATAAAGACATCTATCAATAGAGCCGAGTTTTAGAAGAGAGTGGATGAAAAATCAACCACTCTCTTTTTTATGGTTCTAAATAAGGAGCTTGATAGAAGCAACATTTTTTACTAAATCTAGCTTCCTTAGCCAATTGAACAACTCAAAAATGTAATTTAATTATAACTATTTTTTTGATGAAAATGCTTCTAATTGGCTGTTTTACTCGATTTCTGTTCTTACCTCTCTCTATCTGACAGTCATTTGCAATTTACATCTTGATTGTCTATCTGTTATAATCAAATCTGTATTAATTTTAAGGAGGAACAAAATGACCTTAGCTAAAATCGTTTATGCAAGTATGACTGGAAATACAGAAGAAATTGCTGATATTGTAGCAGAAGCATTTGAAAATTTAAATATTGAAGTAGAGATCGATGAGTGTACTCAGGTAGATGCTGCAGATTTTGCTGCCGCTGATATTTGTGTCGTTGCTACCTATACCTATGGTGACGGTGAGCTTCCTGATGAAATCGTAGATTTTTACGAAGACTTACAAGAAGTAGACTTAAAAGGAAAGATTTACGGTGTTTGCGGCTCTGGTGATACTTTCTATGAAGAGTATTGCAAATCGGTCGATGATTTCGATGCCGTATTCACAAAAACAGGAGCAACTAAAGGTGCTGACAGTGTGAAAATCGACTTGGCTGCTGAGGAAGAAGATATTCAAAACCTAGAGGCATTTGCTAAAAAGTTAGTTGAAGCAGCTTCTTAATTCGATAAGCTTGTTAATCAGATTTCCAGTATAAAACACGAGAGAAGCCGATAATTGTAGATTAACAATTATCGGCTTCTCTCGTGTTTTACGTTCTGAATTCTTTCAGCTATTCAAGCTCATAAATAAAAGAAGAATGTGGGATATAACTCAAGTCCTACGCTTGTTCTGTATCTAACCCAGAATAAACGGCAACTACTAGCAGCTAACTGTGTCAATATCCGCTCAGCATCAGTGGTAAACCATTGTGTTTCAAGGCTTTTCGACAATAAGCTGAAATTCAAAAAAATTTTGTGTAATGAAGCAATTTTCGTGAAATCCATCTTATTGCTTGAAGCTTGTAAAAAACTCCATTAGTATTATTTGTTGATAAATACTAATGGTAAAACGAAAGGCTATAAAAGCCTAAGAGAATACATAAAAAAAGCTTAAAAATTCAATGGTTATAGACTATTTTGATTGCAAGGTTTAAGCTACCTTTCAACATCTATTTTTAATTGAATAGGTTTTTCTGGATAAAACTCTCTTAACTATGTTTCAGTTAGAAATTGTCTATATGATATAATAAAATTAGTAATTAACTAAAGAAACGGAGTGCTTATATGTTCTATTATTTATGTGCAATTGTGACATTAATTAGTTCGGCTGTGAGCTTTGGATTTTCTATCGACGCTTATATAACAGCTAAACCTCTAAAAGATGCAAGTCTTACAAATGCAAAATATGCCATGTCAAGAAGTGTATCCATATTATTGGTTGCGATAGGACTATTTATTTTTAAATCAAATCCATTTTTAGTCGCCATTTCAACAATTATGATAGGTGTTCAATTGCTAGATGGGATTATTGGTATAAAAATAAGTAGATTTAAAACATTGGGGCCATTACTAACTGCTGTCGGTAATACGGTTGTGTTGATTCTGTTTTTAATTAATTAGACTTATGGTTAAATGAAAATATATAAACACATAAAAAACCTACATTTCGTAGGTTTTTTATGTGCGAATCCTTATTCTATTTGTCTTTACGGAAGTTAACACTCCTGTCATAACCTCTACTAATTCTTAACTATCTGTTTTATCTTATATCAATTGTTTTTTTGCGATTCAGAATTGTCTGGATATTTTCTTTCAATATATCCTCAATTTGTTCATCTGTAGGAGCGATAATCCCGGATGTCATCAACGAACCGATCCCTGTTGCAACAATCCATGTCCCCATATGTAAAGAATTGATCTGAACCTCACTCAGTGCTGCGTATTCAGAATCTTGTTTGACTGCATTCGAAAAATAATTGTAGGAAAACTCCTGCATTCGCTGTCCGCCACCATATTCTTCCAAGTAAAGCGCACGATACAGCTTGCTTTCATTTTTCGCAAAGTGAACATAATTTAAAGCTAAGTCAACAATCAAATTTCCCGTATGCTCAACAGGAAATACCTCTGTAGATAGATAATGATGAATCTTATCAAATAATGCTTCTTTTAAATCATCCATATTTTCAAATTCTAAATAAATTGGTTGAGTGGAACATTTCATTTTTGCCGCAATATTTCTGGCAGTAAACTTAGAAAACCCTTCAGTTGCCACTACTTCATAGGCAGCATTCAGTATTTGGTCTTTTGTGATCGTCTTTTTTCTTGCCATATTCTCAATCCTCTCTACCTATTCTCCAACAAAGCTACCTGATTCTACACCTAATGTTATTGTAACACGATTACAGATTTCTGCAAAATAGTACTCCTATTTTCTTATTATTTTATTTTTCTCCTTTCTCATTTGGTACATACGTTGTTTCCTCTTTCAATTCAATTGAGTTTGTTTTTTATCCATGTTATGATATTTTAGATTGGAGATAGATACGCCCTCAACGATCCTATAAAACTATGAAAATTAATAGATATCTATCAATTTTTAGAGCAATCATCAGAGGTCATTTTCTATTTCTTAAATACAGGAAAAATTTTACTCTATATAAATCCTGTCAAATAGTGTATTGCGCGAATAGTAAGTTTTGCCTGTTACATCGGCGAAAGACAAACTGTTCCTTCTCTCATTTACTTAGCAGGATTTATATCTACTCAATAAGGAGGATGCTTTATGACTTTACCAAATTTTGATAATTTATTACAAAAATATGCTCGTTTGATTTCTGAAACAGGTGTAAACGTTCAAAAAGGACAGACAATTGTTCTGCAAATCGCTGTTGATCAAGCACCTTTAGCCAGAGCAATCACCGAAGAAGCATATAAGTTAGGTGCTGCTGAGGTCGTTATTCAATGGACAGATGATGAAATTCAGAAGCAATTTCTTACACATGCGGATCAAAAATATATAGAAGCAATCCCCAAATATAAGAAGGATCAAATCAATGATTGGATCGATCGTGAAGTAAGCAGAATCAATATTGTTTCTTCTAATCCAGATGCTCTTGCAGGGGTTGATCCTGAACGTGTTGCTCTATACCAATCCGTTTCAGGTAAAGCTATGCTCGAACTGAGAAAACTAACGCAAGCCAATAAAATCAGCTGGGTTGTTGCTGCTGCTTCCGGAGCAGACTGGGCTGCGATGGTATTTCCAAATCTACCATCCAAAGAAGAACAGGTAGATGCTCTTTGGGATCAAATTTTCAAAACAACCAGAGTTTACAAAGAAGATCCGGTAGCCGCTTGGGCAGAGCATGATAAATTGTTGACCTCAAAGGCAGAAGAGCTGAATAAAGAACAATTTGCAGCACTGCACTACACAGCTCCTGGGACTGATTTGACGATCGGGCTACCCGAAAATCATATCTGGGAAGGCCCTGGAAGTCATAACGCTCGTGGTGATCTTTTCATGGCAAACATGCCGACCGAAGAAGTTTTTACCGCTCCGGATGCTCGTCGTGTGGATGGGTACATTTCCAGTACTCGCCCTCTAAGCTATGCGGGAACAACGATTTCTGGAATGAGCTTTACCTTCAAAGACGGTCAAGTAGTAGATTTCTCAGCTGAAAAAGGACAGGATGTTCTTGAACGTTTGCTAGATATAGACGATGGCGCAAAACGCTTAGGTGAAGTTGCCTTAGTGCCTGACCCTTCACCTATTTCACAATCTGGCTTGGTATTTTATAATACCCTCTTTGATGAGAATGCTTCAAACCATTTAGCACTAGGTTCTGCTTATGCCTTCAATATCAAGAACGGCACATCTATGAGTGAAGAGGAGCTTGTTGCTGCGGGTTTAAACCGTAGTCAAACCCACGTAGATTTCATGGTTGGTTCTGCTCAAATGAATATTGATGGTATCAAAAAGGATGGCACGAAAGTTCCAGTTTTCCGTAATGGTGACTGGGCTTAAATACAGCTTATTAAAGACGCCAAAAAAGCTTTTTCTACGGGCTTTCTGGCGTTTTTTTGGTGTTTATCAATAAAAGAAAACATCTATTCCAAAATAGAATTCACTGCGCTATATCTGAAACTATAGAATCGCGTTATAATGGATACAGGACAACACAAGGAGGGATTTATCATGGGGATTTGGACAGAAGCCTAACGTAAGGCAGTGACAACTTGTGCCTTACTAATCCGATTGAATCAATCAAAACAATTAGGAGGCAAAACCATGACTTATTTTACGTATCAATCAAAACAAATTTATTTCGAAGAAATCGGGAACGGTCCGCCACTTGTATTACTACATGGAAATTCCGCATCTGCAAAGATGTTTGACTTACTCTTACCATTGTATACAGAACACTTCCACGTGATTCTGATTGATTTTCTAGGTAACGGTCGCTCAGAGCGTATCGATTCGTTTCCAAAAGATCTGTGGTACTCTCAGGCGCTTCAAGTCATTGCACTGATTGAGCATCTAGGGTATAAAAGAGTAAATCTGCTTGGAACAAGTGGAGGTGCTTGGACAGCAATCAATGCTGCCCTTGAGCGACCTGATCTGATCGAAAAAGTTGTAGCTGACAGCTTTGATGGGCGAACATTGAACCCGGATTTCTTCGAAAATCTAATAAAGGATCGAACCTTCGCCAGACAAGACCCGATGAGCAGACAATTCTATGAATGGTGCCAAGGCGATGATTGGGCGCATATTGTTGACTTAGATACAGAGGCATTGTCTCACTATACAAGAGAAGACCTGCCGCCTTTCCATCATCCTATTGAGAGTCTGCAGATACCGGCATTGCTTATCGGAAGCTTGGAAGATGAATTGCTTAGAGATGATCTTGAAGCGGAGTATCAAACCATTTGTCGCCTTATCCCTAATGGCTCCTATTACATTTTCTCTACAGGCGGTCATCCAGCAATTGCGTCAAATGCTGAAAAAACCGCGGAGCTTGTTACAATTTTTCTCAATAAAGGGCCTAAAAAAAAGTAGCCTATGTTCGTCTACTTTTATAAACTTAGCCAGAGCGTGGGACATACCTCAAGTCCTACGCTTGTTCTGTATCTAAACCTGAATAAACGGTGGGACAGCAAAGCGGTTTAAATGTCCTGCTTTGCCTCGAGTTGCCAGTTCTACTTTTCTTATTTGCTAGATAGGCTAGACATTCTTTCCACCATTCATCTACTTGAAAATTAGTAGACTGGAAAGATAATAGTAGAATGGTATGCGTAAGGATAGTTAAAGGAATTTGAGAAAATTCCTCTCTTAATAGGAATTAGCTAATCGCAGAAGCAGCAACTACTAGCGAGCTGCATCGATGTCCGCTCAATACTCGTAGGCTCTAAACTGCGACGAGCCACAAGCGAGAATGCATCAGTGGTAAACCATTGTGTTTCAAAGCTTTTCGACAATAAGTTTGACGCTTCTGTCCCAAACTCATTTTTTTGCAAAACTTTACACCTCTTCACAGAAAATGTAACGTTTTTCTAGATAGTCTTTGTTACACTAAATACAACAAAGACAAACTGAAAAGGAGCAACTATTCATGAATTATAGAATTGAAAAATTAGACGCATTTACTATCACAGGTTTCGTTATTCACTCAACTAACGCTTGGATGAAAGGAATGAGAGATTGTCCTTCTTTTTGGAAAAAAATCATCAAAGAAGGAAAAAACGAACAATTGGTGCCGTTGATCGACAGAAAGCCGTTTGGTTTGATTGGCGCCAGCGTGTATAATGTAGACAGCACAGACTCAAAGAAATTTGATTACTACATTGCCGCCGCAACAACACAACAAGCACCAGAAACGATGGACACCTACACCGTTCCTGCTATGACTTGGGCAGTGTTTCCATGTACAAGAAAAACGTCGGGCAAAACACAGATGGCCATCGTCAAAAAATGGGCACCTCATTCAGAATATCTCTTACTGAATACAGGCTATGCTTCCGGACGAATGACTTCTGCTGCTCCTGATTTAGAGGTATATGGTCAAGGCGATGACGTCGAAATCTGGGTTCCTGTAAGAGAAAAACTTTAAGGAGAAAATACATGAAAAATTGGTTTGATAGCTTAAATGAGATAATTCTATATATCGAAGAAAATTTGGAGGAGGAAATTTCCTATGATGCTTTGGGAAAAATGATAGGCTACTCCCCCTATCACCTTCAACGCCTGTTTTTGATGGTCGCGGGTGTCTCACTCTCTGAGTATATTCGTTGTCGCAAATTATCGAAGGCTGCTCAGGAACTGATCAGTCAAAATAGTAAGATTACTGACCTTGCTTATAAATATGGGTACAGCTCACCAACTTCTTTCAACCGAGCATTCAAAGCATTTCACGGCGTTACACCTAAAGAGCTGAAAAAGAGCAGTGTCCTAATCAAGGCTTATCCACCTCTTACTTTTGAGCTTTCGATTAAAGGAGCTAGCAGCTTGGATTATCGAATCGTTCATACTGAGCCGTTTAAAATCGTTGGGAAAAAGCTCCCTACAACCATGGAAAATGGCGCCAGTTACAGAGAGATACCCGCATTTTGGCAACAGCTGCAGCAAAGTGGTGCGATCCCAGATATTCTTGCTCTGATGAACTGTCAGCCTTTCGGATTATTGGGCGTCAGCGACTACAATCCAAATCTTAATAAAAGCGAATTTGACTATTATATTGCTACAGCAACAACATTACCACTCCCAGAAGACTATGAAGAGCTGATTATTCCAGCCACTACCTGGGCAGCATTCCCACATAAAATGGCTAGTCCTGAGGAAATGCAAAAATTTCAGCATCAAATTGTGATGGATTGGCTTCCTTCAAGCGGTTACCAATTTGCTTTTGGACCAGACCTAGAAGTATACGGCAATGACAACACGCTAGAAACATGGATTCCAGTAACACAAGGATAAATCAAACTGCTCCATGCCCAACACCTTTTTTGGGAAGCATGGAGCAGTAATTTTTTTGCCAAACAAGGTTGTGGGACTCAACTCAATCCCGCACTCCTCTATCCATTTAAGACCGGATAAACAGTGGGACAGAAGCAACTTCTTCTATTTCTGTTCTTCTAAAATGGAGATATACATTTGAATCAATGGACTCTCTGCGGTAAAATCTGCTTTGCCATTAATTTCTTTCAGGCTTGTCAACAGCTCACCAACTGTTTTTTCGCCGATAAGCTCTTTCCACTGTGTCGACTTTATCTCACCTTTATCAACTATCTCAATTCCTGATAAAAAACCAAAGCCTGTCAACAAAACAAAGAAACGACTAGAATCTGCGCCATAAATAGCTAAGTCCTTCGACCACAAAAGATAGCCTACAAAGGATTCTTCCCCGAGCTTAAAGGGAAACACTCTAGTGTCCTTAAATGTCAGATTTGCAAATTCCTTCATGTAGAAGCTGCCCATCTCAGAACTAATTTTTTCACTAAGCTTCAGAAGTTCGCTATCTTTACTGTAATAATCGTTATACGCTACAGTCAATGCCGCTATTAACTGGCCTTCTAATATAGGATCAATTTGTGTGTGCACTTCTACTTCTCCTCTGTTACTCATTTTTTCTTTTTTATTATAGCACGACAGTGATCAAATGGAAGAACATCACTTTCCACTCACACTTATTCTCTAATCAGCTTTTCCAGGGCTATCAATAATCGACTATAGCTACCTTAATGCCCGCTTTATTTTGTTGATTTATACGCGATACATCTTCTTACCCTTTTAAATGAATTTTCAATTTCCTATGATATCAGTATGTTTATAAAAGAATTAGGCAGAGAAAATGATGCAGAAGAACCTATCGATTCATTAGGACAAATCCACTCTTTTTCAAAAAGAATACTATACACAATAAAGCAATTGCCACATGCCATGTATCATGCTACAAATACACATTGGTTCACCTCTACCTCGAAAACTAGAATAGCGGAAAATATGTACATACAATTTTTGAGCTGCAACTCTTTTTGGGATATCATTATCGATGTTGAATGGGATAAAGGGATAGACATTCAAAATGTACCATACAGGTGATCCAATTGGGCTTACCGACATTCCTATTTATTGATTTCATTTACAATATTCGCAGAACAACTCCGCCATGTATGTTTCTCTCTCTTTAAAATCATTCAAAACCCATTCAACTAATATATTAAAGAACCCCCCACACAAAAACTTAATCGTATATTTTTCTTTTTCAGGAGAATAAAATTTCTCACATACGAATTTCTCACATATATCTTCTAAAAATAAATTGCTTTTATCAAGAAGTAAAAAAGTTAAATTTGATTTTATTAAATTCATCATAAGTGTTTTTTCAGTTTTAAAACTTGAAAAGAACATCAAAATGACATCGTAGGTATTGTTCAAGCCAATAACAGCTATTTTTTCTTCATATTTGGCGAAAAATGTAGTTAAGTAGTCCGTTATGACATCTTCCAAAATCTCATAATTTCTATAAAATGCCATTCTAGAAACTCCTGCTTTTGACGTGACTTCCGTTATTGAAATTTTATGAAAGTCCTTTTTTTCCATTAATATCATAAGCGCAGTAAAGATACTTTCCTTTGTGATTGCATTTCTATAACTATTCATCCTATTTACCATTACAGTTTTCTCCAATCTGTAACGTTTCATGCTGTTACACTTGAAACGTCTTATTATGCATAGTATACTGCAACCACCAAGACGTTACAACAGTAACATCTATTGAAGGAAGAAAGGATTATATAACGATGAATGAAAAAAGAAATGATAAAAAAAGATGGACAGAAAAAGAAATCGGTTCCCAAGTTGGTAAAAATATTGTTGTTACAGGTACTGGGGGATTGGGCTACGAAGCAGCAATATCGCTAGCAGGTGCAGGGGCCACTGTTATTATAGCAGGTCGTAATGTCGACAAAGGGAAGAGCGCCGTTCAAAGTATTAAAAACAAATACCCACATGCAAAAATTGATTTTCAAAGAATCGACCTTGCTGATTTATCTTCAATAGAAAATTTTGGCAAAGTACTTGCCTCAAAAATTAAAAAATTAGATATTCTTATAAATAATGCTGGCGTTATGGCAACACCCGATAGAAGAGTTACGAAAGATAATTTTGAACTACAGCTTGGAACTAATTATTTAGGACATTTTGCATTAACAGCACACCTTCTTCCACTTCTTCGTAAAGCCCAAAATGCTCGAGTTGTAACGGTTAGTAGTATGGCACACCGTTCTGGAAAAATTCATTTTGATGATTTGCAATTAGAGCATCATTACAATCCAGATGTGGCATATTCCCAATCCAAATTGGCATGTTTACTGTTTGCCTTTGAACTTCACAAACGTAGTATAGCTTCAAACTGGGGAATTACTAGCATTGGTGTTCATCCTGGTGGCGTTGCAACAGAATTAATAGAGAACGGCCCTGGTAAAACTTTTTACACTAGATTGATTTATCACACACTCCAAATGCCTAGTCAAGGAGTTAGAGCGTCTTTACTTGCTGCCACTTCACCAGAAGTCAGAAGTGGTGCTTTTTATGGACCTACAAAACTTATGGAAATATACGGATATCCTAAATTAGTGAAACCAGCAAAACAGGCATTAGATGCTAATGTATCCGCAAAATTGTGGGAGTTATCATGTCAATTGGTTCATGTAGACCTAAAGGAAAAATATACTAGTGGCAAAAGAAAGTAAAATTATTAGGATAGCTTTCCATTATACAACTGTTGGTTATAGTCTATGCGTAGCAAAGAAGGAGGAATGAAATCGCAGGCGCTTAAAATTCAGATCTTTATTTCTACATATGATTATGACAATCATATTGAATAGCTCTCAAAAAAAGTTGTGTTAGCAAACTCGCTTATCTCCTAAAAATGAAAGATAAGAAAAAAACTATCTACTATGTTTAAATAAAATCAAAAAATACATCCAGTTGAATTTCATGTAAAACTATACTATCTAAAAAATAAAAAGCTGAAAACCTTGATATAAAAAGGCTTTCAGCGTAATGTCTATGACATCCCCTGCTGGAATCGAACCAGCAACTAGGTCTTAGGAGGACCTTGTTATATCCATTTAACTAAGGGGATAGATTAAATTTAGAAGTGTGCCATAATGCCCGCTTAAAAGAGTACTGTTATATGCATTTAGCTCAGAGGTATGATTGGGATTCTTCAATTTTTCTGTTCCAAAACTAGCACCTATTACAAATCAACTTTGTACAAATGCTTGAATCTTTCCGAACAGCTTCGACTATAAAAAAAAATCCTGCAAGTTATATTTTACTGTGCGAATCTGCTTCTGTCAATTGCTCCTGTTACTCTACGCTACTTATTTATTCCCTTTTCTCTATCTTCAAGCAAAAAAATCGCAAAGCTCCAGACCCAGTGCTATGATTGATATAAGAAGAAACAAGGGAGTGTTGCAGTATGACAGATAAATCCAAAGAAGAAGTTTTTGCTGAACGTCAAGACAATTACAAACAGGAAAAGGAACAAATCTTCAAGAAAGCCTTGAAGGAAGAAGAGAAGAAGAAAGAAAAAGAAGAAAAGAAATAAACACTAGCCCCGGTCACTAATTTTACGTGTCCGGGGCTGTTGTCTTTTATCTTCATCAAAAATAGTCTTCTAATATTGGTTTTCCTGCTGGCAGCAGTGCCGCTAACTTTTCAACCTGTGCTTCTTCGCCAACCAATCGTTGATGGAAGTGAAGGATTGCACCTGAACGATACCCCATAAAGAGCTGTGTCCAGCTTTGAATCGTTGCACTTAGGCTCTTTTCATCTACTGATTCCTTCACCTTACGTATCTCCGCTTTGCCATTGACAACTTTCAATTCCCAGACGCCTTCATTCCACGAACCAAACTCATCTGTCACGTTTAAGTAAAAAATGTTTTCTGAGCTGGAAGCTTTAAATGGATAATCGGATAAAAACGTTTGAAAATCAACAATTCGTCCCATCATATAAGGCTTAAGATGCATATCTAACAATGGCGACGGAATCAACCAGCTCAAATCTTCACCAGTAAATCCTTTTTTGAAATAAAATTGATGAGTTGCCCCATTGTGTGATCCAATAAATCTCGCCAACGCCATATAGCCTGCTTGGCTTAACGCTTGCCATTCAATGATCGTAAAGCGTTCTACATTGGTTTGATAGACCACATAACCCTCTGCTTTTCCTTGCTCATTTTCATAAATTGCAAAGCGATAGTCATTCCCTAAGGCAAATTTATATTCTTGCCACCAGTCTTCACGTTTCAAGCCACCACGCTGCACCTCTGCTATTTGACTGTAAATCGAATCAATAACCTCTTTAGCCTGTTCCCAGCCCGTACGGTGGACTTTACCAGCTACTGCACGGATATTTGGCCAATTTATTGGATCAATCGTGTACTCGATCTGTTCGAAAATCTGCTCGTAGCCATAACGGCGATAAAAAGGGTATGAAAACGGCGCTAGATACGATAATGCTGTTTTCTCCTCTGCCAAATCTGCCAGCATTTTTTTCATTAACGCCGTAATCCCGCCTTGCCCTCTATACTCAGGATAAGAAGAAACACAACCAATTCCGGCCATCTTATATTCAACACCATGAAAGTTCGTTATAAATGGCGTAGCCAATAATTGACTCGTCAGCTGCTCACCATCAAAAGATCCATAGCAAGCTGAGCGTTCAGTGACCCAATCAAAGCGTTTTCTACGTTTCTCTGTTGTTTCTGAGTTGAATGCATAGGCCGCCAGCTCAAACATTTGCTGTGTATCTTCTAGTGTCATTTTACGAATATTTTCCACTATACATCTGCCCCTTTCCAAAAGACAAAAAAGGAAGGAACATTGAGATCAACCTCTTGTTCCATTCCCATATTATTTCATTTAATAAGAACTTTCTATCTGCTGAAGCATCTTTTTAAACTGTCTCTTCTTAAGAAAACCTATCAACATCCCCACAACCGCATCATTCATCTTTTGCAACGTTCCAAAGGATTCCATTTTTTCGGTATAATGTACTTCACAAGAATTTTCATCCACCGGTTTAACCGTATACTGAGCAAAATACTCATTTTTTACAGTAGACGTTCTATATGCATAGGTTTCATTTTCCACCAATTTTTCAATCTTGATTTTTGCTCGGCTATTTTTAGAAAACTCCTTCACATATTCAAAATTATTTAATTGCATGGGTTTCATTTTTTTACCAGTACTTCGATTTACATCAAACAAAATCGATTCAATCACTTTGTCAAAAAAATAGGTGGCTGGTACATTCAATTTTTTAACGATTTCCATTCTCTTTCACCTCAGTTTGTTGTTCTTGTTTCTCTCGTTTTCTCCCTTTTAAAAAGAAAAATAATCCAGCGCCAAAAAGTGATGCCGCAGTGATAATGCTTAAAAAGTCATATACGCCTGTTTTCGCATTTGCACTATACACAAAAATCAACAACCCTATACTCATCAAGAACAGTCCATTTTTTAACATGATTACCAGTCCTATCTAATTAGTAAATTATATAGCAGCCGCTTGGAAGTAAAGAACGCCACCCCAAGGTTGCTCTTTAATCATTTCTTTTGCTTTGGTCGCTGCTGCTGCTGCGTCACCAGTTACATCAAAAATCAACTTGATGCCTTGTTTTTCTTTAAAGCTATATGTGAAGTCTCCTCCATCGTAGTTGTTTAGTAGGTCCTTGATTGCATCTTGTTGCATTGCTGAACTAATTCCAATCATCTGTATAATCCCCTTTCAAATTATGTATAAACCGCTTCGCATTAGAAAAAATAGTGATTTTTTCTGTAACCTGCGAGCTTTCAAACAAGTAACTTTACTTGTACGTGTAACTTCAAAAATTCGACTAAGATACATGCATGTTTAAAACTATAATACTAAAATTTTAGGATTGAGACAATCATCAAAGCAGATGATTGTCCCAAAGTCTAAATAATTTACTTGATTAGTCTTTTTCACCTAAAGCTGGGTCCATTTTATTCGCTGCAATAACGAATGGCGCCCAGATAGCAAAGGCAACGGCTAAGTTGACTAGAGTCAATACGATTGCTCTCCAGTCACCGGCAGTAGCTAAGAATCCGCTCAATGCTGTTGGCATTACCCAGATAACATTTACTACAACTGGATTAACAAGTCCAGCCATTGTTGCAAAGTACGCAATTGTTGCAGTTGCAATTGGTGCAAGAATAAATGGAATACCCAATAATGGGTTCAATACAACTGGTAAACCGAACATTACAGGTTCATTAATGTTGAACAAACCAGGTCCGATTCCCAAAGTACCGATTGTCTTGTAGTCCGCACGTTTAGAGAAAATTAGAATGGTAATCAAGAGTACTAATGTTACCCCTGCTCCACCAGGCCATACAAATGCTTCAAATGAACCAGCAACCCATTTGTAAGGAATCGCTTCACCCGTTTGGTAAGCATTTGAGTTCTCTACCATTGCAACACCGTAGATGGATTGCAATACAGGACCCATGATATTTGTACCATGTAAACCAAAGAACCATAACACGTGTACAAGTAATACGATAACAAATACTGCTCCGTACCCTTGAGATAAACCAAGTAATGGAGCTTGAATAGATTCAGAAATCCAGTCAATCAATGGCATACCTACAAAACGTTCAAATAGATAGTAAATCAATCCTGAAACATACAATGCTACAACACCAGGGATGATGGCAGCAAATGCTTTAGATACTGCTGGTGGCACTGAATCCGGCATTTTGATAATAACATTTTTCTTCATCAATTTAGCAAAAATAATAACTGAAATAAAACCGAAAATCATAGCCGTAAATAGACCTGTACCGCCCATATATTTACTGAATGGGAAATATCCCCACGCACCGGCAGCAATACTTGAAACACCATCCGCAGTAGTGATTGTACCACCTGCATCAGTAATCATAGTCGCTGCGTCTTTTGATAACTCACCAGTTAAAGCTAAAGTAGCTGTTGCAGTTTGTGGAATCCCCATAATAAAAGCAACTAGCGAAACGATCGCTCCTGACAAAGTATCAACCTCATAAGCTTTAGCAAGGTTGTAACCAAATGAAACTGAGAATACAACCGCCATGATAGCGAGTGTTCCTGTCCACACCAAGCCGTTGATGGCAATTACAGGTGTAAAGAAGGTTGTGATTGCATTGTCTGCACCAATATACGTATTTGGAAAATCACGCATAAACGCATTCAACAGTGTAGCAACAGCCCCCGCCATTGTTGCAGGCATCATTGTGATAAATGCATCACGTAAAGCTACTAAATGCTTTTCAGAACCAATTTTAGCAGCAACAGGCAGGATGTATTTCTCCATCCAGCTTACTAATCCATTCATTTTTGTTCCTCCTATAAATAATTATTTATCTAAAGAGAATGTTCCCTTTAAACCAAATCCATAGATAAAACTCCGTTCAAAAAGTTTTCATCTGTTCTCCATCACTCTTCCGTTCAAAAAGAATGGTGTGCTTATTTACTATCCATGTGACGGTAAACGTCAATGATTTCTTTTGCTAAATCTGTGAAAGCAATTGAAGTCATCAAGTGATCTTGACTATGAACAGTTAATAAAGTAACTGTCATGTTGTTTCCTTGTGCTTCTTGAGTCAATAGACCTGTTTGAGAATGATGCGCTTCAACAAGCGAAGCTTCTGCATCTGCAATTTTTTGGTCAGCTTCTTCAAAGTTGCCTACTTTAGCTGCAGCAATAGCCTCCATTGCGTCACTTTTGGCATTTCCGCCATACATGATTAAGCCCATGATTGCTTCTAAATTTTGTTCATCCATTTTCATTTCTCCTTCGATTATTGATAGTGTATTGGAATTAGCCCATTAATGCGATCGCTTGATCTAGAACTTTTTCACCATTCATCATGCCGTAGTCAGCCATGTTGATAACATCCAACGGAATTCCTTTTGGTTCAAGTTTTTGTTCGAATTGCGCTTTCATGAAACGTACTTGTGGGCCTAAAAGCAATACATTTACATCTTTTGCTTCCAAGTTGTTGTCTGCATCTGACGCTGATACTGCAAAGATATCTGCATCCATTCCACGAGCTTCAGCTGCTTTTTGCATTTTAGTTACTAGTAAACTTGTACTCATTCCTGCTGAACAAACCAGCATAATCGTTTTTTTTGACATGTTGTTCACTCCTTAAGATTTTTAATTACACTTTTATATAAGCAAGAAGCGTGCCAAAAAGTGATATAGACCAAACCCTTTGATATCAAGGTTTTGGTCTATATCACTTTGTATTACACACTATCCCTTTGCGTTACACACTATCTTTTGTGTGTAATTCTACGATTTAATGATTTTATTTTCTAAGAATATTTTTGTTAGATGTGCCACTTCCGGTTCTGGGATTGAAATCCGATACGCCTTCTCTATTGCCATCAGGTTCGTCCGGGCAACATCTGTTTCAAGACGGTTTTTCTTCACGAAGTCAGTCAAACCATCGAAGGTCTTTGTCTGCTCCCCTTTTAGAATCGAATCTACAAGAAAGGCTAGATGAATCACAATTCCAGCATCCACGCCTGGTTCTACAATAATATGCATGTCTGTCTGTATTTGATGTACCGTCTTTTGAAGCATCACAATCAGCTTCTGTAGAGAATCAACAGCTGTGATTGTATCACTCAATGATTTTACGATTTTCTCCGTTGGAACCTCATCTCCGGCAATTCGTTTCAGCATATTCAGCTTCTCATCATCGAAGATATCGTAAGCGGAAAAGAAAGGAATGTTTTGATACTCAACATCGACAGTTCCAGCGATCGCTTTGATTTCATATTCTTCCATCAAACTGTCGATATGCTTTTTAAAGGCCTCTCTTTCAAGAAATTGCATCTGAATGATTTCTACCTTTTCTTCATCTATTACAGGAAGAATTCGTTGGTACAGTCTAGCAGCAACGCCTTCTCCAGTAAAGCAAGTCACCACGACTGCCTTTTTCACCTGATTCGGATTTTTCAAGCTGCTTCGGAATTGCTCACGGATGATTCCTTCAAAGGACATTTGGATATTCTGGTAAATATCCTCCAAGCTTCTTCCAACGCCGGCCATACGGATTGCTTCTAAAACAATCATCGTACTGGTCATAGAGATAGCCTTCGTCCGTATCCCTGTTTCCTCATAAATCATGTTTCCAAATGAATTCAGTGAGCCCATATCAGTCAAAAGCAACATACCATTACTCAGTGTTTCCTGATTTTCCACGACATAGCTGCGCAACTGTTCATACATGGTCTGAACTTCCATCGTAAGCGGCATGTTCATTGCCTTTCCTGTAGATATTCCTAGTAGCTCCTGTGCCGTTTTCAGCATACTCGAAGCAGTGGAATCTCCGTGCATCAAAACAACGACTCCCACATTATTCACTTCGATCGTTTCCTTGTTTCCTACATCTATGGAAAGAAACATACTGATAAAACCAATTTCATCAAAAGGAATTTCGATATCGTTTTCCTCTTCAATAATCGCAGATAGATCGATTGCTACTTGAAACTCATCCTTCATCTGTTTTCGTATATTGTTCAGGTTAGGATGGACAATCATATGACCTTCTCTAACACGATCGATTGTGCTTTGCAAATGAAGAGCAAATGCAAAGCGTGCATTCTCATTGTATTTTCGAGACAAACGCTTTTCAGCAATATCATACAAACGATTGGTTGATTTCCAAATACTTTCCGGCAACAGTTCTTTATGAATCGAGCTTTGTGTTAATTCCTCCACATAGGTTTGAAAATAGGCGTCCATATCTGTCGAAATCAACTCTTCCAAATCAACATTTTCCAAATCATTTTGAGAAAGAGTCGATACTTTTTCCTCAATGTCATTATAGACCTGCATATCTCTTGCTGGATCTCTGGACCAGACGACCTCATTGGTTCCAGGCTCAAACGTCAAGTAATTGTTTTTAGCATCCACAAAACGATCCAGCCTATCAGAAACTTCCTTGATTTTCAGTAAGCCCTTTTGAACTTGTAAAGGCAAATCCTTTTTCCGGATCATTAACGAAGTCGAATTATGCGTTCGATAATGTAGAAATGATTTTGCACAAACCAATTTTAAGTCACGTTTGACTTGCCCGATATTTCCCTCTGCATCATATAACATAAATGCCAGAACGGCCTCACGCTCAATGTTGATTCGCTGATTCAGTCGATTAGCCTCCTGCTTGATAAAGAGTGAGATGATATCATAACGCTCATCAAGTGAACGGGCTTCCAAATTAGGCAGCGTAATGGCCATTGGAATACGACGATTGAAGGTTGTCAAAAAGCTCTCAGAAGATTCTGTTGTTGCTCCAATGATCTGCACAGATGCATTGTAGGTCTTCCCACTTTCTCCCAACGGACGATAAATACCCTTATCAATAAAAGTAAATAGCATTTCTTGTCCTTCCGGAGGTAGTCGATGAATCTCATCAAGAAACAGAACCCCTCCGTCTGCTTCCGAAATCAATCCTGGAGTATCATTCTCAGCCCCTGTATATGCACCTTTCTTTACCCCAAAAATATGTCCAAAAAGTAATTGAGGATTTTGGGCATAATCCGCGCAATTAAACGCAACAAAAGGGGCATTTTCCGGTAATGTCTTAGAGTCTACCGCAAAGTGATACATACATTCCGCAAACAACGATTTCCCTGTCCCAGTCTCCCCAAAAATAATCGTATGAAGTCCTCTAGGAGGATAAAGAATCGCTGCTTTTGCCTGTTGGATGCTGACCTTCAATGAATCATTCGCTCCGACAAGGTTCTCAAATGAAACCTCACTTGAATTATCAACATGAATCCGGTCTCCATCCTCTTCAAGCGCAACATCGTAAATGACCGGTCGACCTGTGCTCTTAATAACTGCGCCTTCCTTTGAAAGCTCACTTAAATATCTGCTTGCATTGCTTCGATCGATCTGCAGCTCTTTTGCAATATCTGCCGCCGTCATACCGATCTTTTTCTTTTGCAGCAGTGCTAAAATTTCTTCTTTTCTGGATTTCATGCTTAGCCTCCCTTATGCCCGATGAATCCAAACACAACAGTTAACAATCAATTCCTTTTTTTCACTTTATCCGTTGATTTTCTATCCGTGGTTTTTTGTTCTTTATGAAATCCGGCATCATAAATAAACAGCTCCTCCGCAGATTGACCGACCTCTTTCATCAAACGCTGAAAATCACGTTTGGTTCGCTCATTGATAAACGTTACCACCGATCCCTCTGCACCCATTCGTCCTGTACGCCCTGCTCGGTGGGCATAACTCACACTATCCTGTGGCACATCGGCATTGATGACAAAATCAACTGCCGGGAAATCCAAGCCTCTGGCACCCACATCGGTTGTCAGTAGCATCTTTGCTCGTCTTTGAGAAAATTGGCTGATCGCCAGCTTTCTCAACTGCTTGTTCTGGTCCGAAGCCAAACCAACAACTGGAAGCCCCTCATAGGCTAGCTTCTCTTCAACTGCACCTAAATCAGCCAGCTGATTAAAGAACACCATGCCGTAAAACGACGGAATATGAAGCATCTTTTGAAGAAAGTCTTTTCTCTTTCTAAAAGGCACTTCTATGTAGAAATGTTGAATTTTACCTGCCGAAACATCTTCGTTAACTGCATCCACCGTCAAAGTATCGACCGCCAATTCGTTGACCTCTTTTTCAATCGTATCAGCCGTCGCAGAATAAAAAACCAGCTGATAATCTACCGGTGCACTTTGCAAAATCTGTCTCGTCAAGTCTAAGTCACTCTTTTGAAGCAATAGGTCTGCCTCATCCATGACGATCGTTTTTAGCTGATGGCTTTTGATTTTTTTCGAACGGATCAGTTCCAGAATTCTTCCCGGCGTACCAATCAATACCTCAGGCTTTTTCTTAAGCTTTTCTACTTGGCGCTTGACATTCGCTCCACCAATCAGTGTTTGTGTCTTTAGCTCCACTGTCTTACTCCACTCCTGAGCCACCTGCCCAATTTGTACTGCCAGCTCCTGCGACGGGGCAAGAATTAGCAGTTGACTGCCTTCCTGTTTCTTCACATTCAATAAAAGCGGCAACAAATAAGCCAGGGTCTTCCCTGTACCAGTTGGTGAGATTCCTCTAACATTTTTTCCTTCTAATAGAGGCAAGAAGCTTTGTTCCTGAATAGCCGAAGGTTGATCAAAACCAGAAGTCTGCCATTGCTGCTGCCATCCTTCTGGTAACTGTTTCAAAAAATCCATATGTATATCCTCTTTCAAGAGCAGGACAGAAGCTCACTTACCTTCACTTCTGTCCTGTCATTTATTGGTTTTTAGCTCTCATTTGTCTCTATACTCATACTAGATGCTCAAATGGCTTATCCCTATTTTACTTTTTATCTGCGTCAAATACAATACCCGCACTGGCTCTTAAATCCGTTAATACCTGATTGACATTTCGAGCAAGCTCGACCCATTCTTCGTAAGCTACACCCCAGTTTTTATCCTCCGGATTTTCGATGACATGGGCAAAATCTGCCGCTTCCTCAACCATCGGATTCTCTTCTGTCGTCAATGAGATGACTTCAGTTCGTTGCTGGTTACGATCATGAAATTCCGCTTTTGAAATCGCATTGATACCATCTAATAGTAATGTACCATTATCAAAATAGATTTCAGAGGATAGAGAAGAATCACCGATTTTCCCAGCTTGAATCGTTACATCAAAACGATCATAGCGTAAAATGGCTGTTCCCAAACCGTCGACACCCGTCTGAATTTTTCGAGCAAAATAATGACTTTCGTTCGGCATACCAAACCATGCTATAGTTGCATAAACCAGATAAACACCTAGATCCATCAATGCACCACCAGAAAATCGTGGCGAAAAGATATTTGGCTCTTGACCGTCTAATACCTGATCGTAACGGGAAGAATACTTCATATACGTGAAGTTTGCACCAATGATTTCATTTTTTGACGGCAATAAACTACCAATCTTTTTAAAGCTCTTTTCATGAATATTGCGCGCTGCTTCAAAGAAGAATACACGCTGTTGGTTTGCTAAGGTAATGATTTCATCCATTTCTGCAGGTGTTGAAAATGCCGGCTTTTCCACTATTACATTTTTTCCAGCTAAAATTGCCTGCTTAGCCTGTTCAAAGTGTAGTGCATTTGGCGAAGCGATATAAACAGTGCTCATATGCTCAATGTTGAAGAAAGTCTTTAAATCAATTGCATACTCTACATCCCCATACTTTTCGCCGAATTTCTGTGCTGATTCCAGCTTTCTGGAATAAACCGCAGTTAAATCATATTTTCCTGTCTCCAATGCTGCTTGTACAAATTGATCACTGATCCAGTTTGTTCCAATCACGCCTAAATGAATCATTTTATCCTCACCTTTCTCCTACTCATTTACTGCTCTATAAATTCACTCTCAAAAAGAGTGGGTGACATAAGTATACCCCAACTCCAAGAATCCGAATAAACGGTATTCCCAAAGCGGCTTTTGTCACAACCTCTTTAAAGATAATGAAACCTATTTTATCTAAAGATTATATCTATTTTTGTTAATGCCTGACTCCTTCTCTACACAGGCTGAATGAAAGCTTGTTCTAAATCAAATGGTATTTTCCCCACTACTTGGATCGACTCTGGCAGTACATGACAATTGTATGCAAGAACGGTCAACCCAGCTTGCTGGCCATCGAAAATGGCCTGTGCCAGCGCTGGTTGCATCTCTTTATTGATGGTCGCATAATCGAGAAGCTCAAATTGAGCGATAAACAGGACATAGCACTGATAGCCTTCTGAAATTGCCTCCGTCAATTCTTTCACATGCTTCAATCCTCGAAGGGTCGGTGCATCAGGAAATGCACCAATGCGGTCATTTTCCAGGGTCATTCCTTTTACTTCTACAAAAGCCTTCTGTCCTTTGTCTGTTTCAATAAAAATATCGAATTTTGAATGACCATATCGCTGCTCTCGTTTTAACGAACGAATCGCTCCGTTTAGATTAGGGAGTAGAATATCTCCATCAAGAAGTGCTTGTGCAGCTAGTGCATTGGGCACCTGACTATCAATATTGAACCATTGCTCTGCCTTTTTTACAGCAATTAGGTCATAGGCTGTTTTTCTCTTTGGCGAAGGGCGATGACTCAAAGCAACTTTTGCTCCCGGCAGCAACACTTCTTTTCCTCTACCCGTATTTTTGACATGGACAGTCACTTGCTCACCTGTTTCTATTAACTCACACTCTGCAATGAAGCGATTTGGCCTACACAAAAATCGAGCCAAATGAACCTCTGGATAGACAATCATACGAACACCCTTTCCTCATCACAATACCACATTTTACAGCGTTTAGACAACTAAGTTGTAGCAGCTGCATAAAGAAAAAAGCTGTTTCATAAAATGCTTCTAAAATAGTCATATTTCATAAAACAACTTTTAGCTATACTATCAATATGAACTTTAGATCCAGAAAAAAATAGACTTGCTTTAATTTATCAGAATAGAAAGACTTGCTATAATTAACTTGGATAAATATACTATGAACAAATAGGTGATCTTACTTAATTAAAGACTAACAGATGAGTTAGCAGATAAGGATATCATAAAATGAATAAACAAACGAAAAAATCTATTTCTAAACAGGTATATACTCGTTTAATAAATAAAACAGAAGACTATATTGAGCAAAATTTGAAAGAACCCCTATCACTAACTCTTTTAGCAAGAAACGCTCATTTGTCTGATTTTCATTTTCACAGGATATTCAGCTCTTATTCTACAGAAACTGTAAACGAGTTCACTACCAGATTTAAACTAGAACGTGCGGCAATTTTTTTATGCATCAACCCCAGTATTTCTATAACTACTATTGCTATGGAGTATGGATATAGTGATTCGAGCTCGTTTAGCCGAACGTTTAAAAAGCATTTTGGGTTAAGCCCTGCAAAATACAGAAAGCAGCAAGATTTGCCAAGAAATACGGATTGGTTCATGAAATAATAATTTATGTAAAAAGTCAAAAAAGCAGGAGGACAATTGCATATGATTGAACCAATCAATATCACAACAGAAGAAATGAAAAACCAAAGGATTATCTATATTCGTTTTAGAGGAGACTATGCTGAATTTAGAAGAAATAGCAGAAAGTTATTTAGTGAGTTATATGACTTCGCTGCTAAACATAAGCTGATTGTTGCGGATGAAACAAAAGTTTTGACAGTCTATGATGACAATCCTTTTATTACTAATGGAGAACATTTACGCACAAGTGTGGCGATGACAATTTCAGCGGACGCAAGGATAATTGAAAGTGGCAACATTTGCGAATCCAGTATTTCGGGTAAATTCGGTGTGGGTCATTTTAACTTGGCAGCTGCTCAATATGGCGAAGCTTGGCAATATATGTACCAAGAATGGCTTTTTAAAGGGAATGCTACAGCGAGAGATGCGGTTCCTTTTGAACTGTATAGAACAGAACCCACTAAAAATAGAAAAGAGAAAAGCCTGACTGATATTTATATTCCGATTCTTTAAACTTCCTATCTGATTAAATAGCACCTTCTAAAAGCTAGCATTATTTTAGAAAAGTCGGCTGGAAGAATATCTGGAATAGAAAGAAGAATCTGTGACAACAAAGCCACAGATTCTTCTTTCTATCTATTTCTCTGATCCTGATTGAGAGTAGTAGCCCACAATTGGAACATAGAAGCACAAGATTATTCCCCATACTGCAACAAAGGCTTGCGTATTCAACGAGCGCAAGTACAGACTTGCTGTGAGCAAAAATAGAGGAACCATGATAAATTTTATTACAGGTTGATTGAGATGCGGCTTGATTAATGCAATAAGAAAACGTATAGGTAAAAAGATTACCCCAAACAGCAATGTCATCAAAATATCTTTCTTCGTTACTTTCATTTGTATTCTCTCCTTTTTCGGCGATTCCAGAAACGCTTCTTGTAGTAGTTCCTCCAATAATTTCAGCGAGATAAGATCAGGTCTGCTTTTTCCAAGTTCCCATTTTGAAACGGTCTGTCTTGTAACGAAAACCTTATCTGCTACTTCCTGTTGTGTCAATCCTAACTCTTTTCTTTTATCCTTCATTCGTTGTCCTATATCCATTTTTTCCTTTACCTCCTGACTCGACTTTACCTGTAAAATGACAAAATTTCACGCAACGCAAGCTGTTGCGCGGGCAATAGCTGTAATGTGCTCAATTTTATTGAATAAACCTCGGAAATCCTAGTGCATTTTCTTTACATTCTTAAATTTTGTTAATGATGCTATAGTCAAATCATCAAAATTCCTTCATTCATGCTATCATAAAAAGAAAAGCCGGAGGTTGAAAATTTGAAAAAGCATTGGTCATTTTTGCTTGGGGCCTCTGTCGTCACAGGTATTGCCAGTTCATTACTTTTTAAGCACGGTAAAAAGAAGTTGGATGAGAATCGGTCGACTGCCGATCTGATAAAGGTATACCAAGGACAGTGGTGGTTTGTTGATAAGAAAAAGGCAACACAGCATCAGCTAACGATTGATGATAAGTTAACAATCGTTTTAGATGGAAAAGAGTTGGAATTTGCATTGATTGAATGGAATATGACCCGATTGACAATCCAGGATTCTTTTGGTTTCCATTTGATTATTGAAACAAAAGCTGATAAGCCAGCTACATTGTATGACGAGGCAGATGACAGTACCTATTTATTAGAGGCTGTTGTTCCTGTAGAGAAATTGATAGAAGAAGATTAATCGTTCTCACTGTTTTTAAAACAGGAAGAAACAGCGAGACGTTCAATTGAATAGAAATACGGCAGGAGCGAAAAACTCCTGCCGTATTTTTTATGGGAAATGTCCAATTTCTTTAAGCCCTATCACATGTTCTTATGTTTTTGATAGTAAACGATACTAGCTGAGACTCATATACAATTCACATTTAATAGTTTTCTTTTAAGAATAAGGCAATCTTTTCGCGTAGCTCTCCGTGTTTTACTTTGTCATATTGCTTATCCTCATCATACCAATTGGACTTGTCATATAACCAAACTGGCATTTTCCGACGCTCTTCCGTTTCCCATTCATAACGCGGAAAAACATGCGCATGCAGATAGTTATCTGTATTTCCTAAAATATCATAATTTACACGCAACGGATTGCAGACAGCCAACAGTGCATCTCCTAAGAACGCCATATCTGCCAAAAATTGAGTCCGCTCTTTAAGAGGTAAATCATTCAATGAATAGACTTCTGTTTTTGGTAGCAAAACACAGTATCCCGGTAAAAACTGTACATCGCCAAAAACGGCGTAGCCTCCCTTTAGCTCCTTCATCAGCATTGGGTTTGATCCATTTTGAGCGGATAAAATCCGATTTTCATACCATTCCATCGCGCAACGCTCTTTCTCTAAAAATTTAAGACGACCTGCTTTGACGTCTATTATAGATCCTCAATTTCTTTTCGATCTTTGGTGATACTTAGTTTTCCTTGTCGCTTCTCAAGCTCTTTCTCTATCTCAGATAATGGGATATTCTTTTCTGCCAATAAAACCAGCATATGGTACACTAAATCAGCTGTCTCAGATATCAATTCATCCTGCTCGTTTTTCGCTGCGATAATGACTTCCGTTGCTTCTTCACCGACTTTTTTTAATATTTTATCTAGCCCTTTATCAAAAAGATAGTTGGTGTATGAGCCTTCTTTGGGTTGCTCTTTTCTTTCGATGATTTCGTTATATAGTGATTCAAGCATCGGCTTGGTCCTCCTCCATGATGACGTTGAAAAAGCAGCTATGTGCACCAGTATGGCAGGCTGGCCCTGTTTGATCGACACGTATCAGTAATGTGTCTTGATCACAATCGGTGGTAATTTTCTTTACATGTTGGACATGCCCACTCGTTTCGCCTTTGTTCCACAGCCCTTCACGAGACCGAGAATAAAACCAAGTTGTTTTTGTTTCCAGTGTTTTAGCAAAGCTTTCTTCATTCATATACGCTAACATTAGTACTTCATCTGTTTGGTCTTCAATAATAATTGCAGGAACTAAGCCCTTTGAAAAGTCTGGTTTCATCTGCGAACCGTCACTCCTTTGTCTTGTAAATACTCCTTCAGCTCTGGAATACTGACTTCTCCATAGTGGAAGATACTAGCAGCAAGAGCCGCTGTAACATCGGTTTCCTCAAAGACTTCTAAAATATCTTCTTTGTTCCCACAACCGCCGGAAGCAATAACAGGGACGGTCACTGCATCACAGACCGCTTGATTCAACGCTAAATCGTAGCCCTGTTTTGTGCCATCCGCATCCATGCTAGTCAGTAAAATTTCTCCAGCCCCCAGACTGACCGCTTGTTTGACCCATTCAAGAACATCCAAGCCAGTGTCCTCTCTACCCCCTTTGACAAATACATGCCAGCTGCCTGAACTTGTTCGCTTAGCATCCACTGCCACAACGATACATTGAGAACCAAATTTTTCTGCCCCTTGTCTAATCAAATCTGGTTCTTTGATCGCTGCTGAGTTCAACGAAATTTTATCGGCGCCCGCCTGCAGCATTTTTTTCATGTCCTCAACAGAGCGAATCCCACCACCGACTGTCAAAGGGATAAAAACCTCAGAAGCCGTTCGTTCGATGACATCGATCATCGTTTCTCGTTCATCGCTGGTTGCTGTGATATCAAGGAAAACAAGCTCATCTGCCCCTTGATCATTATAGGCACGAGCAATTTCTACCGGATCGCCAATACTTTGTAAATTGACAAAATTGACTCCTTTGACGACTTGACCATCTGTCACATCCAAGCAAGGAATGATTCGTTTTGTCAGCATGAGGCTTCCACCTCCAAGATTTCTGCCAGAGTCACACGACCTTCATAATACGCTTTCCCTACGATTGCTCCATAAACATCAAGCTTGGCAAGCGCCTCTAAATCCTGTTTATCACTGACACCTCCCGAAGCAATAATCGCGACCTCCGGAACTGCTTGCTTCAACGCTTCATAATGCGCTAAGCTTGGTCCGGTTAAGGTGCCATCCTTTGAGATATCTGTGTAGATCAACGTCTGTACTCCGATAGCCGCCATTTCTTTTGCCATCGTCAAATAGTCCGTCTTACTGACCTCCAGCCAACCGCTAACAGCCACTTTCCCATTTTTCGCATCAATACCAACTGCTATCTTCTCTTTATAGTGTGCCACAGCTTCTTTGACCAGTTCCGGATTTTTTAAAGCAGCAGAACCAATAATAATTCTGTCCACCCCAATAGTAACGTACTGTTCAATTTGAGCCATCGAACGAATACCGCCGCCAACTTCGATCATCAGTCCTGTTTCTTTTTTGATTTTTTCAATCAATGGCGCATTCGTTGTATTCCCATCCAACGCACCATCCAAATCAACAATATGAAGCCTCTTGATTCCTGCTTCTTTAAATGTATGGGCCTGTGCCAACGGGTCCTCGTTGACAACTGTTTTTTTTGAAAAATCGCCTTTTATCAGGCGAACCGCTGCACCTTCTCGAATATCAATTGCCGGTAATACGTACATGATCTACGACCTCCTTGAACCCTCTTAATAGTTTAAGTCCTGCCTCGCCACTTTTTTCCGGATGAAACTGCGTCCCATAAATCGTTCCTTTTGAGATCATTGCCGGAACCTTGAGTGAGTACTGTGCTAGTGCATCAATATTATCTGGATCGCAGTCTGTATAATAAGAGTGTACAAAATAGACAAATTCGCCTGCCATTTCCTTTGTTAGCGGCGTATCATTTGTAATCATCAACTCATTCCACCCCATATGTGGTACAGGAAAACCTTTTTCAGCAGGTAACTGCTCACAGATTCCCTCAATCAGTTCCAAGCCGCGAGTAAAGCCGTTTTCCATACTGCCCTCTAGCAACAGCTGCATTCCTAAGCAAACACCCAATATTGGAACACCATTTTTAGCGGCTTGCTTGATTGCTTCCGTTAGACCTCGCTCATTCAACGCCTCCATTGCCAAGGAAAAAGCACCAACACCCGGTAAAATCAATCCATCAGCCTGTGCAATTTCCTCTAAATCTGAGGATAATTTATTTTCCAGTCCTACATAGTTCAATGCCTTCTGGACATTCCGCGTATTTCCTGTATCGTAGTCAATAATAACGATCATCTATAATGTTCCTTTCGTGGAATTCACCCCATGAATATCTGGATTGAATGTAATAGCTTCTCTCAAGGCTCGACCTGTTGCCTTAAACAAAGCTTCTATTTTATGATGGGTATTTTTTCCATGCAAAATTTTCAAATGCAGATTCATTTGCAGATTAAACGCTAATGCTTGAAAGAACTCTTCTGTTAACTCAGTGTCGAATGCACCAAGCTTAGGATTATCGAATACCGCATCAAAAACCAGAAAGGCTCTGCCGCTTAAGTCCAACGAAGCCATTCCCAGACTTTCATCCATCGGTACAAAGCTGGTTCCATAGCGATTGATCCCAGCTTTATCTCCAAGTGCCTCTTTCAAGCATTGCCCCAAGACGATGCCGACATCTTCCACCGTATGATGGCTATCCACCTCAAGGTCGCCATCTACTTTTACAGTTAATGCCATTCTGCTGTGACGTGCAAACAGCGTCAGCATGTGGTCAAAAAAGCCAACCCCCGTCTCAATCACAACAGGCTCCTGTGCATCCAAATTCAATGATAATTCGATTGCTGTTTCTGCTGTTTTTCTCGTTAGACTCGCTGTTCTCATTGATTTTCCTCCTTGAATCGGTACTCAACGGCACGGGCATGCGCCTCAAGTCCTTCTTTTCTTGCCAATAAAGCGATATCCGCTTGAATTTCTGCCAATGCCTCTTTTGTATAATAGCTAACCTGACTGTATTTAATAAAATCATAAACACCCAACGGCGAGTAAAATTTTGCAGTCCCGCTTGTCGGCAATACATGATTCGTTCCGGACAGATAATCTCCGACTGGTTCAGACGTATATGCGCCTAAAAAGATTGATCCCGCGTGCTTGATTTCATGCAGTCGACTCATCGGATCAGCCATCTGTACCTCTAAATGTTCCGGTGCAATCTCATTCATGATAGCAAACATGTCTGCTTCTGTATCTGTTAAGATAATCCAGCTGTGATCAACAATCGACCGTTCAGCGATGTCTTTTCTCGGAAGCGTGATTAGCTGTTCGGCGATTTCTCTTTCCACTTCTTCAGCCAGTTCTTTCGAGTTCGTCACTAAAAATGTTCGAGCCAATACATCATGTTCTGCCTGCGACAATAAATCAGCGGCAATAAACGCCGGATTTGCCTGACTATCTGCCAAAACACCGATTTCCGATGGACCAGCGATCATATCGATACCAACAACCCCAAATACCATTTTCTTCGCTGTTGCAACATAGATGTTTCCAGGACCGACTATCTTATCTACTTTCGGAACACTGTCCGTACCATATGCCAACGCCCCAACTGCCTGTGCCCCTCCAATTTGGAAAACACGATCGACTCCGGCAATTTTGGCTGCTGCGAGGATGATCGAAGGGACGCCCTTTGGTGAAGGTGGTGTGACCATGATGATTTCTTCAACTCCGGCGATCTTTGCCGGCAACACGTTCATTAGAACGGAGGACGGATAAGCTGCTGTTCCTCCTGGTACATAAACACCCACTCGCTCTAATGGACGAACAAGCTGCCCTCTAAATACCCCATTTTTTTCGCTATCCATAAAATCGTACTGCTTCTGTTTTTTATGATAACTGATAATATTCTCCTTGGCCTTCTCTAACGCTTGCTTCACGTCAGCATCCAGCTGTTGGTAAGCCTGCTCGATCTGTTTCGGTGAAACCTCCAGATCAGTCAGTATAGTCCGGTCAAATTCTTTAGAATACTCGATTAATGCTTGATCACCATTGGTAAGAACAGTATCAATGATTTCCTTTACCGCTACTTCGACTTGCTGATCCTCTGCTTTTCTTGTGTATTTCTCTTTATCTAGTTCAGACATTATTTCTTGCTTAGTTCCTGATAACCATCTCATCGCTATCCCTCTTTTCCAATTACAGCTTCCAGCTGTTCAAACAAATCAAAAATTTCCTGACGCTTTCGTTTCAAGGTGGCTTTATTCACGATCATTCGAGCAGATATTCTGCAAATATCTTCGTAGATACTCAAACCATTTTCTTTCAATGTCGTTCCAGTTTCAACAATATCCACGATTGCATCTGCCAAGCCAAGAACTGGAGCTATTTCCACCGAGCCTTCGATTTTGATGATATCCACATCTTCTCCTTTGCTGCGAAAATGCGCAGAAGCTATTGTCGGATACTTCGTGGCAATCCGTTTTCGTTTATGATCATTCGGTTGATATTCTTTCGTTGAAGCAACAGAAAATTTGCACTCTCCGATAGCCAAATCCAGCATTTCATAATAGCCATGCGGATGCTCCAGTAATACGTCCTTACCAACTACACCAAGATCAGCTACACCATGCCTGACATACGTTGTAACATCCGCCGCTTTTACCAATAAAAAGGTCAGAGTTTGCTCCGCATTTTGAAACACGAGCTTTCTCTGTTTATCCTTCATGAAAGACACATCGATTCCTGCCTGTTCAAATAATTCTAGAGTCTGTTTTTCCAGTCTGCCCTTTGTCAGAGCAATCGTCAAATTATTCCCCATTCTGCTCACCTACTTTTACCCGAATCATCTCTTCTTCTTTAAGATAAATCACTTCTTCGTAGCCCCATTTTTCACCATAAGCCAGTGCTTCCTCCCATGTATCAAAAAGAGACAACTCACTATCAATGTGTCGGTAAACGAAATCCTGGGCAGCTGCAAGATCTGACAGTTCAGAATGAACCAATATCTTAGGATTTTTCAGCTCTGCTAAGAGACCTAACCGATATTGCAACGCGACCAACGTATCCAAGTTGATTCCCAATCCTACAGCCGGAATCCGTGTATGACCAAACTGTTCAACCAGATGATCGTAACGTCCACCTCTCAAAAAGACTTCCGGAACCAAATCCGCATAACCATTAAACAGAATCCCTGTATAATAATCCATTAGTGCCACTGAACCAAGATCTACTGTTAAAGAAATATCTGGATGTGCGGAAACGATCAGCTGTGCCATCTGACTGATTTCTGTAAGAATCGGAGCTACCATCGTTTCCTCTGGAAGCATCTTCTCTGCTTTGTTCAGCACCTCCTGGATTTCACCAAACAGCTTCGGCAATTCTTTAACAAAATCATCCAGATCACTAGGGTGCTGTTCAATGAATGCATCCAATGCGCTCAAGTTTTTATTACTCAGCAACTCCTTAAAGGTCCTTTTCTCTTCGGTATTCAATTCTAAATAGCCAGCAACCTCATTCAAGATACCAGCATGCCCCAGTTCAAAATGAAAATTAGGGATTTTCAGCTCCGTCAGGATTTCTACTGCACAGGAAATACATTCAAGCTCTGCCTTAACTGATGAAAAACCAATCAGCTCTATGCCTGCTTGTGTCAGTTCATTTTGTTCACCGGTCATTTCATTATTGAAACGAAATACTCTACCGCTGTACGACAGCTTCAAAGGAGGTTGTATCCCAGCAGTTGCCGCTACTCGACCAATCGGCATCGTCATATCCGGGCGTAAAACAAGCAGCCGGCCCTGCTTATCAAAAAAGCGATAGAGAACACCTTCGATTTCATCCGTCTGAAACACATCTTCAAATTCAATCAACGGTGTATCTACTCGTTGATAGCCTCGTTTACGCACAACCTTATTCACTTGCTGTTCGAGCTGATATGCCCCATTCGCTTCGCGAAACAGCTTATCCTTCGTTCCGGAAGGCAAACTTCGATTCCATTTCATGATACAGCACTCCTTTTATTTGTTGTGGAAACTTGTCAAGGAATTGTCAAGTTTCTTCTTTTTGGTGGTCCGTTGTCCAGTTCCCTAGTATTCTTGGAAAAAGGGAAATGGCTCTCCTTTTATTTGTTGTGGAAACTTGTCAAGGAATTGTCAAGTTTCTTCTTTTTGGTGGTCCGTTGTCCAGTTCCCTAGTATTCTTGGAAAAAGGGAAATGGCTCTCCTTTTAATTGTTGTGGAAACTTGTCAGGTAATTGTCAAGTTTCTTCTTTTTGGTGGTCCGTTGTCCAGTTCCCTAGTATTCTTGGAAAAAGGGAAATGGCTCTCCTTTTATTTGTTGTGGAAACTTGTCAGGTAATTGTCAAGTTTCTTCTTTTTGGTGGTCCGATAGCTATTTCCCTAGAACACTTGATAATAGGGAAATAGTGCTCCTTTGTTAGACCTTCTTTTGAAAAAATATTTCCGATATTGATTTTTTGGGGTAACAAAAAGTCCTCTTGGCAAATAAGCCAAGAGGACGAGAATTTTTTCACGTGGTCCCACCTCAGATTCATTTCCGCCTCTCAGCGAAAAACTCTGTTAGTCTACGACTAAAAGCGATAACGGGCAGTACCGATTTTTCCTACAGGTATTCAGAAAAACAATTTACAGGCGTGTTCGACGATCGTTCACTGTCTCCTTGCACCAACCGGAAACTCTCTGGAGTGACTAAAATCCTCTACTATTCTGATCTTTATTTTTTCATCATATTCTCATTTATTTCTAAAAACTTTATCATGGAAAAACGAATTAGTCAACAGCTTTCCAAAAGAAAATCATGAAAAATATTTTTTTAAGCAAAACCTAGTATCTTTATTGTGCTTGTGCAACCAAGGCACGCAAAGACTGATCCACATTTTCAGCAGCTAAGCGTCCTTCTCGTATTGCCCAAATCACAAGACTAGGGCCTCTTTTCGCATCACCGGCTACATAAACACGTTCATTATTTGTCGTATAGTCATCCAATACTTCGGCTACATCCAGTTGATCCAGCAAGCTTCTCTCTGGACCAGTAAAGCCCATTGCCAATAGTACAAGATCAGCTTTCAGGGTCTTTTCCGTTCCTACAATCGGTTGAAATCCTTGATCGACCTGAACCGTTTCCAAGCCAATGACCTGGCCTCTTTCTGCGCCAATAAATGCTGTAGTGGAGGTCTGATACAAGGTCAGCTCTTCTTCCTGTACATGATTTGCTTCTGCCTGACCATACCCTTCTTTATCAGTGAATGGGTACTCCGGCCACGGATTACCTGCTGCTCTATCCATAGGCATTCTTGGTGTGATCTCTAATTGTCTGACAGATGCACAGCCCTGACGAATCGCCGAGCCGATACAATCATTTCCTGTATCTCCTCCGCCAATCACAATAACATGCTTTCCAGCCAACTTTTTACTTGTTGCTTCTGTACCATACTTCAGCACATCCTTTGTTGCTTCAGTCAAATAATCCACCGCAAACTGCACACCTTGAACCTCTCGGCCATTAACTTTCAAATCTCGCGGTACACCCGCACCTGTAGCAACAATAATACGATCAAATTGTTGATACAGCTCTTCTGCCGTGATATCTACACCAATCTCTGTATTGGCAACAAACGTAATACCGACTTCCATCATGACATCGATTCGTCGTTGCACCACTGCTTTATCCAGCTTCATATTAGGAATGCCGTACATCAACAAGCCGCCAAATCTGTCTGACCGTTCATAAACTGTTACTTCGTGCCCCAGCTGATTCAAGCGCCACGCGGCAGAAAGCCCTGCCGGTCCACTGCCGATAACAGCAATTTTGAAGCCTGTTTTCTCTTTAGGAATCCCCGTTGGTTTCACCCAGCCGTTTTCAAACGCTGTATCAATGATAAACCGTTCATTATCATGGATAGCGACGCCAGAACCATTCAAAGCCTCTGTACAAGATTTTTCGCACGGTGCGGGACAGACGCGTCCCGTCATTTCAGGTAATGGATTAGTTCTACTCAAACGTTCCCAAGCCTTCTTGAATTCGCCACGATAAACCAGATCATTCCATTCTGGAATCAGGTTATCATTTGGACAGCCGGATACCGCTCGTTTGCCTCCGTAAAATACACCTGTATGGCAAAAAGGGATGCCGCAGTTCATACAGCGAGCTGCTTGTTCTTGGCGATCTTCCTTGTTCAATGGTACCTGTAATTCATCCCAATCATTTATACGTTCGGCAACTGGACGATAGGGATTCTCTTTACGAGCATACTTTAAAAATCCAAATGGATCAGCCATCTTAGCCACGCTCCTTTACTGTTGGTTTCTGCGGAACACTTTGTGCGCCGATCACAGCTTCAAATGCTGTTTCCAATAATTGTTCTCCGGATAGACCCTCTTTGCGTAGCTTCTCGGTAACGATAACCATCTCATGGTATTCTTTAGGATAAACCTTGATAAAATGCTGTTGCTGATTATCCCAATCTGCCAAAATTTCTGCTGCTTTTTCTGAGCCAGTATGTTGGTAATGGTTTTCCAGTAATTCTTGCAGCACATGGTCATCACCTGATTCGCCTAAACGGAACAGTTCCACCATCTCCATATTGCATCGGTTTGCAAACTGCTCATTCGGATCGTAGATATAGGCGACTCCACCAGACATCCCAGCACCAAAGTTACGACCGGTTTCACCCAAGATGACTGCCACACCACCTGTCATATATTCACAGCCATGATCACCGACCCCTTCAACGACAACTCTTGCACCACTATTTCTGACACAGAAGCGTTCTCCACCTCGTCCTCTGAAATAAGCTTCGCCTTTATTTGCGCCAAAGCAGGCAACGTTTCCGACGATTGGCGAGACTTCAGCCTTATAACCAGCATCTTCCGGCGGAACGATAATCAGACGACCGCCACTTAAGCCTTTTCCAACATAATCGTTGGCTTCTCCAGTCAGCTTAAGCGCCATCCCTTGAGTAATGAAAGCCCCAAAGCTTTGGCCTGCAATTCCTTTATAGTGGTAATTGATCAAGCCCGGTTCAAGCTCATAATTGCCGAAACGTTCAGCAATCCAACCACCCATACGAGCTCCAACCGAACGATTGACATTGTTGATTGGTTCTTCGATATAGATTTTTTGGTTGTTTTTGATAGCTGCGCCTGCAAAAGCATCCAGCTCTTTCCATTGCCGCTGTTCTTGAAACGGATCTTCACATTTGCGCTCAATCCCTAATGTGTGACCAAGCATTCGAGAAAAGTCCAATGATTTTGCTTTCCCCTTGGCAACAAATTTTGGCTTCAACATCTCTGCATGACCAATCATTTCATCGATTGTTCTGAACCCCAGCTCCGCCATGATTTCTCTGAGATCCTCAGCAATAAACATCATCGCGTTGATGATATGTTCCGGTTTACCTGCAAAGAATTTACGCAGCTCCGGGTTTTGAGTCGCTACACCAACAGGACAAGTATTCAAGCTGCAGACACGCATCATCACGCAGCCTACTGCAACAAGTGCCAATGACGCAAAGCTGTACTCCTCTGCACCTAATAAGGCCGCCACCGCCACGTCTCGCCCAGTCATCAGCTTACCATCTGTTTCCAATGTCATTCGCTGACGTAATCCATTTAAGGCTAACGTTTGGTGGGCTTCAACAAGACCCATCTCCCATGGAAGTCCGGCATCTCTGACAGAATTTCTCGGAGAAGCACCTGTCCCACCATCATAACCAGAGACTACGACAACATCTGCCCCAGCCTTGACTACTCCTGTAGCGATCGTCCCAACGCCTGTGCTTGATACTAACTTGACGTTGATTTTGGCATAAGGATTGATCGTTTTCAGATCATAGATCAACTGAGCTAAATCTTCGATTGAATAAATATCATGATGAGGCGGTGGTGAAATCAAACGAACGCCAGGTGTCGAGCCACGAATTTCTGCTACCCATGGAAAGACTTTATTCCCAGGTAGCTGTCCGCCTTCTCCCGGTTTTGCTCCTTGCGCGACCTTGATTTGCAACTCTTCAGCACTCATCAGATATTCTGCATTCACACCAAAACGACCGGAAGCCACCTGTTTGATTTTACTATTTAGATTCACACCATTTGCTCGCGCTTTAAACCGGTTGCGATTCTCGCCACCCTCGCCACTATTTGACTTAGCACCAATTCGGTTCATTGCCTCAGCAATACATTCGTGTGCTTCCTGACTCAATGAGCCGTAGCTCATCGCACCGACCTTGAAGCGTTTGACGATTGCTTCTGCCGGTTCTACTTCCGTCAGCTTCACAGATTGACGTTCACTAGTGAATTCCCACATCGCACGTAAAGTCGTAGGAGTTTCCAACTCTTCCTTGTTTAACTGCTGGGCATACTTTTTATAAAGTGAATAATCCCCCTGACGAACGGCTTGTTGAAAATTGTAGATTGTTTCAGGGTTAAACAAGTGATGTTCGCCATCTGCTTTGAACTGGAAGCTTCCTCCAGATGGCAGAAAATCGGTTTCCTTTTCACCATAGGCAGATTCATAACGTTCAAGATATTCTTTTTCTATCTGATTCAGTGTCAGTCCGCCAATTCGGCTTGCTGTTCCTGTAAAGAACTGCTCGATCACTTTTTCGGACAATCCAACAGCTTCAAACAACTGTGCACCATGATAACCGGCAATGGTGGAAATCCCCATCCGAGACATGACCTTAACAATACCTTTTTCTGCTGCCTGACGGTATTTTTCTAATTTATCCGCTAGATGATAGTCCTTCAAGGTTTCATAAGTCCCGTATGGATGAATCCCGCTTGCTCCATAACCAATCAACATGGCGTAATGATGAACCTCACAGACCTCTGCTGAATCAACAATAATGGACACCTGTCCCCTTTTTCCTTGCTCAACAAGATAATTATGCAATCCAGAAACTGCCAGAAGAATCGGAATAGCCATTTTGCCTTTGCCATACGCTCTATCTGAAAGAATGATAATCGTCGCACCACTATCGATTTTTTCTTCGGCTTCTTTAAACATCGTTTCCAATGCTCGTTGCAAGCGATTCGGAACCTCCGGTGTCAATGAATAGATGATCGATTGAACCATACTTTTTTGTCCACGGATATTTAGTTTTTTAATTCTTAAGAAATCATTGGTGGATAAAACAGGGCTTTCTATTTTCAATTTATTACAGTTTTCCGGCTGGTCGATCAATAGATTGCCATCACGACCTAAAAACATTTCTGTTCCGATAACTAGTTTTTCTCGAATCGCATCAATTGGTGGATTTGTTACCTGAGCAAATTGCTGCTTGAAATAAGTAAATAACGACTGGGGCTTATCACTCAATACCGCCAATGGGGAATCATAGCCCATCGAAATAACCGGCTCCTCGCCTTTTTCTGCCATCGGAAGAATCGTCATTCGAATGATTTCATCTGTATAACCATTCAGCTTCCATAAATGGTTCAATTCTTTTTCAGTCAGTGCTACTGTTGATTCTTCAGCTGGCTCTTCCAACTGATCAACAGTCAACAGCTGCTCATTCAACCATTCCCGATAAGGATGCTTCGAAGCATAGCGCGCCTTGATTTCTTCATTGCGGTAAAATTTTCCTGCATTCGTATCAACGACGATCATACTAGCAGGACCTAACATTCCCTTTTCAACGACCCTAGCTGGTTCCAAATCAACAACACCAGATTCAGAAGCAACCACAATAAAGTTGTCTTTTGTAATCGAATAGCGTGAAGGGCGAAGACCATTTCTGTCTAATGCTGCACCGACCATTTCACCATCTGTAAAACAAAGTGCTGCTGGCCCATCCCATGGTGCTGTAAAGCTAGAGTTATACTCATAGAATGCAGCTGTTTCATCCTCTAGATTGGCCTCTTTCGACCAAGCCTCTGGAATCATCATCATCAATGCATGCGGAATATCCCGACCATTCCGGTACAGGTGTTCCATACAATTTTCCAATTTGGCTGAATCAGAGTTTTCTTCATTATAGACATCGATATGGTGACTGTGCATCCAATTTTCTGCACCGCGAAGGGTATTGATTTCCCCGTTATGCGCTAAGAAACGAAAAGGCTGTGCCCGATCCCAGCTGGGAAAAGTATTGGTTGAAAAGCGTGAGTGGATCAATGCGATATGACTTTCCATTGTTTTATCCTGCAAGTCAGGATAGAACAAACGGACTTGATAGGCGTGGAGCATGCCTTTATAAACAATTGTTTTAGAGGACAGACTGCAAATAGCTAATTCATCCGGAGAATATATTTTTTCAATCGTTCTCCGTAGCTGGAAAAGGCAGTCTTCAAAGGCTCTTCCTGCTTTAACATCAATTGGTTTTTCAATAAAAAGCTGAATAAATCCCGGCATAACTTTTTGCGCCCCGGGGCCACAGTATTCAAACGCAAAGGGAACATTTCTTTCCCAAAGTACACGATAGCCCGCAGCACTGATTTCTCCGGTTATCGATTGTAACAACGCTTTTTTTTCCATTTCTTCCTCTGGTAAAAATAGCATAGCAACAGCATAATGTCCTTTATCAGGTAAGACAATTTTTTCAGCTGCCGCTTTTTTCTGAAAGAAAGTATCCGGCATAGCCATCAAAATTCCCGCACCATCTCCAGTATCTGGTTCCGCACCAGTCCCGCCCCGATGGTTCATTCGTTCCAGCATCGTGAGCGCGTGATCGATCAGCTGATGAGAAGCCATTCCATCCATCTGTGCGATAAAGCCCATTCCGCAGGCATCTTTTTCAAAAGAAGGATCATACATCATATTCTTTCTATTTGTGGTCTGCTTTCCCATTCACATCATTCCTCTTTTAAATAGTTTGAAAATTCTAATTTATTTTTAATAGTTTACATGGTTCTGGTAAATTTTACAATACCAACGTGAAAATTTCAGAAAAAATAACGGTCGTAACAGTATCAATTCAATGAATTTTTGAAAAGAATGGAAAATGTGCCTAAAGTTTTCATATTAGTATCTTATTAAATGGTCAAATAGATGCTTTTCTGATAAACTGTGTTTGATGACTCCTGAGAAAGGATGAAAAAGATGACACCAAATCGAGAGGATTATCTCAAGCTCATCTTCGAATTAGGCGGAGATGAAAATAAAATCAATAATAAGCATATCGTTTCAGGATTGAATGTTTCAGCTGCTTCTGTCAGCGAAATGATTTCAAAGCTGGTCAAAGAAAAACTAGTTAATCACTCCCCTTATCAAGGCGTTCAGTTGACAGAACTAGGACTGACAAAAGCCAGTACCTTGATTCGCAAGCATCGCCTGTGGGAAGTATTCCTAGTCGAGCACTTGAGCTATTCATGGAATGAAGTCCATGATGATGCCGAGGTGTTGGAGCATGTGACCTCACCAATATTGGCAGATCGCCTATCTGATTATTTAGGCCATCCAAAATTTTGCCCTCATGGTGGTGTCATTCCCAAAGCCGGTGAGCCTGTCCATGAAGAACGGCATCAAACACTCGTAGACTATCCAATTGGAACACGCATCCGCATTGCACGAGTCCTTGATGAAAAAGACTTACTGGATTATCTGGTCTCTATTGACCTTAACATCCATGACGAATTTTTGATCGACGATATTGCGGCTTACGAAGGACCGATCACTATCAGTAATTCTGAAAAAAAATTGGCTGTCAGCTACAAGGCTGCCAGCACAATATTTGTTGATCCATTATAGAAGGGGAGGAAAAGTATGAACGAAAAAACAGCATTGTTTACCATATTTGGAGGAACAGGGGATCTTGCAAAGAGAAAGCTTTACCCTTCTCTTTTTAGGTTATATAAAAAAGGAAATCTTGGCGATCACTTTGCGGTCATTGGGACAGCGCGAAGAGAATGGTCCGACGATTATTACCGTGAAATCGTTCGTGAGACGATTGCTGATCTAAATCCGTCGGAAGAAGAAGCAACAGCTTTTGCAAGCCATTTCTATTATCAGTCTCACAATGTGAACGACACAGAGCATTACGATACATTGAAGGAACTGTCTGATAAGCTAAATGAGAAATACCAGCTACAAGGGAATAGAATTTATTATCTGGCAATGGCACCGCAATTCTTTGGTACGATCGTCAACCATTTGAAATCTCAGAACATCTTGACTGAGGACGGCTTTGATCGATTGATTATTGAAAAACCTTTTGGGACAGATTATGAAAGTGCACATCAGTTAAACAATGAAATCCGTGCTGTATTTCCAGAAGATGACATCTTCCGTATTGACCACTATCTGGGAAAAGAAATGATTCAAAATATCTCAGCTATTCGTTTTGCCAATAATATTTTTGAATCACAATGGAACAACCGTTATATTGATAATGTTCAAATTACCTTTGCAGAAAGTCTGGGTGTGGAAGACCGTGGCGGCTACTATGAAAATAGCGGAGCTTTGAAAGATATGGTACAGAATCATATTCTTCAAGTGCTGGCTTTGCTAGCAATGGAGCCACCTGTTACATTCTCAGAAAAAGAGATTCGTTCCGAAAAAGTCAAAGCACTAAAAGCTATCAGACTCTACACGGAAGAAGAGGCTTTAAAAAACTTTGTGCGCGGACAATACGGTCCTGGTAGTCTTGATGATGCCTCTTTTGCAGGCTATCGTCAAGAAGCGAATGTTGCGGAGGATTCACAAACTGAAACGTTTGTTGCCGGCAAGTTCTACATCGATAATTTCCGTTGGTCAGGTGTTCCATTCTATATCCGTACAGGAAAACGTCTGACAGAAAAAGGGACACGCATCAATATCGTTTTCAAGCAAGTCCCTATCAATGTATTTAAAGACGATGTCGAAGAATGCACACAAAAAAATGATTTACCGCCAAACGTGTTGACGATTTACATCCAACCAACAGAAGGCTTCTCAATGACTTTGAACGGCAAAGAAATTGGTCAGGGCTTTACTACTGCACCTGTGAAGCTGGACTTCCGTCATAGTGCAGAAGTAACAGGGAATAGCCCTGAAGCATACGAAAAACTATTGCTAGACAGCTTAAATGGTGACGGAACAAACTTCTCTCATTGGGATGAGGTCGCACAATCATGGCGCATCATTGACATCATTCGTCATGCTTGGGATAAAACAACAGTAGATTTCCCTAACTACGCTGCTGGATCAATGGGACCAAAGGCAGCCTTCGAGCTATTGGAAGCAGATGGCTTTCAGTGGACATGGGAACCTGATGTTTGGTACCGTGAACGAGGTCAATTGGATTAACAATGAAGGACATATAAAAACTGGATTAGCTACTCAATCGGGAGTAGTAATCCAGTTTTTTGCTATATACTTGCTTCTTATTCCATAGCTTACTCAGAACAATAAGCTAAGCAGCGGAAAAATATCTGTTGTATTCGCCAGACAATGAACAAAGATCGCCAGCTTCAATGAATCTTTTTTTTCTGTGAAATAGTACAATGGCAGTAATGAAACTACACGCGTCACTATCAACCAAGGAGACCAAAAGTGATAACAAGCAAACAGCACTGTATTGAGAACAATCCCCCATTTTCCCATCCATTTCATTCTAGCTAATAAAAAACCTCTAAAATAGCATTCTTCGATTACTGGATAGATTACCGCAATAACAAATAGATACAGCAGCAACGTGACAATCAGAATTTCCTTGGAAAAGCCAGTCATTGATTCTCCTAATTGAAATTGTGCGGGCATAAATGCAAAGATCGTTTCAGAAAAATAGATTCCTAATGGTTTGAAAACAGTAAAACAGATTCCTAGAAATAGAAACAACGGAACCCCATACAAAATAACTTTTCCATTAGAAAATGGTGATTTCAACCCAAGGATTTGAAAGAAGTTCCAGCTTCCAGTCTCCTTCTTAGACAAATAGAAAAGAAGGCCTAGCTCCCAGCCAATAATGCCGACCATCCCTGCAACAACTAGTATAAACACATTCGGTAGGCCTTCAAACACCTGCAATCTCATCAGTACCAATTGAAGTAATACAGTAATCACCCCAGGACATAAATGTAAAAAAATCACTGTTCCTATATTTTTTATTTGTTTTTTTTCTGTCATATAAATCTCTCCCATCTCTCTATGCTTTTAGCATAAACTATGGGACAGTCCTAAGGTCAAGCAGCCTTTTTTATTTTTTGAAAGGGACATAGATTTCCAAATAGGATTTTGCCTGCTCATCTTCCATTGCAAGTAATAACATACAAGCAATCGCTTGCCCAATAGGCTCTAACTGATGCGTGTTCATATAGGTCAAAATAGTCTCAAACACTCTCCCTATCAAATCTTCATTAGTTTCCTTATCTTCAATAATCGTATAGACACATTCATCAAACTGCAGCAATTCACCTTCTTCTCCTTCAGCAGCATCCTTGGTAATCAACATTTTAGAACTATGAATCCCTGTTTCATCAAACAGAACCAATCGCTTAAGTTGGGTCATAGCTGGTTTCGCTTCTGCCAATTTATGTAAGGCAGAAAATTCTTCATACGCACGAAACTCAGAAAAATCCCCCAACACCTTTTGTGGGGGAAACGGTCGTATGGAAATCTGATTTAGCTTCTGTTTAATCGCTTCAATCGTCTGTTGAACCATTTGGATTCCTTGCTTCAGTTCTTCTTGCTGTTGGATAATAGCAGCTATTTTATTCTGTTTTTCCTCTAGAATAGCTGATAGATCATCTAAATCCGTTTTTTGATTAATCCTCGCAATCGCTTTAAAATCCAAATCTAATGAACGGTAAAAATCAACCATCAGGATTCGGTCAATATCCTCCGGTGTATATTCACGGTAAAGATTCTCTTCATTTTGAGTCGGTGAAAACACATTCTTTTTTTCATAATACCTTAGCTGATCCTTAGAAATACCAAGAAAAGCAGCGACTTGTCCGATTGAGTACATAAACCCCTCCTATTTATTTTTTCTTTCTTAATTTTAAGAAAAACAACTGTTGATGGCAAGCGTAAAAAAAAATCTTACATTTCTTCGTTTGGAGATAATCCGGTTACCTGTCATCGATAATAAATCACTTCTCAAAAACTGCACTCTTACAGAAAAAAACAGTCATGAGTGGAGAATCATCGATTCCACTCACAACCGTCTTTCATTTACTTGTTTAGCTTTCAAATCCTTCTGCTACTGCTTCAGGATAATTTTCTTCAACGATACTTGCACAACGCCCACAAAGTGTTGGTAGTTTTTCATCTGAGCCAACATCTGTTCTCACGGAACGGCAACGATCACACGTTTCACCAGGCGCAGCTTCAACCATAACCTTCATATCATCGAATGAAAGAGCTTCTGCTGGAGCATCACCCTCACTGATTTCAAAGGCTGAAACAATCAACAATTGTGCAATATCTGCATCTGCTGCTTTTAATAAAGCACGAATCTGTTCGGTTGGATAAACAGTTACCTTCGCTTCTAATGATTTACCGATCAGTTTAGAATTACGCGCTTCTTCTAAAGCTTTCAGTACATTATCACGGAAATCCATGAAGGCTTCCCACGTATCCATCAACTCTGCTTGATTAGCGAATTCTTCATAGCCAGGGAACTCAGCAAGCTGAACATATTCCTCTTCTTCTTTCAGGAAGCTCCAGATTTCTTCTGACGTATGAGGAATGATTGGTGTCAATAGCTTCGTCAATGCTACGGCAGTCTGATAAAAGACTGTCTGCATACAACGACGTTGATAGTCATTTTCTGCTTCAATGTACACCACATCTTTTGCAAAATCCAGATAGAAGGCGGACAAATCAACTGTCAGGAAGTTCATGACAGAACGATAGATTTGCATAAAGTTATACTTCTCATAGCCTTTTTCACGGATTTCTTTGATGACTTGATTCAATTTTACCGTCATATATTTATCAACAGAACGTAGCTCTTCAAATGGTACTGTATGTTTGGATGGCTCAAAATCACTTGTGTTTGCAAGTAGGAAACGCATGGTATTTCTGATTTTTCTATAAACTTCAGATACTTGGTTCAAGATATCCATAGATACACGTACATCAGACTCAGAGTCCACACTACTTACCCACAATCTCAAAATGTCTGCACCCATTTGCTTGATTACTTTTTCAGGGACGATTGTATTGCCCAGAGACTTACTCATTTTGCGGCCTTCGCCATCTAATGTAAAGCCTTGAGAAAGGACAGCTTTATAAGGTGCTACACCATTGATTGCTACACTTGTTGTGATACTTGAGTTGAACCAGCCACGATACTGGTCTGAACCTTCAAGGTACATATCCGCAGGGAAAGTTAGCTCAGGACGTTGACGCAAAACTGCTTCATGAGAAGAGCCTGAATCAAACCAAACATCCATGATATCCTTTTCTTTTGTAAATGTACCGTTTGGTGAACCTTCATGAGTGAAACCAGCTGGCAATAGCTCTGCTGCTTCTTTTTCATACCAGATATTTGAGCCATGCTCTGCAAATAGATTAGCTACATGGTCGATTGTTTCCGGCGTAATGATTGCATCTCCATTTTCTGCATAGAAGATTGGCAATGGTACACCCCAAGCACGTTGACGAGAGATAACCCAATCGCCACGATCACGAATCATGTTGTAAAGACGTGTTTTCCCCCAAGGAATAATCCAATCTACCTTTTCCACTTCATCAAGAATATCTTGACGGAACTTATCGATCGATGCAAACCACTGTGGCGTTGCACGATAGATGACTGGTTTTTTTGTACGCCAATCATGTGGATAACTATGCTTGAAGAAATCCAGCTTCAATAGTGCATCCTTCTCATCCAGTAAAGCAGTGATCATTGGGTTGGCCTTATCATAAAAGACACCTTCAAAGCCTGGTGCTTCCTCTGTAAACACACCACGATTATCAACTGGTGACAATACATCCAAACCATATTTTTTACTTACGATATAGTCATCCTCACCATGTCCTGGAGCTGTATGAACCAGACCAGTACCAGCTTCCAGCGTAACATGGTCTCCAAGCATCACTAAAGAAGTACGATCATAGAATGGGTGTTGTGCTGTCATATATTCCATGTCTTTTCCGCTGATTGTATCAACGATTTCTACATCATCCCAACCGATTGCTTCCTTCACTTGATCCAACAAGTCTTTTGCGACCACATATTTTTTCCCATATGCTTTTACTACTACGTATTGGTAATCTGCATTAACAGAGATCCCCAGGTTTGCAGGCAATGTCCAAGGGGTTGTTGTCCAGATAACTAATGATGTATCAGTATCCAAAAGTCCTTTGCCATCGACAATCTTAAAGGCAACATAGATAGATGGTGATTTTACATCATGGTACTCAATTTCTGCTTCGGCTAAAGAAGATTCGCTTGATGGAGACCAATAGATTGGCTTCAGTCCTTTATAGATATAGCCTTTTTCAGCCATCTTACCAAATACACGAATTTCTGCAGCTTCATACGAAGGATCCAGTGTAATATATGGGTGTTCCCAATCGCCACCAATCCCTAGACGCTTAAAGTCCGCTCTTTGTGTATCCACTTGAGAACGTGCGTATTCTTCACATTTCTTGCGGTATTCTGCCAACGTCATTTCTTTACGCTTCACACCTTTGTTTGTCAAAACCTGTTCAATTGGTAAGCCGTGCGTATCCCAACCTGGAACATACGGTGATCGGAAACCTGACATTGATTTAGAACGAACAATAATATCTTTACTGATTTTATTCAGCGCATGCCCCAAATGAATATTTCCGTTGGCATACGGGGGACCATCATGAAGAATAAATGACGGTTTTCCTTCATTTAGTTGTTGTCTCTTTTCATAGATTTCTTTTTCTTCCCAGTCTTTCTGCCACTCAACTTCTCTATTTGGCAGATTGCCACGCATTGGAAAAGCTGTTTTTCCAAGCTGCAGTGTTTCTTTCATTTTCATTATTGCTTCCTCACTTTCAATATATATGAATACAACAAAATAGAGAATAGAAAATTAGTGCGTATATTCCTACTTAGAGTCCTTGTCTTTTTTGCTGATTCATAGATCTAAATTCTGTTTCTTTAAGAAACATAAAAAATTTATTCATGGTTATTAAAACAAAAAGAGCCCTTCCATCCCAAGGGACGAAAGCGCTCGTGTTACCACCCAAATTTAGAATCATTTTGTCAATGATTCCCTCTGATGATTGGTATCGTAATCACACGTCAAGCCTTACTCTGTTTCACGCTTGATCTGGAATAGAGGATCTTTTCAATAGTAGGGTCTTGTCAATCTTTCACCATCATTGACTCGCTACAAAGAATACGTATTGATTTTTCTGTTCTATTCATTAGAAATTATTCTATTCTTCTGTTGCAGATTTGCTATCTAGAAACTCTAAGGATTCAGATAACTCATCATTCAGCTTCTTCGCATCTTCTAGAGAAGAAACCGTAGTTGCCTCTTCCGATCCAACTACTGGTATTGCTCCTGTTTCACCAGTTTCTAAGCCACCAGTCAATTCCTTAGACAGGACCTCCTGAATAACTGTATGACTGTCACTCACATAGCTTGAGAATGGTTTCAGCAAATCGTTCCATTCTTCACTCTTAACTTGTTCAAGCTGTGTTTCCAACATCAAATTCAAACGTTGATGGAATACACGCGTTTTCTTCTTCAAGTCATCCGTTTCAGCAGCAAGCTGTCTTGCACGGTCTGTTGCTTCTGTAAGGATTTCAGTTGCCTTATCTTCAGCTGCAGTAATCAACGCATTAGAACGTCTTTCTGCATTGCTTACCATTTCATTTGCTGTATTTTCAGCAGAAGTAACAATCACTTCTGACTCTTTCGTTGCACTTGATTTCACTTTGTCAGCTGTATCTTGTGCCACAATAATTGATTGGTTTAACGCGTCTTTCAATTCGTTGAAGTATTGCAATTTTTCTTCTGCATGTTTCAACGATTTTTCTAATTCACGGACTTTTTGAAGAGAATCTTCATAATCTTTTGTTACTTGATCAAGAAAATCATCTACTTCGTCTTGATTATAGCCTCTCATCTTTGTAGAGAAAGCCTTATTCTGGATATCTAATGGTGTTAACGCCATACTCATTCACCTCATCGTTTTATTTTCGCAGTACTCCCAATAACAAACGGTATTTTTCTTTTTTAGTTTTGCCTTCCAACTCCTGTATCTGTATACGGCCAAAGCCTCTTATAGATACAATATCCAACAACTCTAAAGGAAAATCCGGACGTATATTTTCAGCCCAATTGATTTTGACCTTTCCAGATTCTATCAGCTGTTTAGAGCGCTGCCTAGAAATGTTATATACAGTAGAAATCAAATTATCTAATCTCATAGAGCTAACTGTGGCATGCTCCAATGACCATTCGTCCTTAGGCATAATAATCTCTGTATACGTTCTTTCTTCTAGCCTCACAGCTATCTTTCCAATCTTTTCCACTTGAGCAACTACAAAGTTCATCGTTTCATCAGCAATAAATACCTGCCAACGTTCCCCATCTGAAATGATGTCCCCAAAATATTGGCGTTGAATCCCTGTATTCATCAACGTACCTAATATTTTTCCATGAGAAAGCGATGTAAACTTCACAGGATAAATAATCTCAATCAACTTAATATTGAAATCTTCTGTTGTCGGCTCATAGTAATCTGGAAAAATCAAACATCTTTTTCTCTCAGCTTGCTCATATCCGCCATAAAAACGAAAAGACAAGTCACTATTCTGACGAATGATCGTCTCAAGGATATATGCTTGTCTGGGATCTAAAAACTCAGTCAAATAAGGCGCATATTGACTTTCTACTTTTTCGATCCAGTCACCTGCGGAATCAATAAAAGGATGCTCATCTTTCCGAAAATGCTGATACACATTTGCATTCATAGATAAACCACCCTTCTTTTATTAATAGCCTAATAGTGACATGACAATCATGTTCAAGCCGCCACTTGCCAGATTCAACACGATAATTCCTATCATTACATTAAAGCTAACCATTCCAATATTCAAATTCAATCGATCAAACAAACTTAAATAGGGTTCGCACAATCTCGCAACCAACCGCCCAAGAAATGAATCCTGTGCTCCAGGAAACCAAGAAAGCAGCGCATAAACAACCAATAAACCAGAATAAATCTGAACACCCTTATTTATAAGAACTAAAATCTGAATAATAATGATTACCTCCTACACTAAAAATCAAACATCTGTTTTTTAGCTAATGATTGTGCAGTTGCACTGTCTATTTCCATATTTGGTGGTGTGCATAAGAAAATTTCATCCCCAACACGTTGAATATCACCATCTAGCGCATAAACAGTTCCTGTAATAAAATCAACGATTCGTCTCGCCTGACTTTCCTCAAGTAAGTGGAAGTTAATCAATACAGCTTCTTCAACAATGATATGTTTTGCGATATTCATTGCTTCCGAATATACTCTAGGCTCAATAATCGAAATCTTCATTGGTTCGCCATAACGATTGTTCTCCTGTGGAACAGATGATGTATTAGAATTGCGCATGGAGACAACCTTTTTCTCATTGTACGATCTTGTCTGATGACTACCACTATTCGGATTTTGATATTTTTCTGTTGAACGATAACGAGCCGATGGTCTCTCCTTCAAAGTTTCTGAATCAGAATATGCTTGACGTTGGACAGTTTGTTGCTGAGGAACCGCCTGCTGCTGCACTCTTGGTCGCTGCTGCTGTTGTCTCACTCGTGGTTGCTCATTTACAGCTGTCTGCTGCTCTGAGTAACTGTCGTAGCTATCTTCATATTCATCTTCACCAGATAATCCAAAAAAATTTGATAATGCATTCTTATTAAAAATTGACATAGATTCCCCTCCTTTACGCACCTCTAAATAATCCTCTGCCGACACGAACAAATGTTGCTCCTTCTTCTACAGCTATAGGAAAATCATTCGACATTCCCATACTAAGATCCGTACACGGAGCATAGGGCAAATTCATTTCCCTTACCATAGTCTGAGCATCTTTTAACTCCGAAAAAAAAGTATGGAGTTCATCATCATCGGCATTCAAAGGTGCCATGGTCATAAGACCAACAACACGAATTTTATCCATCGTACTCAATTGATTGATAAAATCCTTTAATTTTTCTTTTCTTAGTCCATGTTTACTCTCCTCAGCAGAGATGTTCACTTCAACAAAGCATGAGATGGTCTTCTCAGCCCGTTTCTGAATTTCTTCTGCTAAGCTCAAACTGTCCAAAGCATGAAAATAGTCGATGTTGTTGATTATTAATTTTACCTTTCTCCGCTGTAAATTACCAATCAAATGCCACTTTATTGAAGAATAATTCTTCAAAGCAGCTTTTTTCTCTAATAATTTATCCACACGGTTCTCTGCAAAATCCTCAACACCAAGCTCTGCAAGCTGTTCGGCTACTTCACTATCAACTGACTTAGTCACAGCGACTAAAGTCACTTCTGTTTCGGAACGATGGGCATGCGTACATGCCAGCTTGATAGTTTCTTTGATTTCATTCAAATTATCTGCCAGCATGTGTCATTGCCTCTCTATCTTTTTCTTCTGAAAAATGGCGGTGTATTTAATTCATCGTCATTGTGAGAAGATTCTTCACGATGGAATGTTTCAAATTCTTTTTTCTCAACATTTTCAATCGTTGTTTCTTCCACTTTTGGACGTACATTCTGCTCACGACGGATGTCCCAGTCTCCAAAAGCACTTGTTTCTTCCTGTTGTTGTGATTGTTGCGGCTGAGCATTTCTAGCCTGCTCCATATCCAAAACAGGGGCTTGTTGAACAGATTGAATTTGTGTATTTGTTGCTCTTTGTCGCTGTGGACGTCTTTCTTTCTTAGAAGGATCGATCCCTGTCGCAATAACAGTTACGCGAATTTCGTCGCCAAGATCTTCATTGATTGATGTACCCAAGATGATATTTACATCACCAGTAGCAGCACTAGTAACAATATCTGAAGCATCCTGTGCTTCAAACAAGGTCATGTCCAGTCCACCTGTGATGTTCAATAACACTTGCTCTGCACCATCAATAGATGTTTCAAGTAATGGAGAAGAAATGGCTTTCTTCGTTGCTTCGATCACACGATCTTCACCGCTGGCAACACCGATACCCATCAATGCTGTTCCTTGGTTTTCCATCACTGTCTTCACATCAGCGAAGTCCAAGTTGACGTAACCAGGTGCAGTAATCAGATCCGATATGCCTTGAACTCCTTGGCGTAAAACATTATCCGCTTCACGGAAGGCTTCAAGCATTGGCGTCTTTTTATCTACAACTTCTAATAGACGGTTGTTCGAAATAATCAAAAGCGTGTCTACGTTTTCTTTCAGAAGGGCGATTCCTTCTGCTGCAAAACGGCCTCTTTTAGGGCCTTCAAAGCTAAATGGACGAGTAACGACACCAACTGTCAAAGCGCCTAATTCTTTTGCAATTTTAGCTACAACAGGTGCAGCACCCGTTCCAGTTCCTCCACCCATTCCAGCAGTGATAAAAATCATATCAGCTCCTTGCAATGAATCAGAGATAACCTGTTCGCTTTCTTCTGCAGCTTTTTGACCTACCTCCGGTTGAGAACCGGCACCTAAGCCGCGTGTATATTTAGGGCCAAGTTGGATCACAGTCTCAGCTTTTGAACTTTTCAAGGCTTGAACATCTGTGTTCGCAGCGATAAACTCAACACCCTTGACATTTTCTTCAATCATACGGTTGACAGCATTGCCGCCGCCGCCGCCGACACCGATGACTTTAATGACAGCGCCGTTATTGATATTATTATCTAAAGAAAATTCCATATTATCGTTTCCTCCTATTTTAGTGATTAATCAAAGATATTTGAGAAGAAGTCTTTGATTTTTCCAGTGACTTTTTCATTTGACTCATGATTTTCAGCATTTTCATAATTTGTTTCTGCTGGTTCGTCCTGATAGTTTTCATAGGAAGCTGCTTCTTGCTGTTGCACAGCAATCTGTGGAGCTGAAGCTGTTGACTTCCCACCAGGAACCGCACCTTTAGCAATATGATAAATCTCTGGAAGCTGTGCAGAATACTCAACGATACTGATAACATTTGTGAAAACAGGATTACGCAATCCCATATGGTTCGGCACATAAAGTTTCACACCTGTATCAAAAATTTCCTGAGCCAGATCTACAACACCTGGAAGGCTTGCGCCACCGCCAGTTAAAATAATTCCACCTGGCAATTCCAATGCGTCGATCTCATCCAATACTTCTTTTGATTTTCTAAATATTTGCTCTACTCTCGCTTCAATCACTTCTGACAGATAGCGTTCATCTACTTTTACTGGTTCGGATTTTCCAATTACATCTACTGGAAACTCTTCACTGACAGATGTACGTTCAGGGAACGCATCGCCATAATTGATTTTCAGTGCTTCAGCATTGTTGAAGGATGTGTTCAAAACAATAGAAATATCTTTTGTTACGAACTCTCCGCCTTCTTGATTCACATGGTTAAATTTCAATTGCTTGTCATGCATCACAGCAGTTGTTGTTTGACCACCACCCATGTCGATAACGATGGTTCCAAATTCTTTTTCGCCATCTGAGAGAATCGTTTCAGTCAATGCAAGAGGCGCAATGACCATTTCATTTACTGATAGACCAGCTTTCTCTACACATTTCCGTGTATTATGGATGATTGTTTTAGGTCCGGTAAAGACCACGCCCAACATTTCAAGACGAACACCGATCATTCCACGAGGATCTTTGATCCCCTCAAAACCATCAACAGTAAACTCTTGAGGTAAGATTGCAACGATTTGACGTTCTGGAGGAGTCGAACGAACCAAAGCTGCAGATGCTACATTGCGTACATCCTCATCATTGATTTCCTTTGATTCACTGCTTACAGCAATCATCCCTTGGCAGTTTTCCACTTCCAACATATTAGCCGGCAAACCTACGTTAACACTCTTGATTTGAATCCCCGCTTTTTCTTCCGCTTGCCTTACAGCACGCTGAATTGCATTTACGGTTTTATCAATATCAACGATGATTCCTCTGTTTAAACCATCAGATTTCGCGTTTCCCACGCCAATTATATTCATTTGGCCCTCAATAAATTCGGCTACAACAACTTTTACTGATGTTGTACCAATATCAAGGCCTACATACATTCCTGTTTTTGCCATGAATGGGGTTCCTCCTCCTAATTAATCCAATATGTAAGCGAACCTATACGCTCGTTTATCTATATTTTGTCAATACTCACTTCTTTCAATTCTACCATAAACAAGGGGTTTTTAGAAAGAAGATTCTACTATTTTATCATTTATTTTTTTACTGCTCTACTTCGGCTGACAAAGAGCTCTCTTCTGTGCTTTCAGAAGCCTCGCTATTCTCTGTTTCTTTCTTATGAGAGTAAGAGAAAATCCCTACTTCCATATCAATGACACCTGGCTCTGTCATCTGACCTGCGACTTGAGAGTAATAACCCATTTTTTCTACTAATTGCGAGATATTCACGATTACCTGATTGCTGTCCTTCATATAAAGCGTAATCAGTTCTTTGTTGGACTCGGAAGGTGAATACTTGATTTCGGTAATTTGCTCTTTTTGTTCATCAGGCAGTCCACCATATGATACTATCAATGCTTGAATTTGTTTCTCATCTTGAAAATTGGCAAAGACCGGCATCCCACTGATTGGGTTGTCTAGCTTATCTGTTAACACAGTTCCATTTTCCAAGATTGGAGAATAAGAACCCTCCGAGTAATCAACAGCAAGGACATCATACTCAGCAATAGAAATTTTAAAGCTATTGATGCCATTTAAAGAAACAGTTGCTTTCTTCACCCGCGGAAATTTCTTCTCAATATTTTTTTCATTGACAGTCCGATCAAAATATTGGGCCCACAATGGTTCTTCAATCATCAATTTGGAGTCTGTGATTATTGCCTGTGAATCAACATTTTCATTACCGGTGACTGTCACACCAGACAGCTTACTGAAAGGCGAAATAAAGTAACATAAAACTAAAATGATAATGGCTGAAATCGAAATAATCAACGTCAACCGCCTCACCAGACGAGTGTTTCGTACTTTTTTGACATTAGGTAATCGGTCGGCAAAAGATTCGTAAGTGCTCTGCGGCTTCTCCTGTTCAAAGTCCTGATCTTGCTCTTCAGAAAGTTCCTTTGCTGTTTCATCTATGTCTTCTGTTATTTCCGATTCAGCGTCGGTTTCAGTCTCTTCTTCTTTTCTTTCCGGGTGCCAGATAGGGGTATCGCCTTGATTTCTCATATACTCAAGGTTTTCTTTCTGCCACGGAGTCAGTTGAAGCTCATCATTTTCAGACTGCTTTTGATCATTGTCTTTGTTATCAAAATCCTTCTCACTAATCTTCTACACCTCCCGTCATCGTACAAGTTCCTCCACTACTTGATAGAGTCGTTCACTGGCATTTGGGATCCCTTCATTTCGGGAGTTATCTGCCATTTTTTTACGAACTTCATCATTTAACAGAATCTCTTCTATAGAAGCTACAAGCGTGGAACCAGTAAGTTCTCCATCACTGATCAACTGTGCTGCTCCTGCCTTCACCAAGCTTTGAGCATTCTTTGTTTGATGATCATTTGTGACATACGGGCTGGGAATAAGAATTGATGGAAGCCCTAAAGCAGTAATTTCAGCAATCGATGTTGCTCCTGCACGTCCCACAATCAACTGTACATTTCCCATGACATCTGCCATTTTATCAATATATGGCTGAATACTCACATTTTTCAGCGTTCTTTTAGAAAGATTTAACTTTTCTTGAAGCTCTTCAAAATAACGTTCTCCGGAAGCATACAACACTTGATATGGTTTATCTTCAAAAAAAGGTAAAGCCTCTAAAAAGGCTTGGTTGATTTTCAACGCACCTTGACTGCCTCCAAAAATGACAACTGTTGGTTCCTCTGGTTTCAGACCATACTCAGCCAAAATTGCTGATTTCTCGACACCAGCCACTTCCTGTGCTCTGGGATTGCCGGTCAAAACTACTTTTTCTTTTGGAAAATAAGAACTTACATCTGGGAAACACACGGCTATTTTCGAAGCAAACTTACTCAAAAATTTGTTGGTGACCCCTGGGACACTGTTCTGTTCATGAACGATTGTTGGGATACCAAGTTGCTTGGCAGCAAACATCACCGATCCTGATACATAACCGCCTGTTCCTATAACGATATCCGGCTGAAAAGAGCGGATAAGCTTTTTGGCTTTTCCTATGCTAGATAGAAAAAGATAAACAGTTTTGATATTCTGAGGACTTAATGACCGACGAAATCCTTGAATCTTGATCGTACTGAATGGAATCCCATAGCTTGGCACAATTTTACTTTCCAAACCACGCTCTGTTCCAACATACATAAATTCTGCGCCTGGCTGTGTTTTCTTCACATAATCAATAAATGCCAACGCCGGATAAATATGTCCGCCTGTTCCTCCGCCTGTTACTAGTATCTTCATGCTTCTTCTCACTTTTCTTTTTGTTTTAGCTGCTGAAATGCCTGCATAAATTTCTCTCCGCGCAGTTCAAAATTGGGGTATTGATCCCAACTTGCGCAAGCGGGCGACAATAAGATAGTATCATTTTTTTGTGAAAAATCATAGGCTTCTTTTACAGCTGTTTCAACATTTTCAGTCAAGACAATTGAAGTGATCCCAGCCTGAATTGCTGCTTGGTTCAGCTTGTCCTTCGTTTCTCCAAAGAGAACAATCCCTTTCAGTCCGATAAGGAAAGGAACAAGTTCGTCAAAATCATTTCCACGATCCAAACCACCTGCCAAAAGAATCAAGTGTTCATTATCAAAGCCACTCAATGCTTTCTCTGTGGCTAGAATATTGGTAGCCTTTGAATCATTGAAAAATCTGCGGCCATTGAGTTCCCCCACATATTGCGTACGATGTGGAACACCTGTGAAACGTTTTAAAGTTTCACGTATTGCTTCAGTTGACACCCCTTTTAATTTTGCTACAGCAATCGCTGCTAATGCATTTTCAACATTATGACTACCTGGAACGCCCAATTCAGAAGCTTCCATTATATAGTCATCCTTGAAATAGAGTTTCCCCTCTTCACAAAATGCGCCGGCTACCTTCTCATTGATTGAAAACGGGAGAATCGTTGCCGCACTTGTTTTACTCAACTGACGCAATTCTTCCTGGTCCCAATTCAAAATCAGGTATTCTGAGGAAGTCATATTCTTTTGCATATTCCACTTTGCTTTAACATATTCTTCACGAGTCCCATGATAATCGATATGTGCTTCATACAAGTTCGTAATAACAGCAATTTCCGGTTTGAAGGTCTCGATCCCCATTAATTGGAAGCTTGACAGTTCCATTACCAGATCGTCTGCTGCCTCTGATTCCTGAGCTACTTGACTGGCTGGAAACCCAATATTTCCAGAAAGACGTGCCGTACCAGCCTCTCTGTCGGCATTTAATAAAAGCCCGATCATTGTTGTTGTCGTCGTTTTCCCATTGGTTCCAGTAATGCCGATAATCGGACATTCAGCGATTTGATACGCAAGCTCGACCTCTGTTAAAACCGGCAATCCTTTTTCCAAAGCTTTTTGAACAAGCGTGTTTGAATAAGGAATTCCCGGATTTTTGACAACCATAGAAAAATCCTCATCTAAAAGCTCTATTGGGTGGCCCCCCGTAACAACACGAATACCCAAGCTTAATAAATCTTGGGCATCAGGATTTTGATCGAATTGTTTAAAGTCATTAACCGTTACCAATGCGCCTAGTTCCTGCAACAATTTTGCAGCACTGACACCACTTTTCGCCAAACCAAGAACTAAAATCTTTTTATTCTCATATGTCGTAATTTTTTTCATAATTAATCCCCTTCACTTCCTTAGAAAATGAGCCAAAGTGTCACTGCAGAACAGATTAAGCTAGTCAACCAAAAAATGATATCGATTTTCCATTCAGACCAACCACTCATTTCAAAGTGATGATGAATCGGAGACATTTTGAAAATACGTTTTCCAAACATCTTGAATGAAAACACCTGAAGCATCACACTAGCAGTTTCAATGACATAAACTAAACCGATCAATAATAATGTCCATTCTTGTCTAAGTATGATTGAAATCGCGGCTAGCAGTCCACCTAAAGCTAATGAACCGACATCCCCCATAAATATTTTCGCCGGTTTTTTATTATATGGGAAAAATCCAATCAACCCACCGATGACACTTAAACACACAATAACTACATCAAACTGCTGTTGTTTCCATGCAATAATCGCATATGTTCCAAATGAAATCGTCCCCAGACCTGACACTAGACCATCAATTCCATCTGTAAGATTTACCGCGTTGGAGAAGCCAACAAGCCAGATAATGATGAATACTCCATAAAAAATACCCAGCGGTACTTCCATCACACCAAATAGATTTAAGCTGTCTGGCAGGCTATCCATTCGATAAACCAAGTAAAAGACGATTCCGCCTAAAATTTGACCAACCAGTTTTTGCTTCGAATTAAGTCCCATGTTACGCTTCTTGAATATTTTGATAAAATCGTCCAAGAATCCCAACAAGCCGTACAAAATCAGGATAAATAGTAAGACTAACACAGAAGATGTCAACTGCTTCAACCATATCCCGGCAATCAAAGAAGTAACCGTCGCAGCTGCTAAAAAGACAGCCCCACCCATTGTTGGTGTTCCTGATTTAACATTGTGCCAAGTCGGGCCCTCCTCTCTTGTTACCTGTCCTTGCTTTTTCATTTGAAAATAGCCAATAAACATCGGCATGATTGAAACAGTCAGCGCAAAGCTGACTGCAATCGGGATAAAAATCTGTGTCCACTCCATAATATCTCTCCTAATTCACTTCAAACTCAATTATTTAATTGCTTCAGTAGCTGCTTGTGTCCCCACATCTGTTGATTTAATTTCCATTGCCAATTTCATCAATGGATTGGCAACCTCAGCTAATGTTGTCTTGTTATAATTCGTATTTGGTCGTTTCATGGTTATATACAGTATGTATTCCGGATTCTCAGCCGGCACCATTTCAACGACAGAATAAAGATAGTCTGTTGGACCAGTATAATAAACGCCGGTCTCTTCATCGACAACCTGTGCAGTCCCTGTTTTAGCCGCAACACGATAGCCCGGTACCGTATAGACATCATAAGCAATCCCATAGGTTGGATCTTCTACAGTATCGATCATATATGTTCGAACTTCATTGACTGCTTGTGCACTAACAGGTGTCCCAACTTCTTCTCGTTGTGTGACTTCCTTTTCACCAGTTTGAGCATTCACGATTTCACGTATATATTGCGGTTTGATCATTGTTCCATCATTCGCAAAAGCGCTGAATGCCTGCATCATTTGAAAATTAGTAACTGAAACAGCCTGACCGAAAGAAGACATGGCCTGATCGACTGTATTATCTCCCGGAACGCTACCGGAGGATTCACTCTCCAAACCTGAATTCGTTGATTCGCCAAAACCAAACTTCTTAAGATAGTCCTGCCATGTCGTACCACCCATTCGACGCTCCAACTCTAACATTCCAACATTACTGGACCAGGAAATCGCCTGACGGAAATTCAAGGTTCCTTTTTCACCTTTATCCCAGTCATTAACTACTGTTTCGTTCCCCGGCGTATCATCAAGAACCACACCTCCGTAAGGGTAGACAAAGGTTTCATTCGGGTTGAATCCCCCTTGTTGGATCGCTGCAGCAGAAGTCATGATTTTCATTGTAGAACCAGGTTCAAATTTATCTTCTACTAAGAGATTACGCCATAAATCCAAACCTTCTCTCGTTTCCGGTTCAAAGGAAGGGCGTTGGGACATCGCAACGATATCACCGGACTTTGCCTCCATCAACATAGCAGTTACTTCTTCCGGCTCATACTTTTCCACCAATGGGTCAAGCAAGTTTTCCAGACGTGTCTGCAAACGGATATCTAAGGTTGTCACGATATCCTTACCATCTTGCACTTGGCTTTCTTCTACAACAGATCCGGGAACTGGATTTCCATTCACATCTTTTTGATAATCAATCTTTCCATCTGTTCCGCTCAATATATCATTATAGGAATATTCGATCCCCATTTTACCGACTAGACCAACAGACTCATCATCTTTATCTGCTAAATCTGTATAACCTATAACATGAGAGGCAAAGACTCCGTTCGGATAAATACGATCCGGATGATCTTCAAAATAGATCCCTTCTATTTCTTGTTCTTTCAGAGCAACTTCAATATTTTGCTTCTTTTCAAGCGACAGATTCTTCCCGCCTGAACCAAACTCCACTTGAAATTTGGGAGAACCATCTTTGTTTGTCCCATCATTCAAATACTTTAATGCGTCTTCTTTCGACAAATCTGTATTGTTAGCTAAAATAGTTGCAATCGCATCAAAATCCTTTTTTTGTGCATATAGCTTTTTCTTTTCCTGACCCAAAAAGTCTTCAGATAAAACAGCATATAGTGAATAGGAGGTCGCATCTTCTGCAATAACTTGACCATTTCGATCCAATATCGATCCTCGCTTAGCTTTGATTACTGTGCTTCCACTATATAGTTCCTTTGTCTTTTCTTTTAAAGAAACACCAGCAACCTCTCCAGAGCCAATGATATAGGACAATCTGAATGCAAACAAAAAGAACAACCCAATACTTGTAGCAAATAGAATAATGCCTACTTTTTTGCGATTGTTCATTGGATTTAAATTCTTTTTACGAATAAACGTTTTGATTCTATTTCTTATGCTCATATTAATTCACTTTCCTTAAATTTCCGTCATTTTCTGAAAGTCCCTGTTCTTCCGCAATCGCCTTGATACGATCTGCTTTTGACAGTTCATTTCTTTCTTGTTCAAGTTTTAAGGCTGTCTCTTCCTTCTGAGAGATTTCTGCCTGAGCATCAGTGATTCCATTGGTCGTCTGAACGATTGCTGTTCTCACTTGGATTGTCAGGACGGCAATACTGATTACAGCTGCCAACAGGAATACTGCAAGGATTTTTTCAATAAACGAAACGTTTCTCAAACGTTGTTTTGGATAATGGAGCAAGTCATCAGCAACATCTACCTGTTTCACAGGGCCATCTGCTTTGACCACGGCTTCGTCAATAATCTGCATATCATAATGTGTTTCTTCATATTTTTTCAACTCAGCCATGTTCTGCCCTCCTCGTCCTCTAAAATATGATGATGTTGCTTTCTTCATCATCATTTGATTGCTACTTGTTTTTATGTAAAGTCCGGAGTATTATCATCCGGTAAAATCGAGAAAAAGATAAAATCAACTGTTTCTTACAGTCTTCTCTTCTCAATTCCATCTATTACTTCTTTATTCTTTCTGCTATCCTCAGCTTCGCACTTCGAGAACGGTTATTTTCTTCCAGCTCTTTCTCGCTTGGTAAGATCGGCTTTCTGGTAACAACTTTCATTTCCGGTTGAAACTCTTCCGGTATGATTGGAAGTCCTGGCGGCAAATCTTTGACTGAACTGTATTCCTTGAACATCGTTTTGACAATCCTGTCCTCTAAAGAATGGAACGTGATCACGCTGATTCGTCCGTTCAGGTTCAATAACTCGATTGCTTGTTCCAGTGACTCTTCAACAACACTAAGTTCATCATTTACAGCAATCCTGATTGCCTGAAACACACGTTTGGCAGGGTGTCCGCCATTTCTTCGTGCAGGTGCGGGAATCGCTGTCTTAATAATATCTACTAATTCTCCAGTTGTTTCGATTGCTTGTTTTTCACGAATACGCTCGATTTCTCTGGCAATTTGCTTCGAAAATTTTTCCTCACCATAGCGGAAAAAGATTTTTACTAGTTCCTGATAAGAATACTCGTTTACGACATGATAAGCACTTAACTCAGCGCTCTGATCCATCCGCATATCTAATGGTGCATCTTTGTGATAACTAAACCCGCGTTCTGCCTCATCCAATTGTGGAGAAGAAACACCTAGATCGTAAAGCACACCATCTACACCGTATACGTCAAAATCAGCCAACCTATCTTTCAGATGGCGAAAGTTAGATTTTACAAATGTAACCATGCCTTTATCAACATATTTTTTTAATCGTTGCGCCGCAAAATCCAAAGCCTTCTGGTCTTGATCAAAAGCGTACAGATGTCCGGTTTCATCTAATTGGGATAAGAGATACTCACTGTGTCCTGCGCCGCCAAGCGTACAGTCTACATAAATCCCATTCTTTTTAATTGCCAATCCATCTACTGTTTCTTTTAACAGTACAGTATAATGTTGAAACTCCACCATCTTAGCTCCTCATCCTTAAAAACCAAAATCAATCATTGTCTCTGCAATCTCATCAAAATTTTCTTCTGCTTCTACTGAAAAAGCTCTCCAGCGTTCTTCATCCCAAATTTCAATGCGATTAGAAACACCAATAATGACACAGCCCTTTTCAAGGTTCCCATGTGCTCTCAATGTTGCAGGAATATTGATCCGTCCCTGCTTGTCAACCTCACACTCTGTCGCAGCAGAATAAAAAAAGCGGACGAATGTACGGGCATCCTTCTTAGCTAAGGGCATTTCTTTCAACTTTTCTTCTAATATTTCCCATTCAGATAATGGATAGCCAAACAGACACCCATCCATTCCTCTAGTCACAATAAACTTTTCTCCAAGTTCATCTCGAAGTTTGGCTGGAACGATTAATCTGCCTTTGGCATCAATATTATGTTGAAATTCGCCCATCAACATAGCTGATTTCCCCGCTTTTCCACTTGATAGAAACAGTCTACCACATTCCACCACTTTCTACCACTCAAAACCAGAAAAGTTCAACTAATTAATTGTTATTTAAAAAGTTTGTAATATTTGACGTTTTTTATCACTTTCACAAGAAAACGCAACCAATGTCTCCAACTTACGCTCCCTCTTTAAATCTCCTACTAAATTAGAACAAATAATGACCAATATTCATCAAAATTAGAAACGCATAAACCAATAGAACCAGTAAAAAATTCAACCGCCAGAACATTTTGAAGAATCGACCATAAATAAGCTCCCCATAGTAATACGCTTGAAACAAAGCAACACAAATCCCTAATAGTAAAATCGATATGAACATATAGGGAATAATTGTTTGACCGTATGTATCTTTAGACAGCACATGCAGACCGATCAATAAAAATGGAATGGAAATATCCGGTGATTTGATTTTATAGCGCTCTGCCAGCGCCAATCTTGAAATAATGAAATTTGCTGCAAATAGAACAGCAACCGGAAAAACATACCAAAGAAGCATAACAATTGAAAAAGAGACCATCCCAAACAATTCCTTTCATAACACTTGATTTAAATATACTTTATTTAGTTTACACGCATGTTTCATTTCCTTTAAAAATTCATGCCTAAATAATACTATATGACTGCCTTTAAATAATTCAGCATCTAAGAAACACGTATCTATCATAATAAAAATACTGAGGATTATTTTCATAGAGTCACGTATCTATATTACAAGGCAATCCGTTACTAAACAAGTGGTTTATCGCTTATAATGAAAATAGAAATAAACAAAAAAAGGAGGCAGCCCAATTGATCACCTATTTAAAAAAAGAGGATCGGCAGTTTACCACTGAAAAAGAGGACACAGAGGAAGTGAAGTGGATCGTCGTAGACACCCCTTCACACGAGGAAGTGGATTACTTGATTTCGACCTACAAACTGCCTTCCGACTACATCACAAGTGTACTTGACGAGCATGAAAAGGCTCGTTCTGAAGGAAATTGGCATGATATCAGCGAACGCTCTGCCTTGATATTGATCCAATTCCCTAAAGCATCAGTCAGTCCCAGCGGCTACATGCAGTTAAATACTTACCCACTATCTGTGGTTCGAACAACAGATAATAAAATTATCACAATCACCGATCAGAAAACTGATTTTATCGAAAAGATCAGAAAAGAAGGGTTACAGGATTCCAAGCTTTCTGTTCACAGCGCACTTCTCTTCCAACTGCTATGGGAAATTTCAAAAAGCTATAATGGTTTTCTATCAAAAATCATCACAGAAATTGGCCATTTAGAAGGGGAATTAAAAATTGCCACTGAAAACAGCCAGTTGTATCAAATGATGGATATTCAAAAAAGTCTTGTTTATTTTGAATCTGCGCTCTCTGAAAATATCAATGTTGTCAAACGACTTTATGACGATAGGGAGCGTCCGGATACGTTCGATCATCTTCCTCATCTCCACGATATCCTAGTGGAAATGAAGCAGGGTCTGACAACTTCTCAAATCCAGCTTAAATTGGTCGATCAAATCAGCAGCACCTTTTCATCGATTGTATCTAACAATTTAAATATCGTCATGAAAATATTAACTTCTTTGACGATTGTATTGACTATCCCGACCATCATTGGCGGAATCTATGGAATGAACGTCAAATTGCCCTTTGCCAATCGTGAAGATGCGTTCCTTTGGATATTCTTCATCACATCTATTCTATGTGCAGCAGTCATTTATTTCCTGAAGAAAAGGAATCTTCTCTAATTTTGTGTTGCCGATTCTTTCAAAAGGAGGTAAACTATAAAAAGGCAAAGGATGTGAATAATAATGGAAAAAAAGAAAACTAGTACATTCTCAAAAGTCACTAAAGTAGTTGTTTGGCTAATGCTGATTGCCATTATCGGTTCAACACTAGTTACTGTAATTTCGACTTTTAGATAAGAATATAACTGCAACGAAGGCACGGTAAAAGCCGGTTTGATGCTTTTTTGCTGTACAAACTCATTGAATTAAAAAAGTAGATCCAACTCTTCAAAAGGAAGACTTGGATCTACTTTTTGGTATACTACTACAACGTACGTTTCTCCTTCTGAGCCATATTGAGGAGCTCTTTGGCGTGCTCCATCGTCAATGGAGTGATTTCACTTCCGGCAAGCATGCGAGCAATTTCATTTGTCCGCTCTTCCCCTGACAATCTGACCACCCTTGTCTCTGTACGGTCTGCAATGATTTCTTTAGAAATGAAATACTGATAGTCCGCGACAGCTGCGACTTGTGGCAAATGGGTGATACACAGCACCTGTGAATCACTGGATATTTGATAGATTTTATCTGCAATTGCTTGCGCCACTCGCCCACTGACACCAGTATCTACTTCATCAAAAACAATACTAGTGATTCCTTGTGTTTTAGAAAAAATAGTCTTCAACGCCAACATAACTCGTGACAGTTCTCCGCCAGAAGCGACTTTTACCAGCGGTTTCAATGGTTCACCAGGATTGGTAGTGATGTAAAACTCTACCTTGTCCAATCCATCTTCCGTCATTTGAGGTTCCGGCTGTTCAAGGAATCTGACCTCAAACAGTGTGCGCTCCATATACAGCCCCTTCAGCTCGTGTAAAATATCTTTTTCCAAGTCGATTGCCGTTGCTTTGCGTACCTTACTAAGTTCAGCACCAACTTTTTGAACTTGCTGTTGCTTCTCTATAAGGATTTGCTCTAGCTCATCTGCTTTCCCATCAAGTAACCCATTCTCTGCAAGTTCTTCTGTAATTTCCTGATAGTAAGCCAAAACTGCCGTAACAGATTCGCCGTATTTTCTTTTTAGTTGTCGAATCAGTTCCAAGCGATTTTCCACTTCATCCAAGCGATTCTCATCTAGTTCCAACTGTCCCAAATGACGCGCCAAATCGGCACTTGCCTCTTGCAACTGATAATACCCATTTTGAACAGCTTCTGAAATGGATTGATAGTCCGGGTCCAGCATTTCGATCGTTGCCAATTCATTCATCGCATAGGCAATATTATCTAAACTGCTATTTTCTTCACTATTAATCGCCTCATAGCTGCCGGCAAGTGCATCTGCAATCTTCTGAAAATTCGCCAGCTTATTTCGCTCTTCAATCAGTGTTTCTTCTTCCCCTACTTGAAGCTTGGCTTCAGCGATTTCATTGCTTTGAAATTGCAGCATATCTATGCGCTGAGCAAATGCTTTTTCGTTGTTTTGAAGATTCCTTACCTTTTTTTCAAGCTGCCGGTATTCCTGATAAGCGGCGACATACTCAGCTTTGATCCTACTGAGCTTATTCCCACCAAAATCATCGAGCATTCCCAAATGTCGTTCACTGTTCATCAATTCCTGATGCTCATTTTGCCCATGAATATCCACTAAATATTCCCCGATTTTTCTCAACATGGCAATAGTGATGATTCGTCCATTCACTCGACAGATATTTTTCCCAGATGAAAAAATATCGCGTTGCAGAATCAGTACGTCCTCTTCCTGATCAATCCCTTGTTCGTCCAATAAAGTGGTAAGCTCCGGATGCTTTGGCAATGCAAACAAGCCTTCCAGTGTACACTTCGAAGCGCCTTGTCGAATGAAATCACTTGATCCTCTTCCTCCGGTCAGCAAACCAACGGCATCGATGATGATCGATTTTCCTGCCCCGGTCTCACCAGTCAGTACGGTCATTCCTTTTTGAAATTCGAGCTCTAGCGAAGAGATTATTGCAAAATTCTTTACTGAAAGCTGTTGCAGCATAGATATTCACCTCTGATCATTATAAGTATTTGAAAAATTCTTCTCTTAAAAATTTTGCACTTTCCTCTGTTCTCGCAATCATCAGAATACTGTCATCATCACAAATCGTTGCAAACAACTGCTCCTTGTATTGCTTCTCGATCAAGTCTGCTGAAGCTTTGGCATTCCCCGGAATCGTGTGCAGCACAACATATTTTTCCATTTGATCAACAGAGACGAATGCTTCCTTCATCAGTTTCTCAAGGCGTTGAGACGTATTTTCTTTCGTTTCAACAGGTACACTATACCGGTAACGATTATCGGCAGATGGGACCTTTACAAGCTTCATCTCTTTAATATCTCTTGAAATCGTAGCCTGTGTGACTTCGATCCCCTTTTCTTGAAGCAGCGTGACGAAGTCCTCTTGTTTTTGTATATTATTGTCTGTTAATAGACGAGCGATTATGCGATGACGATCTTTTTTCCTCATACTAAACTACTCCTTTTCAGGTTCATTTCCTTTTTATCATAGCCTATTTTTTTCTCTTTTTAAAGCAATAAAAAAAGCTTTCCTAAATTTTCACTATTCTTTATGGCTTTTCAAAGTCTCAACACCATTAAAAATACTGGAAAATTAATCAAAGACAGATTTTTATCAAGGGTGTATCTGAAAAAAACACAAGGATTCAACCTTTTAAAAATTTATGGGACCTACCCAAAAACAGAGACAGATCAGTTACTCACTGTCTCTGCCTCAGTCCAAAAATCAATGTTCCCGTTTCAATTCATGATGCGCACGTTGAACGATTTCCTGAATGTTTACTTCCGGATCGATCGCTCCTTCTTGTTGTGTTGCTGTTAAGTGAACGAGAAATTCGATATTTCCTTCTCCACCGGTAATTGGAGAAAAATCCAAAGCTCTCACTTGGTACCCATTTCCAGCAGAAAAGTTCAGAATATCTTCAAGTACTGCTTCATGCACTGCCGGATCTCGAACAATCCCCTTTTTCCCAACCTGGTCTTTCCCCGCTTCAAATTGTGGCTTAATCAATGCAACCACATCGCCACCAGATTTCAATATTTCGTGAAGAGGGGGTAAAATCAATCGTAAGGAGATAAAGGATACATCGATCGTTGCAATTTCCGGCTGCCCTTGTGTAAAATCTTCAAGCTTGCTATAACGGAAGTTGGTTCGTTCCATCACAACAACACGTTCATCTTGACGAATTTTCCAAGCAAGCTGATTATAACCGACATCTAACGCATAGCTAAGTTTGGCACCATTTTGCAATGCAACATCCGTAAATCCGCCAGTGGAAGAACCAATATCCAGCATGATTTTCCCTTCTACCTCTACATCAAAAACTTGCAAAGCCTTTTCCAGCTTGAGACCGCCTCGTGACACGTAGGGAAGCACTTGCCCTTTGATATGTAACACAGTCTCTGTACCTATTTTTTCTCCGGGCTTGTCCAGTCGTTCGTTGTTTCCATCATAGACTAATCCAGCCATAACCGCTCGCTTCGCCTTTTCTCTTGTTTCAAACAGCCCTTGATTATGGGCCAGAACATCTACACGTTCTTTTTTCATGTTCGTTTCTCCCTTACTAAAGCGCAAGCTGCTCTAAAATTCCTTGAAGCAGTTTCGGCTGAAAATCACTGTTATTCTGTTGAATGTCTGACAACTGCTCGCTTGCCAACATCATTTGCTCGTTGAAAGCCTTCGTAGCACCCTCAATTCCCAATAATCCGGGATATGTACTTTTATTGAGCGTTTCATCTCTTCCAACTTGTTTTCCAAGCGCTTCCTCTGAGCTGGTAACATCTAACAAGTCATCTCTGATCTGAAAAGCTAGACCCAAGTGCTTGGCAAAGTCACCCAGAAGTGCCACGATCGTATCTGTTTGCTCCGCTAAAATTCCACCAGCTAACAGCGCAAACTCAATCAAAGCCCCAGTTTTTCTTTCATGAACCTCGATTAGCTCCTCTAATGTAAGAGAACGGGTTTCTCCTTGAAGATCACCCGCTTGACCGGAAACCATTCCTTCCGTTCCAGCTGCTTTTGTCAAAAGTTGGATCAGCAAGATCTTTTCATCCATCGCCAGCTGACTCAAGGCAAGTAGTTGAATAGCTGCTGTCAACAATCCATCTCCAGCAAGGATTGCGTGAGCCTCACCATAGATTTTATGATTTGTAGGCTTCCCTCTACGCAAATCATCGTCATCCATTGCAGGTAAATCATCATGAATCAATGAATATGTATGAATCATCTCCAGCGCCGCAGCTGTCTGAAAATCCTTTTTCTCCAAATCTTTTCCAAAAGACGCTACTACTGCCAGTAACAAAAGTGGCCGTAGCCGTTTCCCACCTGATTGAATAGAATAAAGCATGCTTTCCTTCAAGTAAGTATTGGTTGTATATTTTTCGATAAATGTGGTCATTTCCTGTTCAATCATCGGAACATAGCGCTGTTGAAACTGACTGAATTCTGTCATGCCTGTTCACTCTCTTCAAACGGGATTTCTTCATTCGTTTCTGACATCATCTTTGTTAATGACTTCTCTGCTTTTTCCAAGGTATCCTGACAATGCTTGCTTAAAACCATCCCTTTTTGAAAGGCCTCTAAGGCTTCTTCTAAAGGAACATCCCCTCTTTCAAGCCGTTGAACAATTTCTTCTAACTCGTTTAAGGATTCTTCAAATGTTGCTTCTTTATTTTTAGGCATTTTCTTACTCCTTCTCAAATCGTTCGATGTCGGTAACTGCCGCAATAACTTTCCCATCACTGTAGTGAATCGTCACTTGATCTTTGACAGTTAAATCTTCTACTGATTTTATGACTTTGTCTTCTTTGGTTGTATAACTATAGCCCCGCCCCATAATTTTCAGCGGACTTAAGAGGTCCAACTGCTGAATCGCAGACACCAATCTCTGTTGACGCATTTCCATATAGTGAGCCATCCGTTCATTCAACCGTTTGTCAATAAACGCCACCTGTTGAGCAGTTTCCCGGATTCTTCCAGCAGGATTTTGTTGCTCCAACCGAGCTACGATCCGTTGGCTTTGTTGAGATTTTTCATGGTAGATCGTTTGCATACTTTGACTCAAACGTTGGGTCATTTTATCCAGCTTTACTTGCTGCCCTTCATAAAGACGGTCGGGCTGTAGAAAAACATACGAATTTCGCAAACGTTTAAAGCGCTCGTTTTTCTGCTGTAACTGATAAAGAAAGCTCTGTTCCAAACGAGTCTGCTTTTCTCTGATGCGTAAAAGCTCTTCCGCTAATACCGGTACAGCCAGCTCAGCTGCAGCTGTCGGCGTTGCTGCTCGAACATCTGCTACCAAATCCGCAATCGTCACATCGGTCTCATGACCCACCGAGGAAATCACAGGGATCGTGGTTTGATAAATCGCTCTGGCGACCTGTTCTTCATTGAACGGCCACAAATCTTCGATCGAGCCGCCGCCCCGGCCAATGATCAAGGTATCAAAATCCCCCTGCTCTTCAACTCTATGAATATTCCTTACAATGTCTGTCGCTGCTTGCTCCCCTTGAACTAAGGTCGGAAACAGTACCAGTTGCGCAATCGGATACCTTCGCTTGACTGTTGTAATGATATCTCTGATTACCGCACCACTTGGACTGGTAATAACTGCTATGCGCTTTGGATATCTTGGCAACGGCTTTTTGATTCCCTCAAAAAGTCCTTCTTTGGAAAGCTTTTCCTTCAGTTCTGCCAAAGCTTGGTAAAGTGCTCCAACCCCATCAGGCTCCATATGTTCTACATAGATTTGGTAGGAACCACCATTTTCATAAAGAGAGATGCGCCCAACGACTAGGACCTTCATTCCTTCTTTGGGTTGGAACTTTAATTTCTGAAAAGCCGATTTAAACATGATCGCAGAAATTTTTGCTCGGTCATCCTTCAAGCTAAAGTATTGATGCGCATTTGCTCTCAAGCGAAAATTCGATATTTCCCCTGTCAAATACACTCTGCCCAAATAAGGATCTGCATCAAATTTTCGTTTTAAATATTTTGTTAATGCAGTCACTGTCAAATACTGCTGCGTCATTGCACTCACCCTACTTCAACTTTTTTGCGGCTTCAATCGTCTGATACATCAACATAGTGATTGTCATCGGACCAACACCTTTTGGAACTGGTGTAATATATTCTGCAAGCTCTGATACTTCGTCGAATTTCACATCGCCAATCAACTTGCCATTTTCATCTCGGTTCATTCCTACATCAATCACAACTGCCCCCGGCTTCACAAACTCTTTCGTCACGAAATGTCCTCTACCAATTGCAACAACTAGGATATCTGCTTCTTTAGCCAAAGCAGGAAGGTCCTTCGTACGAGAATGGGCAATCGTAACTGTCGCATTCTTCATCAGCATCAGCTGTGCCATTGGCTTTCCTACAATGTTACTTCTGCCGATCACTACTGCCCGCTTTCCATCAAGGTCGATATCATAGGCTTCAAACATCTTCATGATTCCATATGGTGTACAAGGAATCATTGTCGGATTTCCTACAAATAAGTGCCCCAGATTCATCGGATGAAACCCATCCACATCCTTCTTAGGATCAATCGCAAGCAATACTTTTTCTTCATCTATGTGGCCTGGCAAAGGTAATTGAACCAGTATTCCATGGAACTCTTCTGACTTATTGTAAAAAGCGATTTTTTCCAAAAGCTCATCTTCTGAAATCGTTTCAGGCAATCGCTCAACCTTTGAGAGAATCCCAATTTTTGCTGCAGCCAAGTCCTTATTTTTCACATATGTCTGACTTGCCGGATTTTCTCCAACGAGTAAAACAACTAAGCCAGGACGAATCCCCTTTTCCGCCAGTTGGCTGACCTCTTGTTTCATCTCTTCTTGCATTTTATCCGCTAGTTCGCGTCCATTGATCAATTGTCCCATCGTGTCACTCCTTCATTATTATTGTCAGCTGCCGACTTTTTGTTTTGTCATCCATTGTGTTGAAGTCAGCCGTCGTTTATTTTATCTATCCTACCTATATTTCTATTGGTCCCGAAGCCTCGCTACAGCCAGTCTTTATAAAATCTAAGCAAAAACAGAAGCCTTTCCAACAGAATTTTTCAATGCTTTCATTTTATATGAATACGACTAAATAAGCAACACGAAGCATGGAGAGTTCTACTTATGTAACAAGGTCTAGCGACTTTTCATAAGCTGATTTATTTGTTGATACAACCGAGCCAACCATCAGTCCATAACATAATAGACCTGCTATCTTCATAGCTCATAGAAAAACACTCCGAGCCTTCTAACGTCTGCACATAGCAGAATCGTAGAAAGCTCAGAGTGTTTGTTTTATTCTAATTCTTTCATTACATTCGATAATACACCATTGACGAATTTTCTAGAACGATCATCGCTATATTTTTTGGTTAACTCAAGTGCTTCGTTCAATGCCACTGTATTTGGCACATCGCTAACATAGTTCATTTCGAAAATAGCCATTCGTAAAATGATCAAGTCCATTTTTGCGATTCGCTGAATCGTCCAGTTCTTCCCTAAATGTGAGTGGATCGTCTGATCCAGCTCTGCTTTCTTCTCACAGACACCGCCGACTAAAACATCCAGATAGACGGGAACAAATTCCTCACCATCCTCGCTGACCATTTCTACCTGGTCCAGCTCCAATGCATGAGTGATTGCATCCTGCTTTGTCAAATCACTGTTAAAATCTAATGGAAACAGCGATTGTAGTGCCTTTTCTCTGATCTCGTGACGAGTAAACTCTTTACTCATTCTCTTCCCCATCCTCCGGGAAAAGCTCAGAAAAATCAGGTTCAGGGATCCGTTCAGGGATAACAGCAACAACATGAATATTTACTTCAATCAGATCAATATCTGTCATGAACAAGACTTGCTGTTTCACACGTTCTTGCATTTCAAGCGCTACTTTAGGAACAGAAACACCATAATTTAAATAGCAGTAGATATCTACTTTTAGTCCTTCTTCTTCGGCATTCAGATAAATACCTTTTCCGTGAGCAGCACGTCCAAGGAATTCTGTAACGTTATTGGCAAAGGTTCCTCTCATGCCATATACACCATCTACTTTTGAAGCAGCGATCCCAATAATCACTTCGATAACCTCTGGAGCAATCACGATCTCTCCAAGAGCATCTTTTGTATTAATAATTAGATTTTTTTCTTCTGCCATTATAGGTCCTCCTTTTATTAAGCCCGTGACACGTAAGAGCCATCTGTCGTATTCACAATTAGACGATCCCCTTCATTCACAAAGAATGGTACATTTACAACAAGTCCGGTCTCCATCGTAGCAGGCTTAGAGCCGCTGGAAGAAGTATCTCCCTTGATATTCGGATCAGTTGCAGTTACTTCTAATGTCACTGTATTAGGCAAATCAACACCCAAAATCTCAGAACCAAACATGATGATGTTCAGCTCCATGTTTTCCAGCATATATTTCAGCTCATCCTTGATTTGTTCTTCCGGAATTTCTATTTGCTCATAGGTTTCCAGATCCATAAAGACATGGCTTCCGCCGCTTTCATATAAATACTGCATTTTACGGTTGTCAATTTGAGCTTTTCCTACTTTTTCTCCTGCACGGAAAGTCTTTTCCTGCACACCGCCTGTGCGGAGATTCTTAAGTTTAGAACGAACAAAGGCAGCCCCTTTTCCAGGTTTTACATGTTGAAACTCAACAACACGCCAAATCCCACCATCCACTTCAATTGTCAAACCTGTTTTGAAATCATTGACCGAAATCATTTGTGCCCTCCTCTACCGTTCATACTTTTTACTCGTTCCTAGTTTAACATTAAACGATTCGTTACGCTACCAGAAAAAACAAAAAGCTCCATTACCCGCTCCACACTGTAAAAACTTGATTTTCCTCAGCTAAAGACAAGCAGTCTCGCGATTCTTCTTCGATAAAAAGAACGGGCATGGATCTTCTAATTCCTTTTTTCTTCTATAGTATAATCAATTCTTTTGGTGAATGAGTCAACACGCGGTTGCCTTCTGCTGTAATCAACAAGTCATCCTCGATTCGCACACCGCCAAGACCTGGAATATAAATTCCCGGCTCATCTGTAATCACATTTCCAAAAACAAACTGCTTATTTGATTTGAATGAAACATTTGGCCCTTCATGAATCTCCAAGCCAATGCCATGTCCTGTGCTATGACCGAATGCTTCTCCATAACCATGTGAAGCAATATGGTCACGTGCGATGGCGTCCAATTGAATTCCTGTCAACCCAGGTTGCGCTTGTTCCAGAACCTTCAACTGTGCCTCAAGCACGATTTGATAAATCTCTTTCAGCTTTGGATCAGGCTCGCCAACAGCAAAGGTTCTTGTCATATCAGAAACATAGCCTTGATAATAGCAACCAAAGTCCAATGTAACAAAATCACCTTTCTCAATCAGCTTCTCACTTGCTACACCGTGAGGCATCGCAGATCTCAACCCACTGGCAACAATTGTATCAAAAGACACTCCTGAAGCACCTAAAGAACGCATATAAAAGTCCAATTGATTGGCTACTTCGATTTCTGTCATTCCCGGCTTGATTACTTTTAAAATATGGTCAAACGCTGAATCTGCAATACTGCAGGCTTTTTCGATGATGGCAATTTCTTCTTCATCTTTTACTTCTCTAAGCTCTTCGATCATTCCCGCCACCGGAATTAAATCACATGTCAGGATTTCCTCTAAAACACTGTATTCCGCAAAACTAACATGTGCTTCTTCAAATGCAATGTTTTCAAGTTTCTCTGTTTCCACAAGCGTCATTACTTCATCAAAGATCGGCCCGGTGTTTTTAATGATTTCATAACCTTCTGCCTGCTGAGCTGCCTGTTCCGTGTAACGGAAATCAGTGATAAAAAATGCCTTATCTAAGGTAATTACAGCTAGACCTGTTGACCCGGTAAAATTTGTCAAATAGCGTAAGTTATACGGACTTGTGACCAGAAAAGCAGAAATATCATTCTTCTTCATTTCCTGTCTTAATTTATTTACTCTTACGATCATTGATCATTCCTTCTTTCCAAAGTTAGTTGTTTCTATATAAATCCTATTAAAGATTCTATACATGGTTTGTAGTCTATTCCGCCAATAAAAAATGTCACTTTCTTAGCAGTGTTTACCTATTATTATATCAAAGTTCAACGATGAAACAACTTTTATCATTTTTTCTAATTTACTTTAAAGAATCTATTAAAAACAGATTTTTTCAGTATTTTTCTTATATACTAAATAAAGATCGCAGAAAGAGGGATGTCATGAAAAAAATTATGCTCATTTTTATCAGTCTTTTAGCTATGGGTGCCTGTCTGGCAGTCTACGGCTTTTTTATAGAACCTAAGCGACTCACAACCAAGCATTACGAACTTGGAGAAACAGAGACTAGTCTCGATACAGTTAGAATGGTCCAGCTTTCTGATATCCACTTGCAAAAATCTTATGGAACAGAACAGCTGGAAAAAATCGTTACTGCTGTCAATCAGGAAAAACCAGATATTGTTGTCTTTACCGGGGATCTTTTTGACAACTATGCGTCATATGGCCCCGTGGATGAAACGATTGATCTATTAAACAAAATTGATGCCCCCCTTGGAAAATATGCAGTCTGGGGAAATCACGATTATGGTGGTGGAGCATCCACTGTTTATGCTGATATCATGGCCAGCAGCGGCTTTCAGCTATTAGAGAATACAGGGCAAACACTCGCAGTGACCGACCAGAAAAAACTTTACCTTGCAGGTATTGACGATTCTCTTTTTGGAAATCCTTCCATTGAAGGAGCCATGATGACTCAGAAAGAAGCCGCATACTCTGTCCTTTTGAGTCACGAACCGGATGTTGTCGAGAGCGCTGTCGATTTCAATATATCGCTCGTTCTCAGCGGACACAGTCATGGTGGTCAAGTGAACATTCCCTTTTTCCCGGTAACAACAGCTTTAGCAGAAAAATATATTCGTGGTTTCTATACCTTAGGAAGTCAAACACAGCTTTACGTCAATACTGGTTTAGGAACATCCATGATCCCAATAAGAATCGGGGTTCCGCCACAATTTACTGTATTTGATCTTTACCTGTAAAAACAGACCAAACAACACCAAAGAGTCACGGACTCTCTGAACGATTGTTTGATCTGTTTCTTTGTTTATACAATGATTTCTTTGGTTTGCTTGTCTATATGGATTTTAGCTGTCCACGTTTCAAAGGATAGCACCACAGGCTTTTTATGCGCCAATGCTCTCTGGTAGTCTGTAAGAGATGATTCGACTTCATCAACAGAATCTACTGGTTCGATCGTGAATTTCCCCTTGAGAGCCATACTTTCAAACTGCATTTCTTGATAACAGCACACGGACCCATTTGGATTTTTCAAAATATTTTGAACCGTCTCGCCCTCTCCATCAACGTAAAAGCGCATTCGCAACAGCCCTTCACGCCACAATGGTCTGGATACAGTAATAACATTCGGAAATCCACGTTGATCGACCGTCGCAATCAAGAAAACTGTGCTTGAATTCAACAATTTGAGAATTCGTTCATGAAGCTCCACAATACTCATCTCCCCTCTACTTTTCTTCATTATACCAATAGTTTCACAAATCACTAAACCATATCCATTTTTTTGCTCTCAGATAGCTATAGTTATCCTTTTAACTGCATTTTTTGATATAATCATATTGATTAATTATCAAAAAATGCAGGAGGTATTTCCCTTTATGTTTTCTCAACAAATTCACCATATTGCAGTGAATGCATCCGATTATGAAAAATCAAAGCATTTTTATGTGGATGTTTTAGGTTTCTCTATCATTCGTGAAAATGTCCGAGCTGAGAAGAAGGACATCAAGCTCGATTTAAAATTAGGGAATCAAGAACTGGAACTATTTATCAGTGATGTCTTCCCTAAGCGCCCTTCTTATCCAGAAGCTTTAGGTTTACGTCATTTAGCCTTTAAGGTAAATAGTGTGCCGGATACTATAGCTTATTTAGAACAACACGGAGTTTCGTGCGAGCCCATCCGAACCGATGATTATACCGGAGAAAAAATGACTTTCTTCTTTGATCCAGATGGCCTTCCTTTGGAAATTCATGAATAGATACGCAAAGAGCGTGGGACATAACTCAAGTCCCACGCTTGTTCTGTATCTAAACCCGAATAAACGGTGGGACAGAAGCAACTTCTTCGACAATAAGCTGAAATTCAGCAAAAATTTGTGAAGCAATTTTCGTGAATTCCATCTTATTGCTTGAAGTTTGACGCTTCTGGCCCAACCTCTTTCCTACGATTAGTCAAGGGGAAAGTGGAAACAAATTCCTTATAGTTTTTAAAGAAGTGAAGAACTATCTGAAAGTACACTAAATAAACTAGATGGATCTCTGAATTTTTCATCTAGTTTGTGCTATAATTTTAGAATAAGGACTCGTCCTTATTGGTCGTTGGAGGCCGTATACGCATAAGCGTACCTTGTATGATTCCTAACCATGGAATGCATACACTTCAGGAGCTTGTTCATGCAGGCAACTGTGGCAACCTTTTCCATTTTAGGAAGGGGTTGCTTTTTTAATTTATAATAATAGTCGACGATATGATTGGAGGCGGCGTGTTGTTGTCGAATCATATTACGAATAGTAAAGTAAAGAATCTTTCGCCCCTTTGGATTCCCTCTTTTATTGATATGATCCTTTCCTATATATGATCCAGATTGAAACCGCCGGATATCAATCCCGACAAATGCATTGAGTTTGTTTGATGTAGAGAAACATCGAATATCGCCTAATTCTCCAATCAGAAGTGCAGCCGTTGGCGCACCAATTCCTGGAATCGTCTGATACAACTCAAATTCTTCAAGAGGATGAGCAGCGTTCATCATTTGTTCCATCAATTTATTTTTCTGTTCTAATAGGTCCTGAAGAAGCTGGGCATAGTAAATGACTTTCTGACAGAGAACACTATTGGACTCAACAGCTGGATAAGAGTTTGAGGCGTAAATGAAAATCTGGTCAGCTTTCTGCCAAGCCCTATTTTCAGAAATTCGTTTCCTCGTTGTTTTCATCAATCGATTTTTGATTTTTGTTCGACTGGAAGCGAGAACGAAGGCAGGATGTGGAAAACATTCAATCAGGGATAAGGCATAGGGAGTGATACGGCTGGAAAAGAACTGTTCCAATTCAGGAAAAGTCAATTGAAGAGCATTATGAAGATTCATACGAACATGACTGATTTTCGTCTCAATTTCCTGATAGAAGCGGGCAAGTTCTCGTAGTTCGAGATAGATTGCTTGTTGGTGTAGCTTTGGTTGGCGTCTATTTTTACAATGAGTTTGAGCCAGTTTATGAGCATCAAATTTATCCGTTTTCCAGCTACGAAGCGAGCCTTCCTCCATCTGTTTTTTTGCTTCTAAAGGATTTAGAAGGCAGTAGGTCAGTTTATTATCCTGACAAAACTTTTCTAAGGGACGTGAGTAGATACCAGTTGCTTCAAAAACAATTTCAGGGACCTCTGGTAAGGTCTGAATTTCCTCTAATAGCAGCTGAAATCCTTCTTGATTGTGAACTACTTTTCCCTCAGATAAGCAAAAGTTGTCCTGATAGAGTACTTTGTAACTTTCTCCTTTTGATACATCAAAAGCTAAAATAGATGACATAGTTTTTTCTCTCCTTCTCTTTTTATAGAAAGACCTTCACTGAACCATTTCAATTCTACTTTCCTTTACACGGACTCGGAGTCCCAACATACTTAAACCAGATTCTAAAATGTCAGTGAAGGAGCTCATTTTGCACTTCGGACTCGAAGTCCACGAGGTCATGTCCGAGCTTCCTTTCACTCCCACTATACGCTATAAATAGAAAATAGTGGGTAAGCTATTCCGTCGAATATCTTACCCACTAATCTTAGTATGTTTTATCTATAATTTATAGGAGTATTCTATCTCTGCTTATCGTCCACACATTAACGCTAAGCTTTCTTTCTTTGAATATAACCAAAGCTTATCAGTACGCCAAGCAAGCCCAAAAGCCCTAGGAACTGATACCCCGTTTGATTTTGTTCACCCGTTTCAGGATATTTTCCACCCCCAGGTTTCTTTGTACCTTCTGCTGTACTTTCAGAAGTTGATCGACTCGCTGTAGAAGACTCGGAAGATGATATCTCTGTAGTCGAACTGCTGCTCGTTTCAGAAGTAGAGCTAGATGTATCTGTCCTTTTTTCATAGATATACGTTACTTGCTGAGTTTCTGCTGTAAATTTTCCAGAAGCATTTTCCGGAATTTTTTTCAGTGTATAGCTTGAAAATTCTTTTACTGAAGTCTGATAGTTGGCACCAACAACACCAATGATTTCAGTATCTTCTATCAGCTTCACACCTTGATCATCACTTTTCCTGTTTCCTCGACAGGATCTTCCAACACATAGACAACAGAAATACTTTGTGGCGAATATTTGAACAGTCCATTGATTGCTGTCGTCTCCGTTTTATAGCCTTCAACAGCAGGCACTGCCAACTCAAGTGATGTCCCTACTTCGCCCTGATGAACAACCTCTTCTGCCAAAAGCTCTTCCTTCTCATTTACAAGACGAACGGAGATTTTTCCAGTATTCTCATAAGTAGCAGGAAGCTCGTAAATCTGTTGTGTCCCATATGTCACACCATCTGACAGGATTCTCTGCTCTAGATTCAAATAGGCCAACCGCTTCATATGAGCAAAATCTGCATCTGTATATATATCAAAAGTGACTGTTTCACCCGGAGCAATAAACATTATCCCTACCTCAGATAAATCCAATGATTGAGATGGTTTAACAGAAGTTTTCGTCAAATTCTCCTTTTCAGTCGATAAAGTGAATAACTCTCCTGATTCATTTGGCACTGATAATACAGGATTCTTGATTGTTTTATGGTTTTTCTCAACAGCTTTTAGAACACTATCTGTCTCTATTAGTTTTTCTTCATTTGTGAGACTGATTTTATAGCCTTCTTTTCCATCCATAAGAGGAGCTACTGTTGTCTTGATTGCCAAAGGTAACGACTCAAGCTCGTGTACCTGCAATGTTGGGTCTTTATACAGGCCGTTATAGATGGCCGTAGTCAACGTATCTCGTTTTTGACTCTCTTCTGCCGAAGGCTTATCCTGTGACTGCATCCAGGTAATGACTCCTCCCAGCCCCTTCTCACGAATATAGTTCGTCTTTGCCTGAATCGACTGTTCACTATCATAGGTGAAAAAGACTTTAGAAGCTTCACTATACATATAAGAAGCCTTTGATTCGTCATCCCAATATTCCGTCAAATCGGAATACTTTTCCTTTAGTTGATCGAAAGAGCGATAGGCCCAAATACCACCATTACGGCCTTGATCTCCGTTCACAAGAGGCTTGGCATTTTCCGCGCCACGGCTTTTATTGCCATCAGCATCCACAGTAGCAAAATCAGCACTACCAAACAAACCTGGTAAATTTTCAGGATCAGGGCCATCATTTTCTACATTTCCCCATCCTCTACTGTAAAAAGCGGCACCAATCACAATTTTCTCCGGTGTAGCACCATTGTTTAAAAAATAGTTCACACTATCATTCGTACTGAAAGACCACGGCTTGCCATTCCCTTGTGGTGCTTTTGAGCTAGTATAAAGCCCACTATGATGATTTGTTGTATTTTCCCAGGCACCATGAATGTCGTAAGTCATCAAATTCGCAAAATCAACCACTTCAAAAACACCTGCAATGTCCGTTCCCATATTCAATGTATATGGTCCCGCTGCCAAGGCAACTGAAAGCTCATATTTTTTACCGGTTTTCTTGCCTAGCCCTTCCAAGCCACTTCTCAATTCCTTCAGCAAAGTAATAAAATTCTGGCGATCTTTTTCAGAGGCTTCCGGCGTTCCTTCATCTTTCTTACTATCAACTAAATCTGGTTCCCTAACACTTCCCGGGTATTCCCAATCGATATCCAAAAAATCCATTTGGTTATATTCGACGAATTTAACCAAATTTGATACTAGATTTTTCCGGTAGTCTTCGTTTTGCGCGTTTAAAGCAAAATCACCTGATTTGGTCCAACCACCAACCGAAACACCAACTTTCAAATTTTGATTTTTTAAGCGCAACTCTTGCAGTGCATTCAAAAGTCCTGCATTAGGTGCATAATCAACAACGGTGCTTTCTCCACCTGTTGTTCCTACTGCGGCAAACTCATCTGTCCATTCTAAATTCCCTTTCACATCGAAATCCAGAAAAGCAAAATTCAAATGTGTCAGTTTTTCAGCTGGAATATCCTTCGGGAAAAAATTTCCCTCACTGTCTTCAATCGACCAATCGCCATAATACATTACGTTTCGATATACCGGCTGCTCCTCTGCAAAAACAATTTCCCCAAAACCAGTTCCTTGTATAGATGTACTTGCTGTGAATAACCCCAAAATAATGACGAAGAACACAGGAACTATTTTTTTCATTTTGATCATAGAGTCTCTCCTTTTCTGATATTGTTTACGCTTTCAAAAAGAGTGTAACATATTTTAACCAGCATTTAAATATTATAATGTAATAAAGTTAATATTTTTTGATAATCATTTCAATTACTAAAATTTACGAGAACAAAAAAACAGAAGCAAACCTTTTTTAGGGTTAGCCTCTGTCTTAAAAAACACTATTCTGTTGCATAAAACATTCATCCATCACTTCGTTAACACTCCTGTTTTTTCTGATTTTTCAACAACGATCACGAGCTCTTTCACGCGACCGCCGATTTTTTTTGCAAACAATTCCGCTTGATCGACATTCTGAAAGATGACCGCATCTTCCTTGTTGCGAGTTCGTCTGCCACAACTGTCAATATACCCATGAAAAACTTTCACTGCATACACATTCTCACCTCCTTTTTCAGACACTCACAATTCCATCTCGAAATAGAAAGTATCCTTTTCAATCAGAAGATACCCAATTTTGAACGACGAATCAACTAATATGCTCATAACTATCCAAAATACGCCCAACTAGAAAAACCCCTCTGTCTCTCACTACCTGAGAAACAAAGGGATCTCCATTATTACTTAGTGATCGTGTAACTGTCGATCACTTTATACGCTGCGGTATAAACGGTCACTTTTAACGTCTGATCCTCCACACTAACTGCAGAAAAAACAGTATTCTCCGGAAGGTTATCCTTCCCTGTGATATCACCTGCTGGTGCCCAGCGAACAGCTGTCCACGCTTTTGCATCTTCAAGCTTATACGTTTTTTGTCCGCTATTTCTGGAAACCATATAAATTGTTCCATTTTCGCTGGTTGAAATCGTTGAAGGGTCAGACATATCTGTTACCGGCTGGCCATTTTTGATAGGATAGCTACGGATATAATTATGATCATGACCAGACAACACCAAATTCACACCCAGTTCTTCCATAACCGGAACAAGTTTTGCTTTGATATTCTTTGACCCTAAAACAGAACTTGAAGAACTCGTCCATTTGCCACCATACGGACTCTTGTGGAAGGAAGCAACAATGAATTTTCCGTCGCCCTTTTCCGCTACCTCTGCTCTCATCCAGGCAATTTGCTTGTCAAGATTTGCAGTAGAATCGTAATTAGAATTGATATTGAAAAAGAGAACATTTCCGTAAACATAAGAATAGTTTAGTGGGAAGCCATTTATCGAATCGACATTGAAAACTGATTGATAGAACGACTCACTCGTTTTATACTCGTGATTCCCCAATACTGGTAGAAAAGCAGTATCTGACATTTTTGTTCCCATTGCATTAAAGAAGCTCGTAAAATGAGATTCATTTGGTGACTCAACCATATCACCAGTATGAATAACCAGCGGTGTTTCCGGGAAACGGTTCAGCGCCTGACTTAGGGTATTTCCAAAATATGGTCCATAGCCAGATAGGTCACTTTGAGAATCAGCTAAATGTAAAAATGTGAATGGTTCTGCTTCCTCTGTATCTGTCGTAAAGCTGTAAATCGGGCTATAATAGGTCGTTTCCGAACCTGTTTTTGCATTTTTGACTATATTCCCAACTCTATATTGATACGTAGTTCCCGGTGATAAGCCTTCAAGCTGCACCTTGTTCGTCGCTTTCTTTGTGAAGATTTGCTTGTTCTTTTCAGATGTACCTGAAAATACTTGCCAATTTTCTGCTGTAAATTCCGTACCAACTGGAACGACCTCAACAAACGGTTGACTGAATGCCGTTGCGGTCTCTGTTTGCCAGCTGATTGAGCGTGTCGTTTTGGCATCTTTGCCAAACGCATTATTCAGTGCGTAGGTCGTTAACTCTTTGGCTTCACGTGCTGGTGTAGCTGCATGATTGATTTCAAATTTGTCAATTTGCTGTCCATCAACAGTATACGCAGCAACTTCGATCTTCTCAGCAGTGACTTGAATGTTGGTATACATTTTCTTCTCAGATGATTTCTTCTCTGTACTACTGCTGAAATCACTTGACTTATTGATCCATTCTCGTTTACTGCTATTCCCATTTTTTTGTTCGATTCCCGATGCCCCTGGTGAAACATAGACAGTTCCATCTTGTGCGGCAATTGTTTGATCACTTGGGTAATCTGAAAGGACAAGACCATTTTTTACTGGATAAGAGCGCTGATAGGCCGCTTCATTCCCTTGGATAACCAAGTGGATTCCTAATTTATCGAACGCATCTTCCAATTTCTTTTTGATCGTTGACGTGTTGGATGAATTGCCATAGAAGCTATTACCGATCGAGACAATTTTCCATTTACCTTGTCCTTTGGCTGCAATTTCTTGATTCAGCCAGCTGATATGACTAGTAATATTCGCCGTAGATGTTAGCTTAGTATTCAACTGTAGGAACAGGGCATCACCATAAACAAATGAATTATTTGCTAAATCATTACCAGAAGCTACTAAATTATGATTCAACAAAAATGCTTTATTACTTGAACCCGACGAAAGAGTCGTTGCAACTAACGGATAGTTCTCATAGATACTTTCACCCTGTTGGAAATAGCCATTCCAATAAGCTTCTGAAGATAACGAGCTATTTGCTTGCCCTGTATGCATAATAAATGCTGCTTCCGGATACTTCTCAACTGCTGTATGCAAGGTATTTCCATAATAATTTTGGTAGGACGAAGTTGTTCGATAGTTCGCATCTGAGGTAGCGATAAATGAAAAGCTATTTACCGCAGCTTTTGTTGTGAAGGAGTATTCTTTAGAAATGGCTCCTGAAACTTCATCTACGATTCGATAATTGTAGGTCGTCCCTTGCTTTAACCCATCAATATCTGCTTTGTGATAAGAGATTTTACTACTTTTCGTTGCGGCTGCTGACACACTTTGATTCGCTTCAACATTGAAATCCTCATCAGTTAAATAATAGTAAATAGTTGTTTCTGGTTGACTATCACGACTGGATGCTGTCTCTGCTGTTCGATAGTTCAAATGTACAGTAGAAGTCACATCATCTCTTAACGACTGATTGAGGTTGTAGATCGATAACTCAGCCGCTTGTGCAGAATATTCTGTTGAAAAAGAAAATACTGTCAGTGCTAGCGCAACGCTCATTACTCCTAACTTTCCCCTATTCATTCCTTTGTTCATCTGTTTCTCCCCATTTCTTTCTTTGCTTTGGCTTGTCTCTATCAAATACTCCACTTGATACATTCCAACAAAGAATTATCCAAAATAAAAAAACGCCATATATTTAAATAATACCAGATATACAGACGTTTTTGACAATAAAAATTACATTTGTTTTTTATCATCAAATAATAAAGAGTAACAAAAAAGAAAAATATCACTATAAACAAAAATACAATGAATATATCAAGATTCTATCGATAAAAACGAGATACTGAAAGACAATACAAAATTCATCTTATTCTCAATTTTTACACTTCCTATCTCCCCTCTTAGCTAGCCGTCATCGTCTGAATTTTATGCTCTTTGCTATACTTTCAGTTACCTCTCTCTTTTCCACTACTAAATAGTTATCTGTTTTTTCAATCAGATATAAAATAAGCCGAAGAACGCAAGCAATTCTTCCGTTTTTTACGATTACTTCGTTGAATATAGATAGACATCTAAAACGATTACTATATACATAAGAGCAAATTGGCCAAAATAAAAAAGCTAGAATCCTTATCAATTAAGGACTCTAGCTATATTCTTAAAGATTAGTTAGCTACTGGATATAGTGGAGGGCTGATTTTACAGCGTTTTACTTGTTTCATTATTAATGAATTAAAGAATAAAATTTACTAATCGCCTGTCATAGAATATCAACAAGTATTTTACTTTTGGCATTCAAAATGGCATTCAATAAAATTTCTCATAAGCTGCGGCGCTACTTTAAGAATCGTTTGACGGTTCTTTTTTATTATTCCGGATCCTGGCCGGAGGACCTCCCCATAATCTCCCCTATCCATAGTTTGTTACCCACACTAATAACATTCCGATTGAACCGGAGCGCTCTATAAATCCCCATTGCCTTGCCCCCACCGTATGGCATGAAATGCTTTCTATCTGTGTTTGTTTTGAAATGTAGCCCCCTTTATAAAATAAAAAGTCAGGTTTTGTCAGGTTTCTATACATATGTGAATGTTGGGTTTTGCTAAGTTTTAACTATTTCCTATAAATGTATTTGAAAACTAAGTTTTACGAAGTCCTACGCATTTTAAAAGTGAGGTTTTATGAGGTTCCATAATATAAAAGTGTTCAGGTTTACTCAGGTCCTAAAGAGTATAAATGTTAGCATTTGTTAGCCTTCTACGGACGTGCTACAGCTCTCCAGCATATTTTACCACAAAGGATGAAAGAAGCCTCTCAGCGGCCAAAATATGGCCGAAACAATCATAGAAATAGCCTGATTACTGTTTATAATAGGGAACAAATTAGTATTTTTTAGTAGTTTGTCCCTCCCTTTATACATTCAAACCTTAGCATTTCTAAGCATCTTATACATTTCAACCTTAACAATTCTTAACAATGTGGTCATGTGGTCAAGTTTAGTCAAGTGTTGCTGGTCCCTTATACGTTTCAAATCTCAACATTTCTCAACAATGACCCTATAATAGAAAAAGGTTAACAAACGTTAACAGGCCCCCCAGTTCATCGCCGCATGAGAAAAAATGTACAGTGACGGCGTGAAGCACAAAAAAGAACACCGTAGGGAGATGGCCCCCTACTGCATACAAAAAGAGGACCGGCCGGGATGTTCTCCATCCTCTTAGCTAGTCCTCTCAATATGGCACTGTTTCATACCTGGATCGCTCTTATTCTTCCCAGTAAATGGCCAACTCGTCTGCGATCTGCTTAAACAGGCGCTTCTGTTTCCGTTTGATTGTAGAACACGAGTAGCAAGCTTCTAATAAAGCCTTCTGAACGGAATACCCTTTGAAGTAGTGCAATGTGATGTAACAGTTAAAACTTTCATCCCCTGTATTGGCCAAGCAATCACGAATGGCTTTTTGTTTCCGGCGAATCTCTTTAGCCACTCCCTCACTGTCTGGATCGTTTCCCAGTGTGGCCAGCTGCTTATCAAAGAATGGGTATTCGTGCATAAGATCCCGAACCTTTAGATAGCTTGTTGGGTGCATACGCTTCATAAGGCATCGCCCTCCTCTCTCGATTGGATAACCACCAGCAAGCTAATCCATCATGTGCCAGCAAGCACCTTCAAAGCACCCCGTTTCAGTATTGAAGGTAATTACTTTGTTATAGCACGCTGCCAGGTACACCAATTCATAGATATGTGTTTTCCCTTTTAACCACTGGGCTATCTCACTATCCTGTAAACTGAACTCTTTACCTGGCAAAGTATGATAAAGCGGCGGCATCAAGTCTATTCCGTCTTTTTCAAAAACCTGTTCTAATTGCTCACCCCAGCCAGTTTTAGCCCCTCCAGGAAACCATACTTTTTCAGCCTTTCCATAATTCCAACCAACATAAATATATCTATCCGTCTCCTCTTCCTTATAGCTTATAATCACATAGCTGGACGTTACTAAGCTTACCACATAATTTATAATAGGCGATTCCTTCATCCAAGCGATGACCTCAGCCCGGTTTGCTTTTGGTGGCATCGTTTTAAATTCTAAAAAATTTTGATCACGTACTACACGAAACTTTTTTCTTCTTTTTTTCCTTGCCACTTTCCACCCTCCTTCCTTCACGTATTTTTTCTTTCACACGTTTAGGGAATGAATCAAGAGGTAGTGTATAGGCTTGGCTACCTTCCAAGCCAGCCTTACACAACTCTTTTATTCCCTGTCCCTGTAACGATTCACCAATATATATATTTTGTATATATATATCAGATTGCACAGTGAAAATCATATATTTCACAAATTAGATAAATATTGATATACGGCTATTTACAGAGTGAAAAAGTGAAAATTTCCTTGTTTTCTTCACTTTGCAATTCACAAGCTGAAAAAGGTGAGTGAAAATGTTATTTAAAGCTTCTACTCTTTCATTTCTTCATTGTGAAATTAAGTGAAATTTCCTTGTTTTTTTCACTTTTCATTCTTCTAACATTTTTACTCTTAGAAAAACTATTCCGCCTTTTATGATATAGTCATTTTCAAACTCATTTACCCAGTTTCTTATAGTTCGTGGCGACTTATCCAAAATAGCTGCAATATCGTTAATTGATGGCGGTGCCTGGTTGGCATCATTAAATTGTTCAACGGCCGCTTTAAGCTTCTCGGCTCGTTCGTTGACCTTACTTTCTTTAGGCTTCCGGCTTCGCTCCCCAGTCTTCCATAATGGCAAGCTATGCCCTGGCTCTAAGTCTGAAAGCAAGTTACTATCATCACTTTTGTGTATTGGATAATCAAACCAGTATTCACGATCTTTGATGGGTGGAAAGTCTTTTGTAATTATGATGGTTCGCCAGGCTGTCCGATGATCTAAACGTTCGGCAAGATGATCAGCTTTCTCTTTTAACGCCTCTTTTTGTTCTTCTGTAAAAATCCTATCAATGTGAGGCTCAAAGTCTGAGTAATGCCAGTTAAACAGCTCAGGCAAAGCCTCAGATATATTTTCATCATAATAAGCCGGATAGAAATGCAACAACTCACTGCCATATAGCTGCACTAGCTCGCTGTTTCTTACTGACCACGAAAGGCTAGAAGTCGGCTCCAGTTCTACCAATTCTATATAGGCATCGCATAACCTCAACAGGCTGGAAGTGGAAATAATTTTCTTCATTTCCTTGTTTCCTTTGACTTCTCTTTGAACGGAATGAGTATATACAAGACTGCAGCCAAACGTCTTCACAAGCCTATTCAATTCCTGGTCAAAAGTGATAAGCTGATATGGATCTCCTTTATCTAAATCTATCAAGTAATCTATTGGATCGATGACAACAAGCGTGTACTGCTCATTAGCCACAAACTCTATAATACTATCCACAAAAGACCCAAAAGAGAGGAATTTTTCCCCTTTAAGCGTGTGTATGGTGATGTTGGCCAAATGGTCCGCCGCCATATTTAGACCGCTGTAAACCTTCTTAAAATGGCTCATGGTGCTTATCTCGTCATTATCCAGATTGATATATAATACTTTTCCATGTTGGCATTGCCAGCCTAGCCACTTATTGCCTTCTGCCACTGCTGCACTCAGTTGGATCGCTGCAGATGTTTTGCACGACTTACTAGGACCACACAAGGCCATAATATTGAACTTTTTTAAAAGCCCGGTTACTAGATGCGGTTGTGAAACTGGCAACCTATCCCATAGGCTTAACAAGCTGTTTTGAGGCTGGTTAGCTGCTCCAGTATTAAATTGTTCCAAATGTCTCACCTCCCTTCAAGGCTGGTTTTTAGTCCTCAATCACATCTAGTAAAAAACTGGCACTTGCATCCATTGACCTAGAAATTTTATCTAGCATTTCCGCCATATTCTGCATGGCTCCTTCACTAAATAAAGAGATGTGCAAACTAATCAAGCTATCATGATCCATTTTGCTGCTATCCCTTGCGGAAAGAAGGTCCAGGTAGTTCTTAATAAAATCCAGTCGGCTGGCCTGGTCTGCTAATTCATAAGCAACCTTCTTTATTTTTTCCGTTTCAACTGCTGTACTGGCTTTTGATTGTAATTTATCGCCATGTTTTACCATTTCCGTTTCCTCATTTCGTCATTTTTTTTATTCAGATTTCTTAGATGTTTAGTTTTATAATCTATCAAGTTCCAATCTCAATTTATCTCGAACAAAATCATTACCTTTTCTTTGATCGTGGTATTTAATCCAAAGTTGAAATGTCTTTACTCTGGCTTCCCTTATGCTGAATTTAAGAGCAAGATTGTCCAAAATCTGTCTTTTTATTTCATTGATTTCGTGATTAAGTAACTTTCTTTCTCCATGTCCTCTCAGCGTGTATAAGATTGTTAGCTGCTCGTTGTATTTATTCCCAAAACGAGTACGACCAATAGAATTTTCTAGTGTCTCAATTCCTTCGTTGATTTCCTCCAATGTAAAAGACTCAAGTTTTATCAATATTTCAGGATCGTTATAAATATTCATTACTTTTTCCTCATTTCATATTTTCATTTTTTGTGCTAAAATGAGGGTACAACTGAATACGACCACAAAAAATGGTGCTGTGCTTTTCCAAATTGACGGGGAGAAGCACTCTTTTTTTATACCCTCATACTCATTCAAAAGCCTTCACCTACTAATCAACAAAGTTCTGTTCCAAATCCATCACCTTATTAAACAAAGTCGCCTGTAACGTGATAAGCTGGTCAATGCTTCTATCTATGGAAGCAGCAAGTAATTTGTCAGCATCCGGATCCTGTTTTCGGTATCGTAGTGCTGTGTTTTGTATACTCGTGAACGTCTCACCCATAAAGAAAAGCAAGTGTTTCACCTGGTCCAGCTCTTGGCTAACCGCATAACTATTTAATGGCTTACTCATTTTTCTGTCTCCTTCTGTTGTTTCCCAAACTGTACAACGTGCATCATTTTTGCCTGTTCATCAATCCATTGCATCTCAGTCCTCATTTTCTCCAATTCACTTATTAAGTAATCCAATTTTTCTACAGGAAGATGCAAAGTAACCCCTGTGTGATTATCTTTTACTGAACTGGTTACATCTCCCAAATTCTCTAAAATGCTGGCATAAGCTCCACATAACACTTGATGCCTTATTTGTGTTTCCTCAATCTTATTTTCAATGATATTCTGATTCATAATAGATTCCCCCTAATTTTTTAAACCTTAGTAACTCATATCACCACAGCGCCGCAAGCTGCATTATTTTTTATTTTTCTGCATAAATTCATCACAATCGTTTTTATCAATTCTCGTCATACCATCAATCATAATGACTTTTAAACCTAAAGAGATGAACCGTTGAAGCGTATTGAATGAAACACCGCAATAGGCTGCCGCTTCTTTTTTTGTCATATATCTAGCCGAATTTTTCCGTTTCTCATGAGCTTCAAAAGCATAAGACACACCTTTTTCTATCCGGCTGTTGATCTCATTGAATACTGAATCATCTAGCTCTAAATCATCTATTGTTAGTTTCACCACTCACCACCGCCTTTCCAATGGGAATTTTTAAGGTAGTCTGATAAATAACCCCTTGATTATTTAACGTGGCTTTGATAGTTGGATAGTCCAGATCAAGCATGATAAGAACTGAAATATCCATCTCCCTTTTATTGACCGCTGCAAGCTCCTCAGCAGTAAGATAGTCCAATGGGGATGATTTATTGTTTACACCTCGTGCCTCTCTCAGTTGCTTCGCTGTGAAGCCTACCGCCGTTTTATAGGCCAGATCAGTAAAATGCTTGTAGTAATGTGGTGAAAATTCTTTTTCCTTGATAGCATCCGTCATTTCCTTGTGAACAGCTTTACCGCTGCCTCGTTCTAAACGTCTGGCATATAATTCTTGCTGCATCTCAAAGAATTGTTTTACAAGGGCTTTTTTGAACTGTCTTACTGGTTCCGTATTATCCAGATAAGTAATAAGCAAGGTGGCTTGCTGCTCGTTGAGATGATAGATTTTTGATTTTCTACCCCTACCCTCGGTTATTTTCGACATTTCAAATGTCGTTTTTCCGAACTCCTCCAAATCATTTTCATGTTTCCGTATTAGCTGCCTTACTGCCCTGTGTTCCACTTCTGCATACTTGGCGATAACTTCGGATGTCGTAAACGGCACATCATCGAGCCTACCCGATTCATTGAATACTAATTGCTGCATCTCTCTACTCTCCTTTCTTGAAAAAATACTTACTAAGTGGCCACCTTTTCATTTACTAGCCAATCAACCAGCTTTTTATAAACTGATTTCTTAACAACTCGCCGCTGCTCATTTTCAATCAGTGACAAAGTTTTAGATGAAATACCGATCTCGGCAGCAGCATCGCCAAGAGTGATGTTTTTTCTACCTCTTCGCTCCCTTAGCTTTGCGATCATCTCTAAATCAAGCTCAAACATAAATTCACCTCCATTCTCAATATCCGATTACAAGAATATCTTAATATCTGAATATAAGAATGTCAAGCAGAAAATTCTGTTATTCTGATTTTAAGATTTACTTTATTCCTAAAATATGATAAATTAATGGAAAATAACTATGAAAGAGTTTGATAATATGGGAAATAGAATTAAGCAGTTGAGAATTGAACATGGCATCACTGTAAAAGATTTAGCTGAAGAGTTAGGAATTTCTCAGAGCATGCTATCCAATTACGAAAATGGAAACAGTGCACCTCGGAAACAGGAGATATGGCAAGGATTAGCTAGAAAATTTGGTGTTGATATTGGCTATATAATGGGCGTTTCTGATATAAAGAATATTGACTCACCAGATGCCATATTTAATTCTGCAAATGATTACGATTTAAACAAGTTCATATTTAAGGAAAATTTAGACAAACTAACCGGGAAAGATATAGATTCAACAATATTAGAAAATCCGGAGTTAGTAGAGTGGGTTCAAGCTGTCATTTTTGCATATGAATACTTATCAGACACGAAACACGGCATAGCTGATTTGAACACTGTAATAAAAAACTCAATAGATGGTGTACTAACAGCAACCAAGTACTTTTCTTATAATGAGAATTTATCTGAAACAAAAGAGAAAGATCGCTTATTAAAATTTTACGAAGCAAAAGAAAATGTTTGTAATGGTTTAGATAAGCTCTTTAAAAATGGAGAAAATCCTATTTATGTTGATCGTACGTATGTCTCTAATCACGAACCAGAGAAAGAAAGCTAACAACTAGCCACCCATCCCCCTTCACACAAAGCGCCGCAAGCTTGCTACGGAGGGAAGTAGTAACAATGGCAACAGTTAAACAGTACACAAAAAAGGACGGCTCAAAGGCCTGGCAATTTCAAACCTATCTAGGTATCAACCCAGCGACCGGAAAGCCAATAAAGACCACAAGAAGAGGATTCGACACAAAAAAAGAAGCCCAGCTCGAATTGAACAGGCTTCTTGTGAATTTTGAGAAAAATGGCCTTGAGAAAAAGCACAATGAAACATTTAAAGAGGTTTATGAATTATGGTATGAATCTTACCGGCAAACGGTTAAGGAAGCAACCAGCATCGCCACAGAACGTTACATCAAGCTGCACGTACTGCCAATACTAGGCGATTGCAAAATTAATCATATCACACCGGCGATGGCACAAAAGGCCGTTAATGTTTGGGCTGATAAACTACAAGTATACAAAGTAGTGCTTCAATACGCTTATAAAATCGCTGATTATGCTATCACGTTGGGAATTATGGAAAAGAATCCCTTTGAACGGGTAACAAGGCCTAAAGCGAAGCGTACAAGGGATGAAAAGGAAATAAAATTCTATACCAGCGATGAAGTGCAGCAAGTTCTTTCATACCTGGAAAAGAAAGTTCACCGGGTCAATAATAAGAATTTACTGTATAAGTATTTTGCTGAATGGGATTTGACTATGTACAGGCTATTAGCGTTTAGCGGTATTCGTGGCGGTGAGGCGCTGGCTCTAACTTGGAATGATATTGATTTCGAGAGTGGCACCCTAACGATCGATAAGACACTATCACAGACCAGAAAAGGTTATGACGTGTTGCCACCTAAAACAAAATCATCTAACCGGATAATCTCCATTGATGATAAAACTTGTAGGATGCTGAAACGTTGGCAGCTTCGACAAAAAGAATTTTTCTTTCAAGCTAATACTACAAACAAGAACATCATATTTTCAGATTACCAAGGCAACTACGCACACCGTCAAGCATTGTATCAACGATCTTCCAGACTTTCGGCGTTTGTTGGGTTGCCAAACATCGGTACCCATGGCTGGCGGCATACTCATGCCTCAATGCTTTATGAGGCTGGTGTACCCATGAAAGAAACACAGGAGAGGTTAGGCCATGCCAGCTTGGAAATGACTAACTCTATATACACTCATTTAAGCAGTAAACAAAAAAATGCCACCGCCGAAAAACTAGCTAAATTTGCTAATTTCTAAGCTGATGGCATTCAAAATGGCATTCAATCGCCAACTTATTAAAAAGAAAAGGGCTGGAACCCTTGTACGGCAAAGGCTCCAGCCAGTTAAATAAAAGCTTAGTTAGCTACTGGATAAACAGATACTTGTTTTTTGTCGCGGCCTTTACGTTCGAAACGAACAACTCCGTCAACTTTTGCAAACAATGTATCATCTCCACCGATACCAACGTTAGCACCTGGATAAATTTTAGTTCCGCGTTGACGGTATAAAATTGAACCACCTGTAACAGTTTGGCCATCCGCACTTTTCGCGCCTAGACGTTTAGATTCTGAATCACGTCCGTTGGAAGTAGAACCTCCACCTTTTTTATGGGCAAATAATTGTAAATTCATTGTCAATAACATATGGTCTGCACCTCCTAATTATTATTTATCGTTTGTAATTCAATGTATTCGTCATGCTCTTGTTCGATTGCCTGTAACCCCAGTAAGAGATTTTCAAGCAATACTTGAACGATATTCGTCTGTTCCTGATTGAGTTCTGCTGGAATCTCTGTATAGAGATAACCACCTTCCTCTTCATTCACATCTACGATTGGCGTAACACCTGCAAGAGCTTCGATACCGTTTACTGCACTGACAGCCAATGCAGACACTGCTGCACAAACTATATCACTGCCGTAAGGACCGGCCTCTGCATGTCCGGTCATTTCAAACGAAACGATTCTTCCGGATGTATTACGCTTGAACAAGCTTTTAATCATTGATAGGCCTTCTTTCCTGTCAATACAAGTAATTACGCGTTGATTGCTTCGATAACTACTTTTGTATATGGTTGACGGTGACCTTGTTTACGATGGGTATGTTTTTTTGGTTTGTATTTGTAAGTAACCACTTTTTTCTGTTTGCCGTGTTTTTCAACAGTTCCTTCAACAGTTGCACCTGCAACAGTTGGAGCTCCTACTTTAGTAGACTCGCCACCAACTAGGATCACCTCTTCAAAAACAACTTTTTCGCCAGCTTCTACGTCTAATTTTTCAACGTAAATTGCTTGACCTACTTCAACTTTAACTTGTTTACCACCAGTTTTAATAATTGCGTACATGCTATACAGCACCTCCTTCTTCTAGACTTAGACTCGCCATCCCAAGTGACAGAAATGTACTTACATGACTTGTTCTGAGCGGTTGTAGCTGTGGAGACCACAATTACAACATTAACATCATACCAAAAACCGTTCACTCAGTCAATGAAAACTTCCAGTAAAACACATGATTGTTGTATGGTCAAAGCGATTCACTAAATGATTCATTGCTTTCTTCGCTGATTTGCTCTTTCTATGATAGAATAAGTATCTATTTTTATGAATAAGGAGGAGTTTACCATGAAAGGTTCCTATTTTGACGGAGGACTTGGGAGTTATATTATTACAGCTATTATTGCTACGTTGATTACTACATTTACCTTTGGAATTTGTGCACCTTGGGGCATTTGCATGATGTATCGCTGGAAAATTGAGCATACCGTTATTGAAGGTCGACGTTGCCAGTTTACCGGTACGGCTGTTGGTCTGTTTGGCAGCTGGATCAAATGGCTGTTGTTGACTATAGTCACATTAGGCATTTATAGTTTCTGGCTGAACATCAAGTTAGAACAGTGGAAAGTAAGTCACACGATCTTTTATTGATTCGTCAGAAACAGCCAAGGAAGAGATACACAGCTGTTAAATCAAAACTGTTGTGTATTTCGATTCTGTATTCCTATCCAATGTATCAGATTTTTCTAATTCTATAGTAGAATAAAATAGTTCTTCTTTTTTTACATTCCTAAGAGAGCGCTTGAGATATTTCACTCGTAAAGAATAGAGAAAAAATAGTTATTTTTAAAGTGAAATTTTCTCTTGCAAGAGCCTCTCTTTTTTGTTAAGATATTGATGTTGCTAATTTACAGGTACATCATTTCATCTGTCTATTTTTGTATTATATAATAGTAGTAACATACCACACTGTGCTAGTAGCTCAGCTGGATAGAGCACTCGCCTTCTAAGCGAGCGGTCGGGGGTTCGAATCCCTCCTGGCACGTAGAACATCCTTGTTTTATAAGATTTTGCAGATATTTTGCCCAAAATTAGCCCAAATAACAAAAAAGCCCCTGCTCTAATTAAGAGTAGGGATTTTTCTTTTTTTATAACCAACTACACTTCCGCTCAATACCATCTTTAATAGAATGAAAAAACCGCCCCAAAAGGAGCGGCCATTAGTTCCCACTATAATTTGAGGAATCATAGAGAAGGAACTATATTTATGTTAATACGAGTTGACTAAATTGTCAAAAACTACAATGCTTTCCGTTTTGTTAAATTCTTCAAGCTAGTAAATTGTGCATCGGTTACAATTACTACAGTGATATTCTTATTGTTGATAGTCTTGTAGACTGTGCCGATTGCTCGCGCCTCATCTGGATTCGCAAGCCCTTTGATAGATGTTCCGTCGAAATAATACTGAGACTTTCCTTTTTGAATAATGCATTCCATGTTCAATTCCTCCAATTTAACTTCTATTTTATTTGTTGTATCATTGTTGCTTGTATTTGTAGATGATGAACTTAACCCAAAGCCCTCAGCGATTCCATCACAGATAGCTTGAGCGATTGCCTGACGATTAGCACTATATACTGCGATATCTTCTTTACTTGAAATGAAGCAGACCTCAAGCAAAGCGCTGCTCATTCCCATGCTTTTTGCTGTCCAGATTACTGAAAAATCCGTACGCTTTACGCCTCGATTGACAAAAAACTTGCTTATTTTACTCATGATTTTCTGTTCTACATCTGTTGCACTCTCCGCGTTAGTCACAAAGATTTCTGTACCTTGTGCGGTTGCACCTGCAGCATTAAAATGAACCTCGAATACATAGTCATAGCCGTTGCTGAAAGGCACTGAACCTCGTTGAATCGAGGCAAAAGCATCAATACTTTGATTTAACACTGTGACATCTGCACCCTTATTTCTCAGTAATGGTGCTAGTCGATTTACAACGTCACGAGTTTCAACTGCTTCTTGTAACCCACATCCAACCGCACCAGGATCGCCGGCGCCATGGCCGGCTATCAGTAAAATCTTAACCATCACTCATCATCCTTTCTTAAGAGATTTGCGCCCAAATCATAAAAACCTCCTGCAGCAAGTCCGGCCACTGCTCCGCCCCAAATAAAATTGATTAGGTTTCCTGGATCAAATGACAAGCTCCAAGCAATGCCAATGGCTAGCCCAGTGAGCAAATTAATCAACGGTAGCCATTTACTCTCAGCTCCCGTGTACGTTTTAATCAATTGTGTAAGTGACAAAACAAAAACAGCGATCGTTGTCGCTGCAATCAAAATATTATCCATTTTCCGTTTCCCCTTTCAATTCTTTGTTTTCTGTTTCAAGCCGCTTAATTTCTTTTCTTAGTTCAGCGATTAGCGCATCCTTATCATTCAACTTCTCCTTAAGTTTCTTTACTTGATCTCTCAAATCCGCAACTTCTTCTTTCACGCTTCTATTACTCTCCTTTAGTTCATTAATGATCCCTTTGATTTCAACCGTGTAAATTTTGTCAACATCGGATTTTGTGGATCGTTTTGTTCCAAAGTAAGTAAATAACCCTGTAACGATCGTTGCTATTAATGTAGGTGTAATCCAGTTTTCCATTAAGCATCTACCTCATATCTCGCTGCTAAATAAATAGCCACATTGTAGCCTAAAAAGAGCGCCCAACTCATGTTAGGCACTCCTGATAGCTCGTTAATTATTAGAATCGCTGTGTAGGCTGACCAAATTGCATTCATACACACGAGTGACCATTTCTGCAGTTGAGATTTCTTTTTGACTAAAGAAAAAATCAGCAATAATCCGATTACAATAGCTAGCGAATAAAACGGCCAGCTATTCACGAAATCTAAATGTTGAAATCCTCTGACCTCGTTTGTATAGTCTAATTTCCCGTGATGGAAAGCAAGCCACAAACCGATTGCGACTGATTGTACAGAGACTAAATAACTCATTGCATTCTTTCTCATGTTTCGCCTACTTTCTTCTATTAAAATACAACGAACGAAGCCCGTGCCATCGTAGTTCCTCCGTTGTTTGAAACTTTATAAATTGCACCATCCAAATTAACTTGAATAGTATCTGTTGTTCCGCTATTGTTCCAAAGTGGAATAAGATGCATTTGGGCTGACGTTGGCACAAATACGCTCGAAGGAATACGGGCTAATGGAGAACCGCCCGGCGTTGTTCCGTTGAACACAAAATCAATTAAACGACAAGTGAATGTTCCTAAATAGTAACGATACTGCAGTGTGCCACTTACTCCTGTTCGTGCCCACGGGATAGTGATCCAGCCAGAATCGCGCATAGTAGCATAATCTAAAACTACATAATCTGAGTTTTGCCTTAAAACTAAACGGTCATAGTATAAATCTATTCCATTCGAATTCCCGTTTTTTTGTTTCATCCCCATACTGTAGCCGGTCGGCGTCAGACTCCAATATCCTTCTAATCCTGTGTTATCGCCAGTGTATCGTGACTCTACTGTTGCCCCTTCGATTTGAGTGTAACCACTCATTGCATCTTGAATAGCGCCGTAACCACTAAATGTGTTTTTAAACAATGAACCGTGAATTTCAGTACCCTCAAGCTTTTCAAATTTCCCATCTATAACAGTCAAGTTTGTTGCAAAGATATTATCTGCCATAAACTGATGTATAACCCATGTTGCGCCATTCCATCTTTTTAAAGGTTCGCCAGGCTTTTGCCACATCATATCTTTAACTTTTGGATCTGGTTCAGCATCAGAATATATTATGCTGGGGTCGCCTTTCTCGCCTTCTTTGTACGTAGTTATTGATACTCCCCTGAAATCTGTATATGCTGTCGCGACTGTTTGTCCGTTCCAAGCAAACCATTTCATATTAGAGACACCTGCAGGAACTTTGATGGTGTGAGTAAAAGGTGTCCAAACGTTCGCAACTGTTGTATTTGATGCAGGTGTAGTTACCACATCCTTAACGAGTGAACCGTTTGAAACGCCATTAAGTTGAAAATAACTGTTTGCTCCGGTAAGCTGAGTTTCGTTCTCAGCAGCCTTTCCAGCTTCGTAAAATCTAACTACAGAAAAATATCCAGTGTTAACTATAGCGCTAAATCTGGCTTCTCCTTGAATCCTGATATAAGTGTCTGGAACTACAGGAATGTTTACACTTCGAATGTATCTTGACGCTGTACTTCCTTCTCCTACTCTCATGATTGGTAATGTTGGATTATCAGATTCCGCTGCTAACCGTTTGGCGTAAGCGTTGTAAGTCCATCCCATCGTCGATGTGTTTCCAGAGCTATCGTAGTTCTCCCAGTTTGGATTAAACAGCAGTTGCCCTGAACCATTGATACCGTTTGCCCCGTCCTCGCCTTGCGGACCTTGAGCGCCCATTTTACCAACACTGTACGCCGTTGTTGTCGTATTGTCAGTGTATGTCTGAATAACTCTAGTCCATAAGAATTGATTCTCTGGAACGCTCGGTACTGTCGTTTGCCATCCGCTCGTCGGCGTAGTGGTTCCGCTTGTGCTTATTGCGTATGCTATAGCTGTTGCTTTAATCCCTTTGCCTGCTGCTCCGTCCGTTCCGTCATCGCCTTTGAACTCAGCCCAAGTGTAATCGGCAGGGTTTGTACTTTCTTGCGCTACAGGTTTATTGTGAGCCAATCCGATGTATTTCTTTCCGGCCGGATTGTCAGATAATCCGGTTCCCGTTGCAGTATCGGCGTACTTTATCCATGTATATGTTGTTGTTCCGTCTGCCCCTGGTTCTCCCGGCGCCCCTTGATCTCCTCTGTCGCCTTTATCGCCCTTGTCTCCTTTGGCTCCGGCTTCTCCATCTGAAACATTCGTGACAGTGACCTCAAAGCCTCCGCTGTTTGAGCCTGAAACGTTTGTAGCAATATACCGGTATACAGCTTTCTCATTGATATCTGCTGCTTTGACGGTAATACTCTGAGCATCAACGAGGTGTTGACCGTCTTTGTACCAAACAACATATAGGCTGTTTGTAATGTCTTCTACACCGTCCAGAACACGAGCTTTTAAAGTTGTCTGCCCTTCTCCGTTTTTAAATACTGTGCCATTGTCGCTAATCATCTGATATTCATATTTCTTATTGGCATCAATCAGCTGTTGAACTTTAGCAAGCAATGAAGAATCTATCTGACTGCCGATTTCTTTAAAATTCGAAAATGTTGTTTTGTTCTTCGATGGATCGGTAAACGATTCAACCTGTTCAGTCACACGTGCTTCGATAATCAGCATAGGCTTATACTTATCATTTTCAATCGTTAGGGTATCGCCTACGTTCGTATCAAAATAACCCTCTACCTCAAATTCTAGTTCCGGCACACTATGCTTTTTCAGTTCAGCAAGTGCAGCCCCGTATAAAGCTTCCTGTGTGCTGTACTCCGTTTCCCAATCGTAAGTAATGTACATATCGGTTGTTTGAGCGGCGAAAGAAGGGAAGCGATCACGAGCCTGTGGCGCTCTGATCAAATCCCCATCGGTGTAATACTCTAACAAGTTGTTCTTATCGTATTCCTTTTTTATATAACCGACTAAATTTAAACCATCTTTCCCACGTGGACGAATACCTGTATAGATTTCCTTGATATTCTCTTTCCGTGTGATCGTCTTGATTTCTTTGCCAAACCTCAATGTCACATTCGTTTTGTTCTCTCCGATACCTTGGCTTGTATCTGAATGCTTACGATAGATATTCAATGTAATACTGTTTAAGCTGTAGTCGTCATTTAGCTTAGTAACAAACTCAAATTCTGCACTGAATACGTTAGCGATCGAATAGAGACGAGCAAGCACGGTCTGAGTGCCGGTCCATTCATATGAAATTTTCTTATCTGATACTTCGTTAAGTCCGATAGTCAAAGTTCTTTCTGGATCAAATTTTCTGATATACTGTTCAATACTCATTGCGCCATCGCTGTTATACTCTCCGCGAGTTTCATTGTTCAACTCAAGCGAAAGACTAAAAGCGATAACAGTGAGCTGATACTCATTTTCTTCTACATCGATAATGTTCATCCAATAGTCTTTATTCTTCCAGATAAACGCAAGCTTATTGCCACACGTCAAATATTGCACATCCTCATGAGTCTTTGCTATATCAAGCGTTAGGACACTAGCATCGCCCTCAACAAAACGGTTAAGTGTGTCATTTGTATAATGAAGTGTGCCTGTTGCTGAGTTATCCAGAAATGTGAGGTTTTGCCGATCTAAAGAGTCACGAACCGCGATTCTTACATTCTCATTCATTAAATCCATGCCTCCCTAATTTCAGCCGTACACGCTGACAAGTCCAACTCACTAAAATCTGATACATAAACCTGTACTTTTGTTTTGCCTGGTTGCGCCTTAAAGTATTGAGTTCCTTTCACTTCATCGGCTAGCGACTCAACGCCATCAACATACATTTTTGTTTCATTCCCATCAATTACTACCTCTGTGTTTGTTGAGTATCGATTCGGTACATCTCGCCATTTGTCGACGTTCATTTTCGAGAAATTTAATTCTCTTAAGTAGCAGCGTGTAACAAACTGGCTGGATTCATTAGTATTTCTACTATAAGTTTGCCCGATGTAAATACCTATTTTGGCACATTCCATATCTTTTATACTTGGTGAACTAGCACCAATACGAGAGCCAAACCAATACATTTCTACAGTATCATTTGTTTTAATTAAATCCGTATGACCTCTCGCATTGTTGAATTGATTTTGACTATTAAGATAGCTAGGTGTGAAATTAATATGCTTATAGACTGCTGGTCTATCTCCACCAATCTGGAAAAGAACACCAGCGCTATTCCCGGATGCGTCCGTCTTCTCAATGATATACGAACAAATCAATTTCAAGTCTGCAGTAAAGAAACTGACATTCACACAACCTGTCTGGCCCATTAATCCCGTTTCAAACCAAGAATTGAAATAGCAGTAGAAATTTTTCGCTCCTATTTTCCCCTCTGAATCGGCAGGAACATCAATCATTTTCATTCCGCCTTTCCATCCAGATGTAGCAGAACCCCCACTACCTAACCGCAAAATATTGCGGCCATCGATTGTGCTTTGAGTTAATGTTCCACCAGTTTTTTTATTACTATCTTGTGGATTTGTGCCAGTATAGTTTTCGTAAGAACTGAACGATGTAGTACTGATTAACTTTTCACTTTGTTGATAGTCTACCCCGTCCGCTTCGTCAATTTTTCCGAACTGCATTGCTCCATACTCGCTGACAATGCCAACATAGCCGTTTTCTTTCGTATTCTTCAATCTATAAGTGATAGGCACACTCTCTGAACCTTGATTGTCAATCTCGAACTCATAAATACCGTCTGCAGTCTTTGTAAGAGGAAACTGTTTTATTGCAGTTGAGTGTGCTGCAGCATCCGGAACTAGCCATGTGATTGTGCCACTTCCATAATACTTACTATCAGAAAAAGGAACATCATCCGAAGGAATCGCTAAATAATATTTGTCAGGTTCATCTCCGAAAACTAATTTTTTCGGTTCATCAACGTCAAGAATTCTTGCTAATTCTCTGCGTTTTTCAAGCACATTATCCACTAAAGAAAAAGGCATAGAAATAGAGCTTTCGTCATTAGTAACTGACAAAAACTCTTTCCCTCTTCTTTCTCCTAATTTCTGCAAATTAATGTCACGACTTGAGCCTATCCCTCGATCAAAGCCCGGCGCAACGATTAAATAATCTGCCAGTTCGTGACCGTCGAATACTACTGACAAAGTTTTTTTCAGTGATACAAACTTTACCATTAAGCCCCACCTCTCACTGCATTAACAATATACTCTCTGTTTTTGTTCGCTTCTAAAACGTGCGGCGCTGTAGCGTAGCCGATTTCTTTTGTCGCTCCCGGATAAAGATATACAGGCACTTTAATTTCTATCGGCTGCTTGTCTACTTTGTCATCAATTAGAGAAGCTTTGTCTCTTTCAAATCCTTTTGAAATATCATGCATGATACTTCTTTGTGTGTCTATATCTCCAAAAGAAGCGAAACCATCCGTTACATTAAAGCTATCTCCTAGCTCGTCTGCCATGCTTGATACGGTTGATTTGACTACCTTAAACTCTTCTTGTAGTCCTTTGTTTAATCCGGCCATTATTGCATTACCAGCAGGAATCAACAATTTTTTATCATAGGATATAGGACCTTTATTTTTCGCAATCCAGTCAGCAATCCCACCGACAAAATCAGTAACAGCTCCCCAAGCGCCTTTCAGTCCGCCTAGGAACCCATCCATGATTGCTTTACCTGCACCACTGATATCTATATTTCTCAAGCTGTTAAATACATTCTTTATACTATTGATTACTCCTTGCACTTGAGAGCCTACGCTAGATACCACGCTTCCCATACCTGAAAATCCACTTCCGACAGCAGTTAGAACTCCCTGTATTACGCTTCCGGCAGCCGAAATGACTGATTGAATAACGCCCCAAATATTTGAAATGAGACCGCTTAATACACTGCCTGCACTTCCAAGCGAGCTAAAGAAAGTTTTAATCCCGTTGATTACACCAGAAATAATTGTTCCTGCTGTAGATATAGCTGATTGTATGTTGGTCCAAGCGCTTGATAACATCCCGCTCAAACCACTCCCGACCGATCCTAGATTAGCAAAAAGACCGATAACAACACCGACCCATTCCGCAATCGTTTGAAAGACAGGTAAGCAAGCTTGAAACACACCTACCAAGAATTGTACGACCGGAGTAAGGAACTGAACTGCAACAGCAATCATATCAAATACCGCTGAGACACCCATTAGCACCCCTTTAAACACTCCACCCAAGAATGAAGACACTATCTGCAATACAGGCATTAATAGCTCAGCAAGCGCAGAAATGAATGGTTGTGCCGCGTTCCACATATTAACAAATGATTCTATGAGTTGATCAATTGCAGGTCGCACAATCGTCATCATCGTTTCAAATGCGGCAGTTACAGCTGGTATTACTACTTCTGCAAATGCCTGTATACCGCTAAAATCCAGCCTTGTAATTGCTTCGCCTATCATATCAACAATAGGAGTTATGGAAGTTATTACTGTACTTAATAATCCCGGTATTTGTGACAATATTTTCCCGAAACTACTTATAAAAACAGGGGCTATTGTTGCAAAGGCATTGCCCAACCCTGAAACAATTGAAGCCCCCAAGCTTGCCAAATCAGACGCAACAGTAGCCATGCCCTCTTGGAATTTCATGACCATTTCTCCAAATTCATACGCTAAATCTGCTATATCAGCATATAATGACATAGGCATTAATTCCGTAAATGAATCTCTTAAATCAAACACGCTTCCTTTTGTATTGTCGAACAAATTTGTCCAAGTCTTAAACGTTTCTATAACTAGACCTACTTTTTTTAGTGCGGTTTCTATCGTGTCAAAGATAGGTATATCAATATTTAAACTAGCTAATAGACTGTCAAATGCTTCCCCAATCATCGGGGCTGACGCTGATATAAAAGTACCAATTGCACTAGGTAATGTAGATAGTATGTTCCCTACCATCGGAAAGAAATTTCCAAGTAGAAAAGTAGAGGTTGTTTCTGCTAAAGCTTGCAAAGAAGGTGTTATGTCTCTTCCTAGTGCCAAGTTACCCAATACGTTAGAGAATGCTGATTTCATTGCTGCAAAGGAACCACTGAATGTTTCTGCTGCTTCTTTGGCTGTTGTTCCTGTTATATCGAGTTCTTCCTGAACGGCATGAATCGCATCGTACACGTCCGCAAGGTTGTTAATATCGTACTTTATACCGGTTAGCTTTTCAGCATCCGCCAGTAATCTTTCCATCTCGGTTTTAGTACCACCGTAACCAAGTTTCAAGTTATCAAGCATTGTATAGTTTTGCTTTGCAAATCCTTGATAAGCGTTTTGTATATCTTGCATACTCGTTCCCATTTTATTTGCGTTATCTGACATATCGATTAACGCCATGTTTGCTTTGTCTGCTGCAGCTTCTGTGTCTCCGCCCATAGACTGTAACAAACTTGCTGAGAAGCTGGTCACGCTCTCCATGTAGTCATTAGCTGATAGGCCTGCAGTACGGTATGCTTCATCTGCATATTTGATAACTTTATCAGCACTACCTTTAAACAGCGTTTCAATACCACCAAGCGATTGTTGGAGGTTGGCCCCTTCTGAAAGTGATGAAGAAATGACCTTCCCTAAAGTTGCACCTACTGCGGCGACAGCAGCGACGGCAGCAACTTTCAAACCAGTACCTATTTTTAAGCCAGCTGATTGTCCTGCTGATTCTGCCTCTGGATCAAGTTGACCCCTAAGCGCTCCTGACAAGCCACGAGCTGAGGGTACTATCTGGACATATGCTTTTCCTAGTTCTGTTGCCATATCCCCTTTCCTCCTAATCTATACCTTCCAATAATTTTCTTCTTACCTCTTCGAACTCCTCGCTAGAGTTAAATACGACTTCATCTTTTTTGACTGGTGGTTTCCCACTAAGTGAATCTAAAATGAATTTTGGTTTGTTTTTCCCTTTTTGACCGTCTTTTGTTTGTGACCATAAAATCATGCTTAACCGATCATTTATTCCGGCCAATAAAGTTGTTTCTAAGGGAACAGCTTGATCCATCATTTTCATTTTGATTCGGGAATCATCCCTCAAACCACAAGAAAAAACAGCTACCCTTGTTGGTGGCAGCTGTCTATAATCGTAAATATTATACGTTTCTGCAAGGTCGCAAATTAATGCCTCGTCATCAAAACGTATCATCCCAGCAAGGATTAAGAGTTTTTTGTTATTTGTTGATTTTGGAAAATATCTGTAATCTCTTCTGATAATTTTTCGATTGGTACAACCCCGCTTTCAGTGCGTACATGATCCTTCAATTTGTTGGTCTGTTCTTTACCTAATAACAACTTCACAACTTTCGTCATAGCAGAAGCATTTTCTTCTGATTCTCCAATCGCTTCTAAAAGCTCGTAGTTTTCCAAACGCTCCTTTTGAATTTCATAGTTGAACCCTGATTTCGTTTTACCTGTAATAATCATTTGTTTTCCTCCTAAAAAATAAAGAAGACTAGCGGCTGCTAATCTTCTTCTACTAGTATGGTTATTTTTGCGCAAACATAATCCATTGACAAAATTGAAGGCGTTATAGTGTCCGATGTATATGTTCTAGTATTCAAAATTAAATAACCATCATCTAATATATATTTGCTAGGGTCTATTTCCCTTGTAACGGTGTTGATAGCATCATCAGTGTGAGCGTAACCGCCTTCCCAAGCAGTAGAGTTCCACCACGCCAATATATATCTATAGCCTCCTGGGCCATTACCGTAACCGCTTGAAGAGACCTCTAATTTTTTTATTTCTTCTCTTAGCACGTTTGCTTTTTCTATTAATGTTGTTGCGTTGTGATTTGAAAAGTAATTACCATCATGTCTATCTACCGTTTCAACTATATTTAGAAATGCATTTATTTGCACATTTCTTGCTAGTGTAGTTGTTTGTAAATCAACCGTTGTTCCATCAAGCGAATATATAGCGTCATACATAGATTGTGTGAATTCACTCGCATTTAATGACGGTGCTGGTACGCTTGCAGAAACTAACCATCTTACGTCGTTTGGATTTTCTTCTACACTTTCTGTAACTTTGTCCTTTAAATCACACACAATTGTTACTTCTTTATACGTGATCTCTTTTGTTTTGAATGTTACTTCTTCGCTCTCTCCACTTTTGTTCACAACTTTTACAGTATACTCTGTGTTGCTTTCTAAATTCTCTATGATATGCGGAGAAGTAACGCCCTCAGCTATCACTATGTCATTTAGTAACACATCCCCATTTGCGCCTAACCATTCAATTATTGCGCTATTTCTAGCTATGTCAAAAACGGTCAGGTTTTGGGGAGGCTTAGGGGGTAGCTGTAGGTTTTTGAATGTATTCGTAGTGAGAGTTACCTTGATCGTCCGGCAATGCTGTCAAAGTGATTTCATAACCAACTGCTTCCTCATCTACATAAGAAATTTCGCCAATCTCTGACACTTGACCATGAGGAATGACAATTCGTTTCAAAACGCCACCTTTTAAAATCATGTCAATGACAATCGCATGTTCATCTAATTGAGCAGCATTAGCTTTTACAACAATACCGGCCTCTAATGATCCAGAAACATTTTCAATACCATAGACTTCTTTTAAAACTTCAACATTTGTTGATTCGATTAATTTGTAGGTAAAGGTATCTTCTTTTTCAGATTGAACAACCGCAACCGTATCGCCACCCCATGCTTTGATATTGTCAGAAGATGGGGTATTTGTATTAGTTAAGCCATCTTCTGAAATATAGCCTAATCCTTTAAAGGCATTATCTAAATCAGTTGTTGCATCAGCTGGCAATGTGGTACCTAAGGGAGCAGAGAAAATTGGACCTGTTATCTTTGGTTTTGCTGTTGAAACATTTTCTGTTTTTGACATATAAAATTCCTCCTAATAATGGTTGATATCAAACACCGCTTGATATCTGTATTCTTTCGTTGTTGTATCTGTGTAGTTGTAGTCACTGTTTAATTTAATACCGCTGATTTCATCAACAATAATCATTGCTTCCACCGCTTCTTTTAGTTCTTCGTTTAATTTTGCAGCCTCATACATGGATTCCGCATAACTTTGAAAAGCAAAGGTCGAAGACGGCAAATAATTACTTTTTGCACCGCCTGTCTTTTCGAAAAGAACGAAGCGATCCGGAGATTCT